>CAXTPN010000142.1:0-6394 GCA_964246125.1 uncultured Acidobacteriaceae bacterium
GCATGGTGCGTGCTTTTGTGCTCGCGGCATGGTGCGTGGTCTTGTGCCCGCTGCATTGCGCATGCTCTTGTGGCGCTGCATTGCGCGTGGGTTTTGTAGCGGTGCATCGCGTGCAAATGCCGCTGCGTGGTGCGTGCTGTGTGCCGCTATATAGCGCATGCGTGCTGTATGGGGCTACATAGTGTCTAACTGCCTCCGGCTACGGGCCGGTAGAAGTATGTTTCGGCCGCGAATTCGGCTTTGAAGAGGTTGGTGGAGTCTTCGGCTTGCTCCGCGCTGCCGAGCACGAGGAAGCCCTGGGGGTTCATGCGGCGGTGTACGTCGCTGAAAACGCAGGTGCGGTCTTGCGGCGGAAAGTAGAGCAGCACGTTGCGCAGCATGACCAGGTCGAATACGGGCAGGCGGGGCATGGGCGCGCAGAGGTTGAGGACCTGGAAGTCGCAGAGCGCGCGCACTTTGGCGGAGACCTCCCAATCATCGCCGTCGCGCTCGAAGTATTTGACGAGCATCTTCGCGCGGAGGCCGCGGTTTACTTCCATGCGGCGATATCGCGCTTTCCTTGCATACTCGATGACGTGGCGGGAGATGTCGGTGCCGATGATTTTGACATCCCAGGTTGCAAGCTCCGGGAAGTTTTCGATCAGCGTCATGGCGATGCTGTAGGCCTCCTGCCCGGTGGAACTGGCGGCGCTCCAGATGCGCAGACGCCGCTGGGCCTGGTTTTGCTCGATGAGCCTGGGCAGCACGTTTGTGCATAGCGCCTCGAAGGGCTTGGCGTCGCGAAAGAAGCTGGTCTCATTGATGGTCATGGCTTCGGCCACGGCGCGATGCAGATGGGTGGCGCGGTCCACCCGCAGGATGCTGACCAGGCCTTCGAGATTGGCAGCGCCCGCGACTCGCGCAATGGGGGTGAGGCGCATTTCGAAGAGCGCGTTGCGGGACGGGTCGATGAGGTTGGCGGATTGAGCCAACACGAGTTCCCTGAGATAAGCGTAGTCTCCGTCAGAGCACGCCATGAAGCACCTCCCGCCGGGCTTCGGCGATCGTTCTTCCGGCCTGGGTTCTTCCGGCCTGGGTTCTTCCGGCCTGGACGCGCTGGCTGATGGCGCCCGCGAGCATCCAGAGGGGCAGCACGGCGGAGGCGAGGCCCTCGTCGGCGACCCGCGCGGGCATTCCCCAGACGGTGGAACTCGCCTCATCCTGGGCGAGCACGGCGCCTCCGGCGGCACGCACCTTTCGCGCGCCCGCGGTGCCATCCGAGCCCATCCCCGTCATGACGACGGCCAGGGTTCCGGCGCCGTAGACCTTTGCCGCGGAATCGAACAGTACGTCCACGGATGGCCGGCAGGCGTTGCTCGGGCCGCCGTCGCGAAGTTTCACGACTTCAACCCTGGACCCTCGCGCGACTCCAGCCGCAATCTCCATATTCGAGTCTCCGGGCGCGAGCCAGATTCTTCCCGGCTCGATGGCCACTCCGTCCCGGGCCTCCTGCACGGGCATCCGGCAGAGCTGGTTCAGGCGCTCCGCCAGCGCTCCGGTAAAGAGCCGAGGCATATGCTGCGCGACCAGCACAGGCACGCTGAAATCCCTGGGCAGCCGGGGCAGCATGGTCTCGAGGGCCGCCGGGCCGCCGGTGGAGACACCGATGACCACGACGTCAACGCGCGCGCAGCCGTCGCAGGTTCGGGCCGCCGCCGCTCCTTGGCCGTGCGTCGCAACGCCGTGGGAGTGGTTTACCAGGGCCGCAATCTTGGGCAGCAACTGCCGGGTGAGGGACTCCAGCGCCGTCCGATAGTTTCTCTGGTGTTCGGGTTTGGCTACATAGTCCTTGGCTCCGTGGGTCAGGGCGTCGAGCGTGGCGCGCGCGCCGCGCTGTGTGTGTGTGCTGCACAGGATGACGGGCAGCAGGGGGGCGGCGGTCTTGAGCGCGGCCAGGACGCCGATGCCATTCAGCCGCGGCATTTCAAGATCGAGCAGCAGCACGTCGGGGCGCAGAGCCTGGACCTGCTCGAGCGCCTCGATGCCGTCGCGCGCGACGCCGCATAGCTCCATTGGCGGCAACAGCACGTCGCCGTTCTCCTCGTGCATGGCGAAGATGGTTCGCATCACCTCGCGCATGACCACGGAGTCATCCGCGGCCAGCACCCGCACTCTCCGCTCTCCATCACTGCGCATGCATGTCCTCACTGAGCCTTCGCTAGAAGTTTCATCCTGAAACTGCGCCTCAAGCTACTTCGAGGCCGAGCAGCACGAGTTTTTCGCGCAGGCTCTGGGGGGTGAACGGCTTCATGAGGAACTCGTCCGCCCCGTACTCGAGCGCGCGATTGATGAAGCTGTTGTCCGCCTCCGTGGTGACCATCATGACCTTCATGCGGGGGGCCATGCGCTCGTCGCGCAGCCGCTTGACGCATTGCAGGCCGCTCATTCCTCCCATGTTGACGTCCAGCATCATGACGTCGAACTGATGGGCCACGAGGATTTGCAGAGCCGCCTCGCCGCTATCGACATCGCTGCACGCGACGCCCATACGCTCAAGGTGCTGACGCAGGTAATCACGAATGAACATGGAGTCATCCACGATGAGAGCTTTCATCGCGCCTCCCTGCGGTCCGCGTGCCTTTTCAGGTTCGCGGCATGGCCGAACAAGCCGGTTTCGCTCAAGCGGGAGGGGTTCAGCCGGCTGGGATCAAGTTCGATGAGCAGGCCGTCCTGCATTCGGTAAGCGCCGCTGTAGATTGCCTTGCCGACCTCATCGAGCGTGGCCGGATTCTCGGCGAGCGTCTTGCGTTCGAGCACCACGACACCACCTACGCTGTCGACCATCAGGCCGAAACGCTCCTCGCCCGCTTCGCCGTCGAGGACGAGGACGCAACCGGCACCGGGCGCGGGCGGGACGCCGAGCAGCGCTCTCAGGCTTACCGCGGTCAAGACCTCGCCGCGGTATGGAAGCACTCCGCCGATGTATGCGGCGGCCAACGGGACCCGATCAAGCGTCCTGGGGCCGAGCACCTCGCGAATCTTACGGGTATCGATGCCGAAGACAATGTCGGCGGCGGTAAGCGAGCACAGCGAGACTGTCTGCTGCTGCTCCGCCTCCTTGGCGCTGCTGGATGCAGGCCTTTCGTGGTCCGTCCGCTCCATTACTCTCACGCTACATTCCTCCAGCGGTCACTGTGCGCAAACGCTTCATGCACCACGGTGAGCCGGTCGTTGACCATGGCGAGCCGCTCGTCGCAGATCTGCACGTCTCTATCCATCAACTCGCCGGTCGCGACATCGACCACCCTGCGGACTACCATGCCGAGTCGCTGGGTAAATGCTTTTACGGCTGGGCCGGACCTGTCCAGTGTGCGGTCCGCGGCGCGGTCACCAGCGCGGTCACTGGCGCGATCACAGATGAGCACGGTTGCGCTGGCTTCTTCGTTGCCGCTCTCCATCAGCTCGCGCAAGACGCCGCCGGCATCGACCAGGGGCAAGAGCTCGCCGCGATATTGGAGCAGAGGCCGTCCGCCGGCGTACTCGACCTGGTGCAACGCCACGGTCTCGATGCGCTCCACGGCACTGAGCGGCAGGGCCATGCGCTCGGTCTGGCGACCGTTGACGCGATCCTCGAAGATGAGGAAGGACGAGCTGGCCGCCTGCCTGTTTGCTTTCAACATCGGCACGGGCGCATTCTCCTCAGTTTCCGGGCGAACGCCTGCCCGGTGCGCGGTCGCGGCTACGTCCAGGATCATTGCCAACGCGCCGTTGCCCAAGACCGTCGCGCCGGAGAACACGCCAATTTCGCGCAGCACCGCGCTGAGCGGCTTGACGACGATTTCCTCGGGCGCCATGAGGTCGTCGACCACCAGCCCGTAACGGCAGCCCTCCGTTTCCAGGACGACGAGGTAGAAACCGTGCGCTCCATATGTGACGGTTTTATCGAGATGAGCGGGCTGCGACGCGGGGGCGTCTAGGCCTAGCAGGCGATCCAGCCGGACCATAGGCAGCAGCCGCTCGCGCAGGCGGTAGACCTCGGCCTCGCCGATGCGCTCGACAGCGATGGCGGCGTCTCGCGAGGGCACATAGACGAGCTCCGCCAGCGCACCCTGGGGGAGGCAGAAGCTTTGTCCCCCGCTGCGAACCACGAGGGCGCGTACGATGGCCAGAGTGAGGGGAACGCGCATACGCAGCGTCGTGCCTTTGCCCTCGTGGGATTCCAGCTCGACGGTGCCGCCGACTTTTTCGACGTTCGCGAGGACGACGTCCATGCCCACGCCCCGGCCCGACACATGGGTGACCGCCGCGGCCGTGGAAAAGCCCGGCAGGAAGATCATCTGGAGGACCTCGCGCTCGGTCATGGCAGCCGCCTGCTCCTCGGTAACCAACTGGCGTTCGATGGCCTTCTTCAGCACGCGCGCCGGAGAGATTCCACCTCCGTCATCGGAGATTTCCACCATCACGGCTCCGTTATGCTGGCGGGCGGTAAGCCGAACTACGCCCTGGACGGGCTTGCCTGCACGCGCCCGCTGCTGCGGCTCCTCGATGCCGTGGTCGACGGCGTTGCGCACCGCGTGCGTCAGGGGATCTTTGATGGCCTCCAGCAGGCTCTTGTCGAGTCCGGTCTCCTGGCCTGAAAACTCGATGCGCACATGCTTTCCGCAACTTTTCGCGAGATCGCGCACCATGCGGGGGAACTTCTGGAAGAGATGTCCGACGGGCTGCATGCGGGCTTGCATGACGGTTTCGCGCAGGTCGGCGGTGACGCTGTCGAGGCGGCGCGCGAGCTCGGGAAAGATGGCTGCCTCGACGTTGCTTTGGAGAAGCTGGTTTCGGGTCAGCACCAGCTCGCCCACGAGATTCATCATGCGGTTCAGCACTTCCACGTCGATGCGCAGGGTTTTCTCGCCCAGGCCGCTGCTTGCCACGAGATCGGCTTTGACAGGCGGCTCATGGGTTCCGGCAAACTCTTCCGCGAATATTTCGCGGGCTTCCACATGGAGATCGGCGGAGTCATCGCCGTTGTGCGATGCGGCCCGATTGAGCTCACCGATGACGGCGATCAATTCATCGTCGTTGTCGGAGGCCCGGCTTCCTTCCTTGCCGGTCTTCTCGATGACCCCCAGGATGGAGCGCAGGCCATCCATGAGGCGGAGGAGTCCTGTGACCAGATTCGGCGTGGCCTTGAGGCGGCCATCGCGCAGCGATCCAAGGAGGTTCTCGCCGGCATGCGCCAGCTTTTCCAGCCGGCTGAACCCGAGGAAGCCTGTGGTGCCCTTGATGGTATGAACGGCGCGGAAGATTTCGCTCAGCAACTCGGAATCATCCGGACGCAACTCGAGATCGGTGAGGCACCGATCCATCCGATCCAGACCTTCGAGGCTTTCCGCCAAAAACTCCTGTGTCAGGTCATCCACATCCCCCTTATCGACCCGGGTTGTAAATCTCTTGAGGGTGGGCTGATCGCCTGCCTTGCAAGGGGCTGTGCGGACCCCGTACCCTCCAGAGCATGGTCTTGCCCACACAGATGGAAGAATTGCGGGGACGGGCAGCGACTGCCGCCCACCAGGCCTACGCACCTTACAGCCGTTTTTATGTCGGCGCGGCCGTCCTGCTTGAATCCGGCGAGATCGTCACGGGCTGCAATGTTGAAAACGCCTCGTACCGGCTGACCACGTGTGCGGAACAGACGGCGATTGCTGCGGCTGTCGCGCAGTATGGGCCGGCCATCCGGATTGTGGCGATTGCGGTTCACAACCTGAACGGCACGGCGTGCCAGCCCTGCGGAGCGTGCCGGCAGACCATCGCCGAGTTCGCCGGGCCGGACGCGCTGGTCGTGTTTCCGGCAGGGGCGGGTGAATCCTCGACCTGCACCCTAGGGGAGCTGCTGCCGGCGTCGTTCAAACTTTCGGTTGCTTGATTGTTTCCAGGGGATGCAGGTTCAGATCGAGGAAAGCGATGTTGCCGAGGTGGGGGGCGTACTCGCGGAACCCGAAGGATTGGTAGAGGGCGAGGGCTCCGGGCATGTTGACGATGTCAGTGTCTAGGATGACGCGGGCGCACGGGCGGGCGGCGATGCGGGCGAGGGCTTCGGCGACGAGCCGCCGGGCGAGGCCGCGGGCGCGGAAGGCGGGGGCGACAAAGAGGCGCTTGATCTCGGCGGTTTGCGGATCGTCGGTGCTGTTGAAGATGGCGGCGCGGTAGGCGATGCAGGCGGCGGGTTGGTCATCGGCGAGGGCGAGGAGGACTTCGCCATGGTGGCCGGAGTAGAACGCGGGGAGGGTTGCGGTTTCTTCTTCGTAGCGGGAGAAGTTGAAGGTGCCGCAGGCCTGGGTGGCGCGTAGGAAGTCGCCGTAGGCCTGAAAAAGGGTGCGGGCTTGGGCGGTGAGCGGAGAGTTGGGTGGAACCGACTCGA
>CAXTPN010000143.1:0-6382 GCA_964246125.1 uncultured Acidobacteriaceae bacterium
GCGCCGTGAAAGAAGAGGATAGCGACGATCAGCCAGGGAGAGGTCGACGGAGTGAAGAGGGCGCAGAGCAAGACGGAGCCGGTGGTGACGATGCCGTTGACGATGAGCACGCGGCGGAAGCCGAACATGCGGAGTACCGGAATGACGAGGGCCTTCATGCTGAGGTCTCCGCCGAAGAGAGCCAGGAGGTAGAGACCGGAACGAAAGGCGTTGAGACCGAAGGCGATCTGAAACATGAGCGGGAGAAGGAACGGGAGGACGGACACGGCGATGCGAAAGGCGCTGCCGCCGAAGATGGAGAGCGCGTAACTGTGAGACCGGAGGGATTCGAAGTCGATGAGCGAGATGGCCGGCTTGCGGCGGGCCATGAGAACAGCGAAGACGCCGCACAGAAGGCTGAAGGCGAGGATGCCGAAGGAGACGTTGAGGTGCGCGGCCCCGGTACCGAGTCGCTCCATTGCGTACAGGAGGCCGACCGAGGCGCAGCCGGCCAGGAGGAACGTCTCCCAATCGAAGGGGTGGTGCTCCTCGATGCGGACGTTTTGTACCCAGAGGATGGTGAGAAGCAGGGCAAGCAGGCCAAGCGGCAGATTGAGAAAGAAGATCCAGCGCCAACTGATGTAGGTGGTGATGAATCCGCCGAGCGGCGGGCCAAGGACCAGCGCGGTGAGGCCCGGCCAGGTCATGTATGCGATGACCTGCGTGAGCTGCTGCTTGGGGGTGGTGCGAAGCACGATCAGGCGACCGACAGGCACCATCATGGCTCCGCCGACACCCTGGAGGATGCGCATGAGCGTGAACTGCGGGAGCGTGTTGGAAAAGCCACAGAGCAGCGATGCGAGGGTGAAGAGCGCCACGGCGGCGGCGAAGACGGAGCGCGAGCCAAAGCGGTCGGCGAACCATCCGCTGACAGGGATGAAGACCGCCAGCGTGAGGAGATAGGCGGTCATGCCGATGTTGAGATGGACGGCGCTGACATGGAAGCTATGCGCCATCTGCGGCAGCGCGGTTGCGATGACTGTGCCGTCGAGGTTCTCCATGAAGAAGGCGCCTGCGATGAGGACAGTGACGTACATGGGAGAGCGAGTTTTCGCCATACGGTTGTTCTAGCTTGACACGATGGGCATGGGGCGTCGCGGCGCGGGTATGATTAGTCCTCGCACAAAGTAGAGTATCTCAATGCAGCGATTGAGATGCCCATGGAGGAGCAGGATATGAAAGGCTTGACGGCGGCCAACGACGAGGAATCTGCTCACTTTAGGCCCGTGCGTTTCAAGCCGGGATGCGAGGGGTCCAAGGCGCGTTTTCCTCTGACGATTTTGAGCTTGCTTTGCGTGGCCTGCACGATTGTTCCGCTCAGGCCGCTCGCGGGGCAGGAGAGCGCCGCTGCGTATCCGCCGGTGGTTCACCTGACTGCCGAGCAGGATCATCAGCGGACGATGGAGCTGCTGGGGATGATGACCATTCGGCCAGGGAGGAGCGGGAGCAATCCGAACGATCCCAACTACGCCAACTACGATGAGGCGAAGGCCAATCCGTTTCCCGTATTGCCCGACCCGCTGATGCTTAACAACGGCAAAAGGGTCACGACGGCCAAGGTCTGGTGGACGCAGCGCAGGCCGGAGATTGCCGAACTGTTCGACCGGGAGATCTATGGGCGCGTTCCGAAGATCACGCCAAAGGTTACCTGGGAGGTAAAGAGCACCAAAGACGGAGTGAACGGCGACGTCGCCATTGTGACGAAGATCCTTTCAGGGCATGTGGACAATTCAGCGTATCCGCTGATCACGGTGGATATCCAGATGGAGTTGACGGTACCGGCTAAGGCTAGAGGGCCGGTCCCGGTGATGATGGAGTTCGGTTTTGTCGGTCCTCGTCCGGCACGGCCTGCGGTTCCGGGTGAGCCTGCACGTGCCATCCCGCAGATGCCTGCGCAGGTTGGCCCGACGTGGCAGCAGCAGGTGCTCGCGAAAGGCTGGGGCTACGCGGAGATTGCGCCGAACAGCATCCAGGCGGATAACGGCGCGGGCCTGACCGAGGGTGTTATCGGGTTGTGCAACCATGGGGAGCCGCGCAAGCTGGACGACTGGGGCGCGCTGCGGGCGTGGGCCTGGGGAGCGAGCCGCGCGCTCGACTACCTGGAGACTGACAAGAGCGTAGACGCGAAGCAGGTCGGGATCGAAGGCCACTCACGCTATGGCAAGGCGACGCTTGTGACCATGGCGTACGATCCGCGTTTCGCGATTGCGTATGTCAGCTCATCGGGGGAGGGGGCGCGAAGCTGAACCGGCGCAACTGGGGCGAGGTCGTGGAGAACGTAGCGGGCAGCCAGGAATACCACTGGATGGCGGGCAACTTCCTGAAGTACGCGGGACCGCTCGAATGGAGCGACCTGCCGGTAGACGCGCACGAGTTAATTGCATTAGGCGCGCCACGGCCGATCTTCATCGGCGGAGGAGCGACGAACGGTGACGGATGGGCCGATGCCCACGGCATGTTCATGGCGGCGGAGGCTGCAAGCCCGGTGTACCGGCTGCTGGGAAGGCAGGGGCTGCCTCCAGAGGGATTTCCCGCGATGGAGACGTCGCTGATCGACGGCGATCTTGCCTTTCGCCAGCACAGTGGCGGGCATACGCCGGCGCCGAACTTGCCGACGTTTATCTTGTTTGCGAGCCGGTACCTGCGCTCGCAGCCAACTGTCGGACGGACAGGCAAGGAACGCAGATTGCCTGAAGGAACGGAGAATGTGTTATTTTTTGCGAGAACGCAAATGTCATAAGCCGAGCGGATTGTTGCCGGTTTAGTCAGGCTCTGCGTTGGGTTGGGCCATGCGGGTGTGAGGCAGGAAGGCTTGAAGGAGATCAAAAGAGTATGCCGGTCGTCCCTGGATTCAAGTATGACCTGTTCATCAGCTATGCGCACCAGAACGACCGGCCGTGGGGGTGGGTTTCGGAGTTCATCAAGACTCTGAAGGCGGAGCTGGAAGGGAAGAGCCGCGACTTTTCGATATGGTGGGATCCGGGGCTGCGGACGGGGGAGGACTTCAATATAGCCATCGCGGACGCGATCTCCGAGAGCGCGGTATTTCTAAGTGTGCTTTCGCCGGCGTATGGGGATTCGAGCTACTGCAAGCTGGAGATCGAGGAGTTTCGGCAGCAGCGGCATCCGGCGTTCGGGTTGACGGTGGGCAGCATGAGCCGGATGCAGGCGATCGTGATCGACCGGGAGTTTACGCGAGACAGGTGGGCGCCGGAGTTTCGGACGACGAGTCCCTACGAGTTTTTCAATGAGAATGAGTCGCTGTTCAGCAAGCCGCAGATGCTGGCCGCCCACGACCCGTGGATTCAGGGGCTTTGGAAGGTGCGGGATTCGATCTGGGCGGTGGTGGGGAATATGAAGCAGCAGAAGGAACGCGGGTCGGCGGTGGAGCGGTCGTACGGGGTACAGGCAACGCTAGCGTCGGCAGGGGTCACCGCACGGGGGGCGGATGTGGCGCGCACCCCGGTGGTACAGATCGCGGAGGTGACGGACGACCTTTACCGTCGGCGGGAGAATCTGACGACCGCGCTGGGGCAGGCGACGGAGTTTACCGTCGAAGCTTGGTCGCAGGCGGGCCCACCACCGAAGTCGGGGTTGAGCGCGCTTTCGGTGCACCTGTTCGGGAAGTATCCGGGGCGCGGATTTGGGGGGTCGGAGCTTGGTTTGTCGCGGCTGCAGTTGGAGGCGACGATGAAGGCGCAGCCGGCACGCAAGCCGCTGGTGTGGCTGGCGCGGGATTTGAACCTGGAGGATGCGGAGACGCCAGAGCACAAGGCCTTTCTTGAGTCACTGCTGAGTTCGAGCGACGTGGAGCTGTTGCGGACGGACTTTGAGGATTTGAAAGACGAGATCGGGAAGCGGATGCGGAAAAATGACGCTCCCGCGAAGAAGTCGAGAAGTCCGAAGAAGGAGTCGCCGATTATCCATATATGGCATGCGATGGACAATCCGGCGGGGCTAGCCGCGCTGAAGCAGTACTTGAGCGAGAACGACTGCGGCATCTCGGTGTTCAACTACACGACGTCGGCACCGGAGAAGATGCAATCGCGGCTGGCGATTTGCGATGGGCTGATTGTGCCTTATACGCCGGAGACGCGGACGTGGGCGGAGGATGTGATGACGGAGGCGTTTCGGCTGCGGCGGCGGGAGGAGCGGCCTACGGCGTTCGCGGCTGTAGAGCTGCCGCCGACGACGAACACGGAGTTCAACTTCGAGCATCCGCGAGTGGTTCCGGTGCATATAGGCCAGCCGCCGAAGTTCGACGCGATGGACGACTTTTTGGCGAAGCTAGAGGATGCCAGTGCCTGAGCTGCTGATCGAGCCTGCGCTTGGTTCGGCGCTATCGCGCACGAATCCGTTCCCGGGGCTGCGCCCGTATGAGGAACAAGACGCGAACTGGTTCTTCGGGCGCGGCGGCGAGATCAACGAGCTATTGAAGCGGCTGCGGCGGCTGCACCTGATCGCGATTGTGGGTGCGTCAGGGAGCGGCAAGTCTTCGCTGGTGCGCGCCGGGGTGCTGCCGCAGATTCGCGATGGGTACCTCGATTCAGAGTGGACGATCGCGGCGTTCCGGCCGGGTGAGCGTCCGATCGCCAATCTGGCGGAGGCGGTGTGTCCGGCGGGTGTCAAGGTTGAGGAGTTTACGCAGGCGCTACGGCGCGGCGCATTGGGGCTGGTCCATGGGCTTGGATCGACAAGCGGCAAGATTCTCATCCTGGCGGACCAGTTCGAGGAGCTGTTTCAGTTTGCCCGGCGTACGGGCGATAGTGCGCAGGAGGAGGTCAAGGAGTTTCTGAAGCTGCTGCTGGCGGCGGCGAGCTCGGACGATGTGGATGTCTATGTCGTGCTGACCATGCGGCTGGAGTGGTTGAACGAGTGTGCGTCGTATCCGGGGCTGGCGGAGGCGATCAACGAGGGCATCTACCTGGTGCCGCAGATGACGCGGCGCCAGTTTCAGCAGGCAATCCTAGGCCCGCTGGAGGCGGCGGGCGGCAGCATCACGACGGCGCTGCTGGGGCGAATGCTGAACGACCTGGACAACAAGACGGACCAGTTGCCGGTCCTGCAACATGCAATGATGCGCATCTGGGAGCGCACGGGGGCGTCGGATGCGTTCGACACGGAAGATTACGAGGCAGTGGGAACCTTTTCCAACTGCCTTTCAGCGCATGCGGAAGAAGTTTACGCGGAGTTGAGCGAACGGCAGAAGAAGGTTGCGGAGCTGTTGTTTCGGAACATCACGCAGGTGTATCAAAATCGCAAAATTCGGCGACCACAGCCGGTGAGTGAGATTCTTCGAGCCACCCGGGTGGAGATGGCGGAGCTGGAGCCTGTGATCCAGGCGTTCAGCAAGGCGGGGCGGTCGTTCCTGGTGACCACCCAAGGGGCGCTGACGCAGGCATCGATCGTGGATGTGTCGCACGAGGCGCTCATCCGGCAGTGGTTGCGGCTGTGCGGGTGGGTGGAGGATGAGGCGGACCGGCAGTCGCGGGTGAGCCGGCTGGAGACGGACGCGGCAGAGTGGGATCGTAACCGCAAGCGGTTCCGGGAGAGTTTGTACGGCGGGTATGAGCTGCAACGGGCGGAGGAGTTGCGGCCAGGGCTGGACCCCGGCAGCGCGGCCCTGGCGTTTCTGAACGAGAGCAAGCGGGCGAAACTGCGGCAGCGGGTGGTGAAGCGCGGGTCGATCACCGTTGCCATTTTGCTGGTGATGCTTGCGGCTTTGTTGTTGTACCACCAACGGACCAAGAAGATTTATGAGCAGGAGCAAGCACGCCAGAGTACGGAAGCCGCCATCGCGGCTGCGCTGCAAGCGGAGAAGGCGAAACAATTTCAGCTTGATCTGGTGAAAAGAATCCAGGCCTCGGGAGGGTCGGCTACGGCTCTTGCGGCCATTACGAGCGAGATCGAGGCGAAGCGAGTTTACGTTCAGTACACTCCCGGCAATCTGCCCACGGCAAAGAGCGTGCAGGCCGTTTTGCAGAAGCAAGGGTTTGCCGTTCCCGGGACGGAACATGTAGATCCGGGCAAAGCGCCGGAAGAGACGCAGGTCCGGTACTTTCATCCGGAGGATCGAGCGGATGCGGCGAAGATCGCCGCGCTGCTGAAGGGTCCGGCGGGCACTGTGAGCTTGCAAGCCATCTCCAACCCGGCAGTACCGCCGGGGCAGATGGAGGTGTGGCTGGCGCCGGGGCCGGCGACCGTGGCGAGCAAGCCGGAGCAGCCGGCCGGTAAACCGGCAGCCGCGAACCCTGACGAATCGGCAATGGCTCCCGTCCCCCCTCCTCCCGCCCCGGTCGCGCCGACGGTGTGGATTTCGGGGGGGCTTTACGCGCGCCGCGGG
>CAXTPN010000144.1:0-541 GCA_964246125.1 uncultured Acidobacteriaceae bacterium
AGTCCAGACTTAAGCCACCTGTTTTGAATACTTTGGATACTTTAGGGGGGAGGGGGGGTGTACCCTTGACTCGCAAGCCCCAACCGCCTCGCCGCCGCGTCCAGCGCCGCCTGCGTCTTGAAGAACTGCTTCCCCGGATTCGACTTAGGGTAATACCGAATCACGATCTCGCGATCGTCCACCGAATCCTCGATCCCGTCCTTCAGGTTGTAGCCCAGCGCCCGCACCAGCGCCAGCGACCCTTCGGCCCCGCTCTCATTCCCGGAGTCCGCCACGATCGCGTACACGCTCCTGCCCGTCCGGCAGCTGTACACCAGCGCAAAGTCCCCCATCACAACGCCCGCCTGCCGCGCCACCTTACCCTGCACCACATAGTTGATCCGGGTCGCGTCCACATAGCGTCGTGGATCCTCCATCCGCGGGTTGTCCTTATCCGCGAAGTCGGTCTGCGAGACGTAGTACCCCGGAAAAGGGTCTCCCTTGCGCTGCACCGTCGGCGGCCCCCCATCGTACTCCGTCATATACCCCACCACCACCCCCC
>CAXTPN010000144.1:554-6124 GCA_964246125.1 uncultured Acidobacteriaceae bacterium
GACATCGACATCCATCTTCACGCGGATCTCGACCGCAACCCTACCACGATCCGTCAGTGTTCTGGGCTGCTTCAACTCGGGGCAGGGTCGTGGGCTGGAAACTGTTCCCGATCGCGTTGGCTCCGCCCCCGTACCCGGAGCGCAAGCTACCAGCAGAAGTCCGGCAGCGGTTCGTAAAGATAGGGAACCCGTCAGCAATCTAGCCTCTATAGGATAGACGCACGGTGCAGTCCTCTGGACTCTGAGGCCTCACTAAATGGATAGCGGAAGCACTTGTTCCGACTCGCGACGCGGGTATGATTTACACTCGGCAAGGCGTTCATATTTTCCGGTGCTGCAGTGCCGGTGCATCCAAGCCAAAATTTCAGACGTACCAAGGAGATACAAATGGCAGCAGTAGATGAGAAGGTCAAGCAGATTATTGTCGAGCAGCTTCAAGTGGACGAAGCTGAAGTAACTCCCGGAGCAAGTTTCCAGGAGGACCTCGGCGCCGATTCGCTCGACGTGGTTGAGCTGGTGATGCAGTTCGAAGAGGCCTTCGACATTCAGATCCCGGACGAGGACGCAGAGAAGATTAAGACCGTGAAGGACGCCGTCGACTACATCGAAAAGCACCAGAAAGGCAAGTAAGCAGCGATGCCAGAGCCAAACCAGCGGCCGCACCAAATTCCTGAGTACCGCAGGGTCGTTGTCACCGGAATCGGTCTGATCTGCGGCGTGGGCAAGACGGCTCCCCAGGTTTGGGAGGGCCTGCTCGCCGGACGCAGCGGCATGGCGGAGATCAAGTCTTTTGATCTCACCGGGCATTCTGTTCGCTTCGCAGCCGAGGTAAAAGATTTCGATCCGCTGCTCTTTGTCGAGAAGAAGGAATCGCGCAAGATGGGCCGGTTTATCCATCTCGCGCTTGCCGCTTCGGCAGAGGCTATGGCCCACTCCGGCTTGAGGATCGACGAGAGCAATCGCGACCGGTTCGGGGTACATATCGGCTCCGGCATTGGCGGCTTTGATGTCATCGAGCGTGAGCACTCCGCCATGCTCGCGGGTGGCCCGCGTAAGATTTCGCCGTTCTTCATCCCTGGTTCTATCGTCAATCTCGCGGCCGGCCACGTCTCCATCAAGTACAACGCGCGCGGGCCTAACGAGGCGACCGCTACCGCCTGCACTTCTTCCGCGCATTCGATCGGAGACGCCTTTCGCATCATCCAGCGGGGGGACGCGGACGCGATGATCGCCGGCGGCACGGAGGCTGCGATCACGCCGATGGGCGTGGGCGGGTTCGCCGCGATGAAGGCGCTGTCGACTCGCAATGAAGATCCGGAGCACGCCTGCCGGCCCTGGGACAAGGATCGAGACGGCTTCGTCGTGGGGGAGGGCGCGGGGATCCTGATTCTCGAGGAGTTGGAATTTGCCAAGGCTCGCGGGGCGACTATTCTCGCTGAGATCATCGGCTATGGAATGTCCGCCGATGCCTTCCATATGACGGGCATGGCGCCCGAGGGCGAAGGCTGCGCCCGCGCCATGAAGGCGGCGCTAAAGGTTGCGGGTGTCGAACCGCATAGGATCGACTACGTCAACGCCCACGCGACTTCGACTCCTCTGGGCGACGCGATGGAGTCCAAGGCGATCGAGACTGTCTTTGGCGAGAAGGCTCTTAGCCACGAACTGCTCGTCAGCTCGACCAAGTCGATGACGGGACACCTGCTTGGCGGCGCGGGTGGGCTGGAGGCTGGCATTACCATCCTCGCCATGCTCGACCAGATCGCTCCTCCGACGATGAACATAGTGGATCTGGACGCTGAGTGCCGGCTCAACTACGTTCCGAACACGCCGATCAAAGCGAAGATCGATTACGCGCTCTCGAATTCTTTCGGCTTCGGCGGAACGAACGGTTCGCTTGTCTTCCGGCGCTGGACTGAGTAGGTGTAATCCGTTCCGCCAAGTGCCGCGGCCTAGCTGAACGCTGCGGCACTGCCGACTGTCAACACAGTCATAAGGAGCCACAATCCGACGACTACTACAGCTGATTGCATGATGCTCTTGCGCGCGATGATCGCCATACCGTAAACGGTGAGCGCCAGGGTCCAGAGTTGGATGAGGTCGATGCGGGCGAGCAGGGCCTTCAGCCAAGGAGCGATGTCCGTCATATAGTAGGCGGCGTTGGTCCCGACCGGGTTCTTGTAGTCGTAGGCTTCGGCATTGCCGCTGAAGTATAAGGTCAGGATCAGCAGGACATTGAGAAGCAGGTAGGGCAGCGAGGCATAGAAGCAGGTAGCGAAGACCTGACCAAAGGTGGTTGCAGCCCCAAGGATGAAGTTGAAGGCACCCCAAAGAATGAGCGCGTAGATCGCGAAGCTGATGAGGAGGATGACGGGGATACCGTATGTAATGTACCCGGTGATTTTGGCACCGATCGCCATGCGGCTGGCTCGCTGCTCGGGTGTCAACTGATTCATGGCTTCCTCCTGCTTGGGGCTGCTGTGAATCTGGTTTTCGTTGACTCTTTCGAAGCCTACTTGATGTTGCACCACATACGCGGAGGCGAGCGACCCCAGGATCATGAGTAGGCAGGGCAGCCACCAGCTGGCGCTGCGGAGAATGTCGCTGAAGGTCTTGGATGGAGCGACGAAGGTGTCGACGACACGCCCTACCTGGGACAGGTGAGGTGTGGTGGTGCCTGGCTCGATTGAGAGGTCGTTCGCCATTCTGAGGACTCCTGGTGATCTGTCTTGTTCAACAACGAAAAGGCCTCCCGACGGGAGGCTTTTCGATGATTCGGATGCGAACTACTGGGTAACGCCGCGACTCTTCTCTTCCTTGCGGCGTTCGATCTCTTTGCGGGCTCCCATGGACTTCTGCGCCCACATATCAGCTTGTGCGAGATCGGCTTTGACGGCGTCTGCGTTTCCGCACTCGAGGTCGGCTTTGCGGCGGGCCATCAAAGACATGTAGGTCATGGCCTCCTCATAAGTGGGGTTGATGTCTATGGCCTTCTGCAGGTACTCGGTGCCTTCGCTGACAAGGGGCGTGTTGAGGCCGACGAGCTTGGCGCAACCTGCTTTGGAAAGCTTGAAGTTCCCATCGCTCTTATCCTGGAGACCTTCGGCCTGGAGCGCCGTGGTGGCATTTTTATAGGCCTGGAGCCAATCGACGACGCCCACGGTATAGTGAGACTCGGCATCATCGGGGGCCAGGGCGATGACCTTCTTCTCGTACTGCTTCGCTTCATCGGGTTTGCCGGTATTGCGGTCGATGGAGGCGATCTGCTTGAGGGCGTTCACATTGCTGGGGTCTCTCTTGAGCACATCCTGAAAACCGTCCAAGGCTTTCTGGGCGATCTTCTTGTTCTCCGGCGAGTCGAGGTTCGGCACGACCTGCGAAGAATAGGTAGTGGCGAGATAGAGGCGCGGGTTGGGATTATCCGGGTCCATGCTAATGGCCTGCTGGAAGTGATCCTCCGCCTCTTCGTAGCGCGCGTTTTTGAAGGCAGCAACGCCCTTATTGATCTGGTTGTTGGCCATCAGGTGCTTACAGCCGGAGGTCGAGATCAGCAGAAGGGCCGTCAGGCCAGCCATCACCGGGACTTTTGCAGTCAATTTCATGGGGCGTAGTTCTCCTTGGAGGAAGAGCGCGTCAGGTCTCGGACGATAATACAGGAGGTCAAGATTTCCGCTCCCGCCGATTGTAATGTCTGGGATGCAAATGTGACTAGAGGAGTGCAGACGTTCTCGCAAATCCGATCCGCTGGCGAAGTACAGGTGGAACGTTGAAGCAAAAAGGTCTTGGGCCGGCCCAGGAAGCGAACTGAGGTCGAGCGCATCACGAGGAGGCTTGGATGGCATACCCCCTCCCCCCTTAAGTATCCAAAGTATTCAAAACAAGGCACTTAAGTCTGGACTTAGTATGACAGGTCTACAGGTGTCCCTTTGGGGGGGTCGAAAACATTCTTATATTGGCTTACTTCTATTTTATCGCATGGGCGGGGGGACCTACGCCAACAAAATTCAAGATTTATGTGCTTTGGTGTGAGGAGTTTGCGAGCTTGTAGAGGATTTTAGGGCTTGACAGGTTTTGAGCCGAGGACTGGAACGACGCCTGAACGCGCAGAGGACGACTCGTGATGCTGCGGGACGCCTACCTGCGCGGAGCGGGCGCGGCGTTTGGGTTGGTCACCGAGCTCCTGGACGTGCGGCTTGCGATGGCTGCCGACGGCGCGAAGGGGAGGTCGAATTGAGCGCGGCGGTGACCCGGCCCATCCCGCTCCTCCGTCAGGTTGAGCCAGATGCCGCACGTGGTAGCCGGGACGGACGGGGTCGATGAAGTCGACGCGGGCGGCAAGATCGTAGAGGTTGAGCGCGGCCTTCGCGAATTGCACCAGCAGCTCGATGCCCTCGTCACACGCCGGCGGGTCGTCGCTGTAGCGCAACTGGTGAAGGATGCGGAATTCCTGCTCAGACAGTTCCAGGGGGTAGTTACGAGGGGAGTTGCTGCGAGACTCACCGAATGCTATCTCCGAACGCTCGCTCACAGCGATCCATTTTGAACGCGTCGTTCGGCGTTTCTTTGTAGAGGACATATTGCGAGTTCCGCCAAGACCATCCTGCTGGATCTTTCCTGAGTTGGAGTTCTTCACGGTATGGACCATTTGGGGTGCTGAAGTGGATCACAAAGGCGGCCACACCTTGGTGAATGTAAGTCGGCGTGATCAGATGGTCGGTGATCTCAATTGGTTCAGTCTGGCTGACACTCTGGAAGGTCTGCTCAAATAGCGGGAAATCACCCATCCCGCCGAATTCCGTAATCCTGACGCGAACCGGATTGAGGATGTTCTCCCCCACTGCAGTGAGAATGAAAAGGATCTTGTCGGAGGCTCTCTTCTGGATCATCACACAGGGGACGGAACCCGCACCTGTGATCACTGCCAGATTCTTCTGAGCCAGATCCATATTCTCGTCCGCCTGCTTCGATGCTGAGTCGAAGTGCAGCCTGCTTTGGTCGTTCGCATCCTGCAAGGCTTTCAGGTTCAGAGCGATGCCATCTCCGGTCGCCTTGAATCCTGCGGCTGTAGTCTTTAGCTCGTTGTCAAGACTCTCTGCGATGTCTTGGAACTTTTGGGTTTCGGCCGTCTTGTTTTGGAGACTTACGCTATCTGCCCTGCCGATCGCGCGAACTTCCAAAACAGCAAATGTGACTAGAAGAATAACCCAAACCAATTTCTCGAAGATTTTCATGCTTCGAGCGCTCATTATGCCTGCTGCGGTGGCGAGCACGCCGATGCACACACCGGGAGACTGTGGCCATGTAAGAGCGATTGCGACGAACGCCGCTCCGATCGAGAGCAGCACTATTGCCGTGGCGGGATGGTTCCAGAATGCTGAAAATCTCTCCTCGAGAGACCGTTTACGCCACCAAGAGTGAGTCATCGCAACATACTGCTCTTTTGAGTAACGTATGTCCAAGAACCAAACTAGCTGAGGTTGTCGAGGTGCATCTTGCCGCGGTCGGCGAGGAAGGCGAGCAGTTCCGGGGTCCAGCCGGGGGAGTTGGGGGAAGATGGGCGGGAAGATGATCCC
>CAXTPN010000145.1:0-6102 GCA_964246125.1 uncultured Acidobacteriaceae bacterium
GCCTGGGTGATCTGGCCGAAGTTGGCTTGGCTGATGTCCGTGAGCGGGTCGGCAAGGTTGGTGTGGTTGAGGACGTTGGTGAACGAACCCTCCGCACGCAAGCGGACGCCTTTGACCAAGGCAAACGATTTGCTGAGTCCTGAAGACAGACTGATGGAGCCGGGGCCGGTAAGATCGCCGACGCTCTCCGTGCCAAAGCGGCCGATGGGCGCGGAGCCGACGCCGACGGTGCAGGGGGAGACGCCGCCGGTCGCCGCCGTGGGAGCGAGCGAGGCGTAGCCGGTCTGGCCGGGGCAGGCGAAGGCGTTGTTATCGAACCAGTGGTTGCGATCGTGGGCGGAGCTGTGGCCGTTCGCCACGCGGTCCACGCGCTGGGCGGCCCCGCCGACAGCCGTTCCGGAGCCGGTCCCGGAGGGGTCGATCTGGCCGTTGGGCAGGTACGCGGTCAGGAAGGTGCCGCTTTGGACGAGGAAGATGTTGCTGAGCTGCCAACCGCCGACGGCGAGGTCGGCAAACCGGCTCATGTGGAAGCCGAGGTGCCGGGCGCGGCCTACAGGAAGCTCGTAGATGGCGGTACTGACCCAGCGGTGGCGGCGGGTGGCGGCCACGTTGCCGTAGTCCAAGTGGCGGTCGTAGCTGTCCGTAGGATTATAGCCGCCCTGCTCATCGACGAAGCCGCCGGCGCTGAAGTTGGCGTAGCTGCCCTGGTTGTCGGAGAGATTTTTGGCCAGGGTGTAGTTGGAGTTGAACGAAAGACCGTTGGTCATGCGGTGCGACAGTTCGGCCTGCAGGGCGTGGTAGTCAGCTTCGGCGGAGGTGCTGCGGCGGGTGATCTGGTAGAAGTTCGGGAAGGGATAGGCGCTCTGCGGCTGGGCGCTGGCGAGCGTGGTGGAGGAGCGGGGAAGCTGGTTGTACTGCGGCTGCCAGACCAGGTGCCAGGTGTGCAGGCCGATGTAGGAGATGCGGCCGCCGGTGTTGTGACCAAAGTCGTGATCGACAGAAAGATCGCTCTGCAGCGAGTAGGGATCGTGCCAGTTCGTGTCGATGGCGGCGTAGAAGTAGACGGTGCCCGGGGCGGGCGTAAAGGCATTGTTCACCGCGCTGGTGGTGTTGGGAAAGGTGATGGTGGGGCCCATTGGAGTGTAGGTGTTGGTGAAGGTCTGACCGTTGGACTGGAGGGTCTGCGCGATGGCGTAGAAGAGCGCTCCGGTGGTGGTGATGTTGTAGTAGCCGGCACCGCCGCGAACCGCCGTGCGGTTGTTGCCGAAGGGCTGCCAAGCGAATCCCAGGCGGGGCTGAAAGCGCAGGGTCGGAGCCTGGCGAAGGCCGGCGGGGAGCCCGGCCTGCGTGTTCGTCACGACGGGAGTGCAGGGCGCGCCGTTGACGCTGCCGTTGGTGGCGTAGGGATTGTTCACGCCAGGTGTAGAGCAGGCGTTCACGTTGGCGAGCTCCTGCACGTTCAGCGCAGAGGCGTAGCCGGCCGGATAGATGAGGCGTCCGGAGCGAGGAACGGAACCGTCGAAGTTGCCAGCGAGACCATTGGCGGCGACCAGGGCGGGGTGGAAGTCATAGCGCAGGCCGAAGGTCAGGCTCAGGTTCTGGGCTGCCTTCCAATTGTCCTGGACGTAGATTGCGAAGGAGTCGGTGGTGCCGTCGTTGTCCTGGTTGATGGTGTTGGTCTGGGTTTGGTAGGGGACGCCGAGGAGGAAGTCGGCAAACTCCTGCCCGGGCTGACCGTTCGGGTTAGCGACAGTCGAGGGAAGGCCAGTGGCAGAGGTTCCGGCGTTGGAGTTGAAATAGAAGTTGTCGTAGCCAGCACCTGCTTCGGTATACGCCGAGAGGTGTCGGATGTCGGCACCGATGCGGATGGTGTGCGGCCCACGCTGAATCGTGACGTTGTCGACGAACTCGAAGATGTGCGAGCGCTCTTCAAACCCGAGGCGTGATCCGACGGACTGGATCTGATTGAACTGGATATGAGGAGTGCCGTTGAAGAACTTCGGGGTCAGTCCGTTGAGGCCCGTGGAGGCGTTGAAGGCGTTACCGTTGAAGGGATTGCTGTTGCCGTCGCGCTCCAGCGTGAAGCCGAAGCGGAACTCATTGGCGAGCGAAGGGGTGAAGGCGTAATTGAAGCTGCTGGCGAAGATGCGATAATGCGCGAAGGCGGTGCTGTTAGGCAGGGTGAGATCCGCAGGTTGAACCTGGTCCGCGTCCTTGGAGGTGTAGCGGGCGAAGACGGTGGCGCGCTGGCCGAGGGTCTGATCGTCGCGGACATCGAACTGGTTGGAGCTGATGTCGTCGCGGCGGGTGCTGAGATAGTTGTAGCCATCCCTGGCGATGGCGGCCTGAAGGGAGAGGCTGGCGTCGAAGTTGGGGTCGGGATAGAACTGCAGAAAGGCGGCCGAGGTGGGATTGATGGGCACCTTGTTGCCGGGGTACGTGCCGCCGGTGAAAGGATTGATGAGCGGAGTGGAGGTCTCCTGGGAGAAGTCGCCCTGCTTCATGCGAACGGTGGGAACCTTGGCCTGCAGGACGTTGGACTGGGGGTAGCGGAGGCCTTCGTAGGCGCCGAAGAAGAAGGTCTTGTTCCGGCCGTTGTAAAGGCGCGGTAGGACGACCGGACCGCCAAGGCTGACGCCGAAGTCGTTGGCGACCTTGTGCGGTTTATTGCTGGCGTCGGTGCCGTAAGGGATGGCGTCGAGGAACTGGTTCTGGAGGTACTCGTACACGGAGCCGTGGAGGGTGTTGGTGCCGCTCTTGGTAATGGTGGTGATCTCGCCGGGCTGGCCGTATTCGGCGTTGTTATTTACGCCGTCGACGCGGATCTCCGCGATGGATTCAGCGGAGGGGAAGGCGTCGCCCTGTATGTTGTTGCTCGTCTGGTTCTGCGCGGAGATGCCGTCGACGGTAGTCTCACTCTGTGAGGGGAGGCCGCCCTGGATGGAGAAGCGTACCGAGGGGGCAGGATGGGTGGAAGGCGCCGGGGGATAGCTGCCGGTATCGGGCTGAACGCCGGGCAGCGCCTGCACGAGGTTCAGCGGAGAGGTCGAGCCGGCGCCCCGGTAGTTTGCAGGCAGATCGAGCACGGCCTGCGGAGACAAGGAGGCGGAGATCTGCGCGTTGTCCGTATTGATGACGCCGACATCGGAGGCATTGACCGAAACCGTATCCACGGTTCCGCCCGGCTTCTCGACGATATCGAACCGGAGTTGCTGGCGCGCATCAAGCGCCAGATTGGTTGCCGTGAGGGGAGCGAACCCAGGCGTCTCCGCGGTCAGGTCGTAGTGGCCCGCGGGGACGTTCAGCAGAGTATAGTTTCCGCTTGCGTCCGTGGTAGTGGCCAGCTCCGTGTTGCTCTCCGCGCGATGAAGGCGGATGCTTGCGCCGGGCACCACTGCGCCGGTGGGATCGGTCACTACGCCGCTGATGCTGCCCAAGGTCGATTGCGCAGAGAGGTGCCCGGCCGCTAGCGTGAGCAGGGCGAGGGGCAGAGCAGCCCGCGAACTAAGGTGCCAGGGAAACGTAGCGACGAAACGCGATGAGTTCATAAGATCCTCGGTGCTTCTGTTGTGCCTGGTTATTAGGCAAAGGTGGATGAACGCGCACCCAATGGCGCGAGAAGTTGCAGCCCGTGGTTTTGTTCCGCCTGTCGTTCCTGCCTCATGCGCCAGGACCAGCAGGCGGTAAGCGCGACGGCTCCGGTGACCGAGGCCACGGCACGGCCTGCCCAAAGGCCGTGTAGACCGTAGCCCATCGAAAAGGCGAGCACGTAGGAGAGCGGCATGCCTAGCATCCAGTTACACACGATGCTCACCCACATGGGGGTGCGTGTATCGCCGAGGCCAGTCATCGCGGAGGCAAACACAACGAAGCAGGAGTCGCAGATCAACAGCAGGCCGCAAAGGTAGAAGAGTGGGATGGCTGCCTGCACCACCTGCGGATCGTTGGTGTACGCCCCCGCCAGGGGACGCGCCAGCCCGATAAAGAACAGGCCCGCAAGCACGCTGAAGCCTACGGCCAGGCTGAGGGAGGCGCGGGCCGAGCGCTGGACCTGGCGCAGGTCGTTGCGGCCTGCCGCCTGTCCCACGCGGATGAGCGCGGCGTAGGCTAACCCGGTCGGCACCATGTAGGCGAATGCGTTCATATCGAGCGTCACCTGGTGCGCCGCCAGCAGCGTGCTTCCCAACCGCGCGCACAACACGGTCATAAACGTGGAGACGCCAAGTTCCAGGGAAAACTCCACTCCCGACGGCCAGCCGATGCGCAGCAGGGCTTTAAGTCTGTCCGGGTCCGGCCGCAGCATGGCCAGCCGCGGATACAGGTCAAGCTTCCGGAAGCTCAGCCACGCGCCAACGGACAGGATCAGCAGCATCCAGTAGCGCACGACGACCGTCGCCCATCCGGAGCCCGCAATCCCCATCGCCGGAACCCCGCGATGCCCGTACAGAAATAGCCAGTCGAAGAACCAGTTCATCCCGCCCGCGGTGACCAGCGACACACTGATCAGCAGCACCCGGTTGATGGACTGCAGATATCGCCGGATGGCCATGTACAGCATTAGCGGAGGCGTAGACCAGATCAGTGCCCGGAGGTAAATGTGAGTGCTTGCGACCAGGTCGGCCGGGGTTCCCAAATGAGGCAACACCAGCAGGCTGGCCATGCTCACAATCATCACGACAGGTGTTCCCACCAGCACAATCCACATGGATTGCATCAGCATCACCACGCACTCCGATCGGTTGCCCCGGCCCGCCGCCTGCGCAATATAGGTCTCCATGCCGTTCAGCAAATAGATCATGAAGAAGACGAGCGCGTAGTAGATGGTATTTCCCAGCGACGACGCTCCAATAGCCAGCGCCGAGTGCGGCAGCCGCCCAATCATCATGGCGTCGACAATGTACGTCGACATCCATCCCAACTCCCCTAGGGCAAGCGGAAAGCCCAGGCGCAAGGCCGCCCGCACCTCTCCGGAGTAAGAGATGGCATCGCCAATGCTTTCGAGTACCGGTTCCCCTCCTTGCTGTGGACTCCTTGCCATGCACTCCCGCGTTATGTCACATGTGATCGTTCAATTAGATCAGCGAACGCCAGCCTGAGAGCTGGCCCGGCTCTGTACAGTCAACAAAACCATCCAGCAGGCCCATCCCCATCAAACCTGGAGAATGGATGGCATCGTTTGAACATCTTCGTAAGGCCTGAAGCTGTCGCGTGACGTGATTATGTGACATTAAAGTGCGTAAATCTCTGGCATACTCGGAGCCATGCGGAAGCTTACCGGGATCTCTGAGGCGACACGAGAGCTTGCGCTCTCCCGCCTCCGGCTGCTCGAACCGCACCTGGAGCAAGGGCAGCCACTTCTCACCGTGGCGAAGGCGGCAGGAGTTCCCTTCCGCACTGCCGGGCTGGCTCGCCCTCTATCGGGAACATGGGTTGGCGGGGCTTACGCGCAAGGCTCGCACCGATCGAGACGGCCATCGCGTCGTTTCCCCGGAGATGCGTCGTCTGATTGAAGGCTTGGCTCTGGAGCGCCCTCGACTTCCCTGCCGGTCGATTGACCGCCAGGTTCGGCAGTTCGCCGAAGCCAAGGGTGAACCGCTTCCGAGTTATTGGCTGGTTCGTACCATTGTTCGGCAACTCACGCCCGGCCTGCTGTCCCTGGCGCATGACGGCCCGAAAGTCTACGGCGAGAACTTCGACCTTGTGCATCGGCGAGAAGCATCGCGTCCGAACGCAATCTGGCAGGCCGATCACGCCCAGCTGAACATCCTGGTCCTGCGCGACGACGGTGGGGCCGCCAAGCCCTGGCTCACGATCATCATCGACGACTACAGCCGTGCGATCGCAGGCTACTACCTCGCCTTCGAACCTCCGTCCGTCCTCCGCACCTCGCTTGCTCTCCGCCAGGGGATCTGGCGCAAGGAGGATCCGCACTGGCAGGTCTGCGGCGTTGCGGGCGTTCTCTACACCGACCACGGCGTCGATTTCACTTCACAGCACATCCGGCAAGCGGCGGCAGATCTGAAGATGCAACTGATTTTCGCGACGCCCGGCCAGCCGCGGGGGCGCGGCCGCCTCGCGCGGGTGTTGGGGCCCCGGCACCAG
>CAXTPN010000146.1:0-5409 GCA_964246125.1 uncultured Acidobacteriaceae bacterium
CCCCGCCGGAGCGTACGTCTTCTCCACGTAATCCGCGAACTTCGCATACGCCGGCCGCACCTGCCCATCGATCGCCGCCAGAATCTGCTCCCGCAGCCGCTTCTGGTCCGCCGCGCTCACCCCCGCCGGAAATTTCTTCAGCGGCGACGCAAACACATTCGCCTCCCCCGCCGGCGTCCCAATCGCCCGCGCCTGCCCGGGCACTTTCTCCAGCAGGAACTTCGGCGGCATCAGCTTGTCTGCCCGCCCCAACTCGCACACCGCAATCGTCTCGTCGAAAACCCGCGGAAACTGCTTCAAACGCGTTAGATAGTCGTCATACTGCTTCGTCGTGTTGAACGGAATGATCGGCACGAACTGCGCCGCCTCCAGGTGAATGCCATTCATCTGATTCACCGGCATCTCCCAAGTCTTCAACTCATAGCCCTGTATCCCTTCATCGATATTCCGAAGCATCAGGCTCTTATTCAGCGCCTCCTGCTCCGGGAACCCCGCTGTATCGATCGCCGCAAACCGTGCCCGCCACCTCCGGCTCACCTCCACGTTCTCGCGGATGTGTTTGATCGATGAATCGCTTAACTTGTCGTTGTACCGGTAATCGCCGTAGATCGTCGCCATCTCCGGCGACTCCTTCAGTTCATACTCCCACTCCTCCGCCAGCAACTTCTTGAGCGCATCCCGCCGCGCCTCCACCGTCTGACCACTCGCACCCTGCGCCTGCGCCGAGATGTTCATCAGCGCGCCCGCAACCAGCACCACCGCAACTCCTGCAAAGCGAAACGCAAGCGACATGAGCAATCATCCTCTTTCATAGTCCGTCGCTTCAGCATACCCGCGACCTCATGCTCTACGCACCTACAACGTCGCAAGTTCCCTGAACCGCCGAGTTGTCGCTGCGATACAGGCCATCGTGCGGTTGTAGCGTATGTACCGGTTCAGTCCGGCCCATCCCACCGTCCGGGAAGGTTGATCGTCGCCTTTAAGGCAGCCTGAGCAACACATCAATACATCGCGGTAAACGCCTGATAACCTACTGCTCAGGCGATCCCCCATGAAGCGTTCTCTCCAGGTCACCGCACCCCTACTCACTGCCGCCGCCCTCAGCCTGCTTACCGCCTGCCGCAAACCGGAGATGCAGCGTTGCGTCGACGAGCAGAACCGCGTCGTGGACGATAGCCTCTGCAAGAGCCTCCCCAACCAGCAAAACCTCGGCAGCGGCTACCATGGCGGCGGCTACTTCCCCTACCGCTACTACTACGGAGGCACCGGCGGCTACGGTCTCGGCTCCATTGTCTCCGGCGGTAGCCTCGCTCCCGTCGCTGGACACTCCTACTCCTCCTCTACCACACGCGGGGGCTTCGGTTCCACACACGGCGGCGGGAGCGAAGGTGGCGGCCACGGCGGCGGAGGCGGCGAATGAAGCGCATCTCCCTCACCCCACGTCCAAACTGGCAGACCACCGTCGAGCGCCAGGGCCTCACCTTCCACTCTCCTTCAGCCATGGCCCCGAAGCCTTACTGGGACGAGTCCGCCGCCTACCAGTTCACCTCCGCAGAAATCGACACCCTCGAAGCCGCCGGCAACGAGCTCCAGACCATGTGCCTCGCCGCTGCCCAGCACGTCATCGACCATCAGCGCTATGCCGAGCTGGCCATCCCACCCGACGCCATCCCCCTCATCGAGTGGGCCTGGAACCAGGAGCCCCCCGCCATCTACGGGCGCTTCGACATCTCATGGGCCGGTGCCGACTCAGGTCAGCCTCCCAAGCTCCTCGAGTACAACGCCGACACTCCCACCTCGCTTCTCGAAGCTGCCGTCATCCAGTGGTCCTGGCTCGAAGACATTGCCCCCGCCCTCGCGCAGAACGCAAGACCCGACCAGTTCAACTCCATCCACGACCGCCTCATTGCCAAGTGGAAGGATGTCGCAGACTACCTCACCCAGCCCGTATACTTCGCTGCGCTTGAGTTCGTCGATCCTGACCCCGCCATCGCCAAAGAAGCCGCCGAAGATCTCCTCACAGTCACCTACCTCCGCGATACCGCGGAACAAGCCGGTCTCCAGACCCGCCATATCGCCCTGCAGGACATCGGCTGGAACCCCGACCGTCTCTGTTTCGTCGACCTCGCCGAAAACCAGATCTCGTCCATCTTCAAGCTATACCCGTGGGAGAGTATGCTCGCCGAGGAGTTTGGACCGCACGCGCTCGAAACCTACCGCTCCATCTCCTGGATCGAACCCATCTGGAAGCTGCTGCTCTCGAATAAAGGCATTCTCCCCATCCTCTGGCAGCTCTATCCCAACCACCCGCTCCTGCTGCCCGCGTTTTTCGAGAACCACGGCGACCGCGGCGCGCTCACCGCTTACGTCCGTAAGCCCCTCCACTCCCGCGAGGGAGCCAACATCTCCATCCTGCGCCCTAACTTTCAGTCCATCGAAACTCCAGGCCCCTACGGCGAAGGCCCCTTTGTCCGCCAGGCTATCGCACCATTGCTGGAGCAGCCCTCGACCTTTCTCAACTTCGCGAACGAACCTCGCCACCCTGTCCTCGGTCTCTGGATGATCGACCAGGATTGCTCCGGCCTGGGCATTCGCGAATCCACCGGCCCCATCACGGACAACCTGAGCTCTTTTGTTCCCCACTTCTTCACTTAGCTGTCTGAAGTAACGCCTGACGAGGGAACAAGTTCGACGAGCGGCGACTCTTCTGCATCGACCAGGGCGTCGGCGATGGCGAGGTGCCGGTCAAGCGTGTCGATGCCGCGGTCGATCTCCTCGGTGGTGACGATGAGCGGAGGCGCGATGACGAAGTGCGAGACCCAGGCCTGCAGGATGACGCCATCGGCCATGCACTTAGCGGCGAGCTGGTCGACCAGCAGGGGAGTGCCTGAGACCTTGTCGGCGTAGGTGTTGAAGGGCTGTTTGGTAAGGCGGTTGCGGACGAGTTCGACGGCCCAGAAGAGGCCTTTGCCGCGGATGTCGCCGACGCTGGGATGCCTGGCTCTGAGGGCCTGGAGTTTCCCTTCGACGTAGGGGGCGAGCTCCGCCGCGCGCTCGACCAGACCGAGGCGCTGCATCTCGTGGATGGTGGCGACGGCGGGGGCGAGGGTCATGGGATGAGCTTCGTAGGTGTGGCCATGGGAGAAGTAATGGTCCTGGAAGTAGGCTCCGATTTTTTCTGAGGTGGCGCAGAGACCTAGAGGGACATAGGCGCTAGTGATGCCTTTCGCCGTGGTGAGGATGTCGGGGGTGACGTCCCAGTGTTCCATCGCAAACCACTTGCCGGAGCGGCCCCAGCCGGACATGACCTCGTCAGCGATGAGCAGGACGCCGTTTTGGTCGCAGATGCGGCGGAGCTTGGGCATGTACTCAGGGGGCGGCACGATGACGCCGTTGGTGCCGACGATAGGCTCGACGATGATGGCGGCGACGTCGGACTCGTTGCGGATCATGTGCTCGATGTAGTCGGCGCAGGCGATGTTGCAGCCTGGATAGGTGTGGCGGATGGGGCAGCGATAACAATTGACCTCGGGCGCGAAGATGGTGCCCTGTTGCTTGCCGCCGACGGGCTCCATGGCCCAGCGGCGGGGATCGCCGGTGGCCGCGATGGAGCCGGAGGTGCTGCCGTGGTAGCTCTTGTAGCGCGAGATGATCTTCGATTTGCCGGTGTACATGCGCGCGATCTTGAAAGCGGCTTCGTTCGCATCGGTGCCGCTGGTGGTGAAGAAGAACTTGTTGAGGGTGGGGGGGAGAATGCTGAGGAGGAGCTGCGAGAGCTCGGCGCGGCAGGTGGTGGCGTAGCCTGGCATGGCGTAGGCGAGCTGCTCGGCCTGCGCGGCGATGGAGGCGATTACTGCGGCGTTTTTGTGGCCGAGGTTCGAGCACATCAGCTGGGCGGATAGGTCCAGATAATCTCTGCCGTTTCCGTCGGTAATGGTGCAATCCTTGGCGTCGACGATGTGGATGGGGTTCCACGACTTTTGGAAGCGCCAAGTGCCGTAGTTGGTGCGGCGGGTGACGTCGATGACTTCGGCAGAGGTTAAAGGAGGCATAAAGGCCTTTCGGGCGTTGAAGACTTCAGCTTACGTTTGGCGACTCGCCGCGCCATGGACTAAACCTGAAGCGGCGAACTGCGTCGGGAGTGAGACTATGGTCTTCGACAAGGAAGCTTGATCATCCCCAAGTGAATTCGATGGGCGCTTGCACGTCGGGATGCAGGCTCTTATGCACTGGGCAGGTGTGGGCTGCGCGTTCCAGACGCTGCTTGTGCTCGTCGCTGACCACATGCGGCATGTAAATTCTAGTCGCCAGGCTGCCGATTCGGCGAGTGGGCACGGCGGTCATTTCCTTTTCGACGATGGCAGTGGCCCCGGTCATGTCCAGGCCATGATTTTGCGCGACGATACCCATCGTGGTCAGAATGCAGGTGCCTAGCGCGGTGGCTACGAGATCGGTTGGGGAGAAACTTTCGCCACGGCCCCGGTTGTCTTTGGGAGCGTCTGTGGCGAGGGCCGTTCCTGAGGGCTCATGCACGGCGCGGCAATGCAAGGCTCCCTCGTACTCCAGATGAATGGTGACCATTAGGGTCCTTTCGTGTTCTCTATCAATTTACTTTCTTTCGGGGAAAGCAGGAGGTAGACGCTTGCGGAAAGGAAGAAGCCGACGAACCAGGCGTAGTCATAGAGGAAGCGTAGGGCAGGGATAGCCAGTCCAATGAGGGCGCAGAAGATGCCGAGGATGAGGGCGGCTATGGCGCGAGGATTGAAGCCGCGGGTGTAGATGTAGAGACCGTCAGTGCGGTAGAGGCCGGGGACTTCCAGGTAGCAGTGGCGGAGGAGGAAGTAGTCGGCGACCATGATGCCGGCGACTGGGCCGAGCAGGCCGGAGTAGCCGACGAGCCAACCGAAGATGTAGCTGCCGAAGCTGGCCATCAGCTTCCACGGCATCATGGCGAGGCCGAGGAAGCCGGTGATGAGGCCGCCGGTGCGGAAGGAGATGTAACGGGGAGCAAGGTTGGAGAAGTCGTTGGAGGGGGAGACGACGTTGGCGCCGATGTTGACGTTGAGCGTGGCGATGAGGATGGAGATGAGCGCGAGGAAGGCGATGGCGGGCTGGTGGAAGCGGCCGAGGAGCGTAATGGGCGACCAGATGGGTTCGCCGAAGACGACGGTGGAGGCAGAGGTGCAGGCGATGCCGATGAAGGAGTAGAGAGTCATGGCGATGGGGAGGCCAAAGGCCTGGCCAACGATCTGCGATTCCTGTGAACGGGCGTAGCGGGTGAAGTCGGGGATGTTGAGCGAGAGCGTGGCCCAGTAGCCGACCATCCCGGTCAGGGCGGGGAAGAAGAACGGCCAGAACTTCCCGGCCTTGGGCTGGCCGGGGTCGAAGGCCGAGGGCTGGGCGAACATC
>CAXTPN010000146.1:5419-6016 GCA_964246125.1 uncultured Acidobacteriaceae bacterium
GTCGGGTATGTTGAGCGAGAGCGGGGCCCAGTAGCCGACCAGGGCGGTTAGCATGGGTAATAATAAGTGGAAGAAGGCGGGGGTGGGGGGGAAGCGCGAAGGTGCCGAGAGCATGGGACCGAAGCCGCCGGCGCGGTGGGTCATGTAGGCGAGCAGGATGAGTGACATGACCAGCAGGAAGGGCGCGGAGAAGGATTGCAGGAAGCGGATGGACTCGACGCCGCGCCAGACAACTGCCATGTTGAGCAGCCAAAAGCCGAGAAAACAAAGCGGGACAACCAAGTGCGAGCCGGTTGTGGCTGGCCAGAGGACGTTAATCATGGCGGCGATGGACTGGCCGCCGATCCAGGACTGGATGCCGAACCAGCCGCAGGCTACGATGGCTCGGAGCATGGCGGGGATTTGCGCGCCCCGTGTGCCGAAGCTGGCGCGCACGAAGACCGGGAAGGGGATGCCGTACTTGGCGCCGGCATGGGCGTTCAGCAGCATGGGCATAAGGACGATGAGGTTGCCGAGAAGGATAGTGAGCACGGCCTCCCACCAGTTCATGCCGCCGGCGATGAGCGAAGAGGCGAGCATGTAGGTGGTGACCTCCAT
>CAXTPN010000147.1:0-5928 GCA_964246125.1 uncultured Acidobacteriaceae bacterium
CATCGAATCCGCCGTCGCCCTCGTCATGGGATCGCTCGACGAGATGAGGATCACGCCTCCCATCGTCCGCATCCACTCCCAGTGCCTCACCGGCGACGTCTTCCACTCCCTCCGCTGCGACTGCCGCCAGCAGCTTGAGCTTGCCCTCGCGACCATCGCCGACGCCGGCTCCGGCATTCTCCTTTACGAAAATCAGGAAGGCCGCGGCATCGGCCTCATGGCCAAGCTCCAGGCCTACGAGCTTCAGGACCGCGGCCGCGACACCATTGAAGCCAACCTCGAACTCGGCTACGCCGCCGACTGCCGCCACTTCGAACTTCCCGCCGAGATCCTCAAGCTGCTCAACATTCCCGCCGTCCGGCTCATCACCAACAACCCCGAAAAAGTCGAAGCCCTGGAGCGCGCGGGCGTGCAGGTCGCAGAGCGCATCCAAGCCGACGTCCCCCCTGAACCCGAAAGCTTCCGCTATCTCCAGACCAAGCGTGAAAAGATGGGGCACCTCGTAGGTTAGCTTTCAGCGGTGGTACTGATTCCTGACGATATTCCTTTCTGTCTCCAATCGAAGATGTGCAGCGCCTTCAGGTTCGTGGCCAACTTCGGCTCCTGAGCAAGGAGACTAGGCTGTAGCATCGCAATCATAGAGGTGGGACGCATGAACACACGCATCGTAGAAGTCCGCGCCAAGGTCATGAAGCAGAACGATTTACTCGCCCACGCATTGCGGGAGCGCTTCGAAGTCGCTGGGGTTAGAGTTGTCGGCCTGGTCTCAAGTCCTGGTTCGGGCAAAACCGCGTTCCTCGAGAAGCTGCTCGCCGGCCTCGCCACCGACTTCCGCGTCGCTGCGTTGGTCGGCGATCTCGCCACCGAAAACGATGCCGCTCGCCTGAAGCGCGCTACGCCCCGCGTGCGCCAGATCACGACCGGAACCATCTGCCACCTCGACGCCCAGATGATCGAACGCGCCCTCGAAGAATGGCGGCTCGACGACCTCGACTTCCTCTTCATCGAGAACGTCGGCAACCTCGTCTGCCCCTCCAGCTACGACCTGGGCGAAGAGCTCCGCTTCGTCCTGCTTTCCGCAACCGAGGGCGAAGACAAGCCGCTGAAATATCCAACCATCTTCAACAGCTCCGACGTGGCGGTTATCACTAAAATGGACATGGCCGCCGCCGCCGAGTTCGACCTGGCCGCCGCTCGCCGAAATATCCAGAGCGTTCGCCCCGGCATGCAAATCTTCGAGGTCTCCGCCAAAACAGGAGCAGGCATGCAGGACGTCTTCCAACTCCTGCGTGATCGGCTCACCCGCTCCCGCGAAGAGCCGACCCGTGCTGCAACAGCAGGCTTAAGCCAAAGCAGCAGCTAGTCTTTTTCTCCCCAGCGATGCACCGAACCCGTGTCGATGTCGAACAGGTCAAGCGCGCGCCCCACGGTCTGGTCCACCATCTGGTCGATCGACTGCGGCTTGGCATACAGCGCCGGCACCGGAGGATAGACAACCGCGCCCATCTCGGTGACTGCAACCATCGCGCGCAGATGGCCGAGATGCAGCGGGGTCTCGCGTACCAGCAACACCAGCCGCCGGCGTTCCTTCAGCGCCACGTCCGCCGCGCGGGTCAGCAGCGATGAACTCACGCACGTCGCAATCTCTCCCAGAGTCCGCATGGAGCACGGTGCGACGATCATGCCCATCATCCGAAACGATCCGCTCGAGATGGCCGCGCCGATATCTGTCGGGGCGTATACCTTGTCGGCCAGCGCAACCACATCGGCGGGCTTCATCTCCGTTTCATGACCCAGCGTGACCTGCGCGGACCGGCTCATCACCAGGTGCGTCTCTACGTCTGCCTCGCGCAGCTTCTGCAAAGCGCGGATGCCGTAAACCACGCCTGAAGCGCCGCTGATACCTACAATCAATCGTCTTCGTTTCATGCGAAGTCTGCGCTCCGTTTGCCGGACCTCTTCATACCTGAACGTGCCTTCCTTCGCTCACTTCGCATGCAAGTCACTTCCCTTCCCTACGCCCGGCGTCGCAACCCGAATCACAACGCCATTGACGAACGTCGTTTCGATCTTACGTCAGTGTTTCAGCGCCTCCTAACTCCTAACCGCTAAATCAAATACCTTGCACAGCGACGAACTCCCTCATAGACGCGAAGGCAAGTATGCTGACTTAGAGCGAAATATGAAACTCAACCTGCACTTCGTTCTCTCCCGCGCCGCGGCCTGGGTCCTCTTCCCGCTGTGGCTGAACGCATTCGCTCCGGCGACGGCGCTTGCCCAGGCTTCCACGCAGCTACCCACCGGCGCTCAGTCCAGGAACGCGGCAACCGCTCCGCAAGGCGCGCCCATCGCCGGAGGGCCGGGAACCCCCGCCTTCGCGCAGCCCGGAACGGATGTGACCCTCAACCAGGCGCTTACGCTCGCGCGCTCCAATGAGCCGAACTTCGTGGCTTCGTATGCGGCCGCCAAGTCCGCTCAGTTGGACCGTTCCATTGCCCGCGCGGGCTTGCTCCCTTCCGCCATTTACCACAATCAATTCTTGTACACACAACCCAACGGCGCACACAATCAGGCGGGCTCGATCGGCAGCCAGTCTGCGCCGAAGTTCATCGCCAACAATACGATTCACGAATATACAAGTCAGGGCATCGTCTCGGAGACGCTCGGCCTGACGCAGTTCAATGCACTCGCGCGCGCCGACGCCGATAGCGCCATTGCCAACGCGGAGCTCGAGATCAGCCGCCGCGGCCTCACCGCCACGGTTGTCTCTCTCTTTTATGCCTACTCCACCGCGCAAAGCAGAATCGACATACAACAGCGCGCAGCGAATGAAGCCGCAGACTTCGTTAAGCAGACGACGCAACGCGAAGCCGAACGCGAAGCCGCGCATGCAGATGTAATCAAAGCGCAGTTGACCCAGCAGCAGCGCCAGCGCGATCTGGCTGAGGCGCGGCTCGCGAGCGACAAAGCGCGGCTGGAACTCGGCGTCCTCCTCTTCGCCGATCCGCGCTCTCCCTATAAGGCAGTGATGCCCGCTTCTTCCACTCTGCCGACGCGCGACGAAGTGGAGGCCGCGGCAGCCGGAAATCCCGAGTTGACGAGCGCACTCGCAACGCTCCGCTCCAAAAATCTCGGCATCACGGCTGCCCGTGCAGCATATCTGCCTGACCTTGCCTTGACCTACAGCTTCGGCATCGACGCACCGCAGTTTGCCGCGAACGGGCCGGATAATACGCGCAACCTGGGCTACTCCGCCTCCGCGACTCTCGATATTCCCCTCTGGGACTGGCTCGCGACCGAGCACAAGGTGAAGCAAGCCCGGATCGCGCGCGATTCCGCTCAGGTCGCGCTTTCGTCCACCCAGCGCCGCCTCGTTGCCGAGCTGGATGAGTTCTACGCCGAAGCCACGCTTGCCCACGACCAGCTCGACTCCCTCGAACTCAGCCTGCGAACCGCACGCGAAAGCCTGCGCCTGACCCGTCTCCGCTACACCGCCGCCGAAGCCACGGTGCTGGAGGTTGTCGACGCGCAAAACTCCCTCACCGCCGCCGAGCTCGCCTTTCAGGACGGTGGCGTTCGTTACCAGGCAGCGCTCGCCAACCTTCAGCTCCTCACCGGGACAATCTGATCATGACCACTCCGCAACGATCCATCAGGATGTACAGCATCTTGATTCCCTTGCTGACCGCACACGCTCTCTTCCTCTCCGGATGCAGGAAAACCGCGGACGAGCCGGATGCCAAGCCCGAGGTTACTGTGCAGGCTGCGCACCCCATGCTCGGCTCCATCACGGACGAGATCTCGGCCGATGCAACGTTGTTTCCCGTGGCGCAGGCAGCGATCTTGCCGAAGGTGATCGCACCGGTTCGCAAGTTCTATGTCCAGCGAGGTTCGCGGGTCAGCGCGGGCCAACTTGTGGCGACGCTTGAAAACAAGGACCTCGAAGCTGTGGCCATTGACAGTGGCGGAGCCTACGACGCAGCCAAAGGAACCTACTCCGCGGCCACGCAATCCACGCTTCCCGAAGAGCAGACACGCGCACGCCTCGATTTAGAACAAGCCAAGGCTACCCTCGATCTGGACAACAGCATCCTCAACAGCCGTAAACAGCTGCTCACCGAGGGAGCCATTCCCGGTCGTGACGTAGATACCGCGCGAGCCACCGCCCAGCAAGCCCAGGCCGCCTACGATATCGCCCAGCAGCGCCTTCAGACCCTCCAGAAGACCGGCGCCTCGGCCTCGCTTCAATCCGCCAAGGGCCAGCTCGAATCCGCAAGGGGCAAGTACCTTGGAGCCGAAGCCCAGCTCGACTACACCAATGTCCGAACTCCCATCTCCGGCGTTGTGACCGACCGCTCGCTCTTCCCCGGCGAGACGCCTGTCGCCGGCGCGCCTCTCCTTACCATCATGGACACCTCCACCATGATCGCTAAGCTGCACATCGCTCAGCGCCAGGCCCAGCAGTTGAAGCTCGGCACGCCCGCAACCATCGACGTGCGCGGCCTCGACCAGCCCGTAGAGGCGCGCGTCTCACTCATCAGTCCGGCGCTCGACCCAGGCAGCACCACGGTCGAGGTATGGCTGCGTATCTCGAACGCCGACGGCAAGTTGAAGGCCGGCACCCCTGTTCACGCAACGCTGCAAGGCCGCACCGCGCAAAGCGCACTGCTGATTCCGACCGAGGCGGTGCAGCGTTCGCCCGAGGGTGAAGGCAAGATCGTCATGGTCGTCGCCCCGAACGGCACAGCCCGCAAGCAAAGCGTTGCCATCGGTGTTCAGACCAAAGAGTCGACGCAGATCGTGGAAGGCCTGAAGCCGAGCGACACCGTCATCACCACCGGCGGCTATGGCCTAGACGAAGGAACGAAAGTCAAAGTCGGTCCGGCGGAAAGCAAGGACCCCGAAGATAAAGGAGCAGAGAAGCCGTGAGCCTCTCCAACTCCTATTCACTTCCTCAACCCGGCGAGGCTGAGTTCTGGCTTGGACGCGCGGCCAAACCCATCTTCTTCTTCCTCGCGGTACTTACTCTCGCCGGCATCTATGCTGCCTTCCAGGTCCCCATCTCCGTCTTTCCCGACACCAACTTCCCGCGCGTCGTCATCGGCGTCGACAACGGCGTCATGCCCGTCGAGCAGATGCAGGTCACCATCACCAAGCCCATCGAGGACGCCGTCAACAGCGTTCCCGGCCTTACCACAGTCCGCAGCACCACCAGCCGAGGCTCCGCCGAAATCAGTCTCTTCTTCGACTGGAACGTAGACATGTTCCGCACTCTCCAACTCACCGACGCGGCCCTCTCCAAAATCTCTTCCGAACTTCCCGCCACCGCGAGGATCACCACGAACCGCCTCACCTTCGCCACCTTCCCCATCCTCGGCTACGCCCTCACCGCTGACGATCGCGGCCCCGCAACCGTCTCCCAGACCGCCCTCTGGCAGATCGCGACCTATGACCTCAAGCCACCCCTCAATCGCGTCCCCGGCGTCAGCACCGTCGTCGTACAAGGCGGCCAGGTCCCCGAGTTCCACATCGTTCCCGACCCCGCCCGCCTCCAGGCCACCGGCGTCACCCTCCTCGATCTAACCAGCGCAATCAACACCTCCAACCTCATCGACTCTCCCGGCCTTTACGAAGCCGACCACCAGCTCATCCTTGGCCTGGTCGGAGCCCAGGCTCACGACGTCGAATCCCTCGGCAATCTCGTCGTTAAAACCACCTCCGCCGGCATCCCTGTACGCATCGCCGACGTCGCCTCCATTGGCCCCGGCACCCTCCCCGTCTACACTATGGTCGACGCCGACGGCCACCCCGCCGTCCTGCTCAACATCACCCGCCAGCCCACCGGCAACACCGTCACGGTCGCAGACGCCATCACCGGCGAGGTCGCCGCCCTCACCAAAACTCTTCCTCCCGGCGTCCACCTCGCCC
>CAXTPN010000148.1:0-5849 GCA_964246125.1 uncultured Acidobacteriaceae bacterium
CCACCTGCGCGCCCAGCTCATGCGCCGCCCAGCCCAGATGCGTCTCCAGGATCTGTCCGACGTTCATGCGCGAAGGTACGCCTAGAGGGTTCAGCACAATCTCCACCGGCGTCCCATCCGGCAGGTACGGCATATCCTCTTCCGGCAGAATCCGCGCGATCACGCCCTTGTTGCCGTGCCGCCCCGCCATCTTGTCGCCGACGCTCAGCTTGCGCTTCATCGCGATGTACACCTTCACCATCTTGATGACGCCCGGGCTCAGCTCGTCGCCCTTCTGCATCTTGCCGATCTTCTCGTTCGTGATCTTGCGCAGCACATCGATCTGCCGCGACGTCATCTCCTCGATCTCGTCGATCTGCTCATTCACCCGCGGGTCCTTGTCCGCGTAGCGAATCCGCTTCAGGTTCCGAGTCGAGATCAGCTCGATCATGTCGCGATCCAGCACCTCGCCCTTGTTCAGCAGCTTCTTGTTGGTGCGCTCGTCGTGCAGGTCCGCCAGCACCTCCTTCGTCCCGAGAATCGCCTCCAGACGCTTCAACCGCTCGTCCGTCAAAATGCGAATCTCGTCCGCCAGGTTGCGCTCCAGCTTCTCCACCTGCTCCTGCTCGATCTGCTTCGCGCGCTCGTCCTTCTCCTGGCCCTTGCGGCTGAAGATGCGAACGTCGACCACCGTGCCTTCGATCCCCGGAGGGCACGTCAGCGAAGCATCCCGAACATCCCCGGCCTTTTCGCCGAAGATCGCTCGCAGCAGCTTCTCTTCCGGCGTCAACTGCGTCTCGCCCTTCGGAGTCACCTTGCCGACCAGAATGTCGTTATGCCCGATCTTCGCGCCGATCCGGATAATTCCCGACTCGTCCAGGTCACGCAGCGCATGCTCCGAAACGTTCGGAATATCCCGCGTAATCTCTTCCGGCCCAAGCTTCGTATCGCGCGCCTCAATCTCGAACTCTTCGATATGGATCGAAGTGTAGTAGTCCTCGCGAACCAGCTTCTCCGAGATCAAAATCGCGTCCTCGAAGTTGTACCCGCGCCACGGCATGAACGCCACCAGCACATTCCGCCCCAGCCCCAGCTCGCCCTGCTCCGTGCACGGTCCGTCCGCAATCACCTGCCCCTTCAGCACCCGGTCGCCCTGCCGCACGATCGGCTTCTGATTGATGCATGTGTTCTGGTTCGAGCGCTTGAACTTCGTCAGCTGATAAATATCCGAGCCAACCTCGCGCGACAGCTGCGTCGGATGATGCTCGCCTTCCACCCGCACGATGATCCGCTCCGAGTCCACCGAATCGATGATCCCGTTGCGCTTCGCCAGAATGACCGCGCCCGAATCCCGAGCCGTCACGCCCTCCATGCCAGTCCCCACAAACGGAGCCTCGGCGACAAGCAGCGGAACCGACTGCCGCTGCATGTTCGCGCCCATCAGCGCACGATTCGCGTCGTCATGCTCCAGGAACGGAACCAGCGAGGCCGCGACAGACACCAGCTGCTTCGGACTCACGTCGACATAGTCCACCTCGCTCTTGTTCACCAGAACGAAGTTCCCTTGCCGCCGCGCATCCACGATGTCCTGCACGATGTTCAGCTTCTCGTCCAGCTCGATATTCGCCTGCGCAATCGTGTGCCGGTCCTCTTCCCACGCCGAAAGATAGAAGCTAAACGGCTCCAGATCCATCGTCCGCTTGCCCGCCTTGCGCAGCTCCTCGTTCTTCGCCCGAGCCTCTTCCGTCTCCAGGAAGTCGCCCTGCCGCATCCCGCTCTCGCCCGCATTCGTTACCGCGACAAAGTCGAGCGCACGCCCGTCCTTCACGCGCCGGTACGGGCTCTCGATGAACCCATACTCGTTGATCCGCGCAAAGCAGCTCAGCGAAGAAATCAGCCCAATGTTCGGGCCTTCCGGCGTCTCGATCGGGCAGATCCGCCCATAGTGCGTCGGGTGGACGTCGCGAACCTCAAAGCCCGCGCGCTCCCGGCTCAAACCCCCAGGCCCAAGCGCCGAAAGCCGCCGCTTATGCGTAATCTCCGACAAGGGATTCGTCTGGTCCATGAACTGGCTCAACTGGCTCGACCCGAAGAACTCGCGGATCGCGGCCATCACCGGCTTCGCGTTGATCAGGTCGTGCGGCATCGCCGTCGACATCTCCTGATACACGCTCATCTTCTCCTTGATCGCGCGCTCCATCCGCACCAGTCCGATGCGGAACTGATTCTCCATCAACTCGCCGACCGCGCGCACACGCCGGTTACCAAGATGGTCGATGTCGTCCACCACGCCGATGTTTTTGCGCAGCTTCAGCAGGTAGCGAATCGTCCCGTAGAAGTCCTCCGGGGTCAGCGTCCGCTTATCCAGCTCCGTCGCCGACTGGTCCTCATACAGCTTGATGTTGAACTTCAGCCGGCCCACCCGCGAAAAGTCGTACTTGCGCGGATCGAAGAACATCCCCTCGAACAGCGCGGTCGCCGTATCCAGCGTCGGCGGATCGCCCGGCCGCAGCTTGCGGTAGATCTCGATCAGAGCCTCTTCCGGCTTGCGCACGCTGTCGCGCCGCAGCGTGTTCGTGATGATGTTGCCCACGTCGTCCCGCTCCGGGAAGAACACCTCAAAGCTCGTCACGCCGCTCTGCACGATCTTGTGCAGCTTGTCCGCCGTCAGCTCCTGGTTCGATTCATACATCAGCTCGCCCGTCGCCATGTCGACCACGTCCGAGGCCGTCATCGCCCCGTCGAACTCGCTCGTCTCCACCGCCACCGCGTCGATCTTGTTCGCGCGCAGGCTCTTCAGCACGCTCGGGCTGATCTTCCGCCCCGCCACGCCTATGTCCTCGCCCTTGTGCGACACCGCCACCGAAGGCCGCGTCCCCAGCAGGTTGGTCGGCTTGCCATCTTCCGCCACCTTCCAGCTCAACTTGCCCTCGGCCACGTTGATCGTGTCCACCGTATAGAACGTCTTCAAAATCTCTTCATCCGTCCGCAGACCCAACGCCCGCAGAAAGATCGTGCCCAGGAACTTGCGCTTGCGGTCAATGCGAACGTAGAGCGTGTTCTTCTGGTCGTACTCGAACTCCACCCAGCTCCCGCGGTATGGGATGATCTTGCCCAGGAAGTACGTCCGGTTGTTCGCCGTCTCGAAGAACACGCCCGGGCTGCGATGCAGCTGCGAGACGATCACCCGCTCGGTCCCGTTCACGATAAACGTGCCGTTCTGGCTCATCAGCGGAATGTCCCCGAAGAAGACCTCCTGCTCCTTCATATCGCGCAGGCTCTTCACGCCCGTCTCCGCGTCCTTGTCGTAGATCTTCAGCCGGATCGTCACCTTTAGGGGAGCGCTGTACGTCATCCCCCGCTCTTCGCACTCCGCCTGGTCGTACTTCAGCTGCAACCCCACCGGGTCGCCGCACTTGGTGCAGAAGTCCGGCGTGTTCTTGTTGTACGTTCCGCAAAAGTTGCAAAGCACATCGCCCGGATGGAACGGGTCTGTAATCACCATGTGGCCGCAGTTCGTGCAGGCCGTGCGCAGGTGGTTCAGCCCCTTCAGGTAGCCGCACTTGCACTCCCAGTTGCCGATCGAAAAATCCACGAACTCCAGCTCGCTCACATTGCGGAAGTCCGTAATCGGAAACACCGACGTAAACACGCTCTGCAGGCCGTTGTCCTCGCGCTCCTGCGGCAGCTTGTCCATCTGCAAAAAGCGCTCGTAGCTGCGCCGCTGCACTTCAATCAGGTTCGGAATCTGGATCGCCGTCGGAATCTTCGAAAAATCAAGACGGCTGCGAACCGCGCGCATCTCCATGCCAGGGGTGTTCGCGGTTGCCATCTCTAAGCTTGCCGTACCTGCTGTGGTCTGTTCGGACATGTTCTCTCCTAAACTTCTAACTTTTTGCGAGATCGAACCGCCCGCCAGGGCTGTCCCATCGTCTCCGCGCTCCAAACTCGCCGGCGACCTCGCGTGTCGCCAACTCCATGCGCTGTAATGCAAAACCTACGTCATCCTGAATCACGCAAACACTACGTCATCCTGAACGAAGTGAAGGACCCCTGTATTTCGTCTCTGCCTTCGTTCGTGCCGGGAATCTCGAAGCATTCTGAGATCGCGCCGCACCCTGCCCTTGAAGCTCTGCTCGATATACCCGGTCCAGATTTACGCACTCACTCTGGATTTGCTGCAAACTGCCGATAGCCAAAACACTTGCTGCCGAAAACTTTTACTTCCCGTTCCACATCGGACCTGCTATAAACACCCGTGACAACACATCCGCTGCGGCAAGACACCGCAGGACACGGCAAAAACGCCCGCAGGGACAAAAGCTCCCGGGAGCGCAAAGAACGTAGTTCGCACTGAATTCAACGCAATGTATGAAATGCCTGCCACCCTTTAGAGCTCGCCGTGCCCCAAAGATCGCCGCCGTATGCCAGTTTCACACTGCCCGCCCGCCGCTTGGCCGGTAGTATGGCCGGCCCCGTAGCCTGCTCGCCGCAGGATAGACCGGAAAAACTCGATCGCCATTCTGTTTGAGACTCGCCCCACTGCACGCATGGACAGAAGGCAATATCCCCAATAAGGAGGATACCGCGTTCTGCCCTTTCGCGCAACTTGTGGAAATTACTTGATTTCGACCGTCGCCACGCCTTCGAACTTCTTCGCGATCGCAGCCGCGTCGTCCTTCGAGATGTTCTCCTTCAACGGCTTCGGCGCGCCGTCCACCAGGTCCTTCGCTTCCTTCAAGCCCAGCGCCGTAACCTCGCGGACTGCCTTAATGGTCGAGATCTTGTTCGCGCCGGCATCCTTCAGGATCACCGTGAACTCCGTCTTCTCTTCCACCGGAGCAGCCGCCGCCGCGCCCGCGCCGCCGCCCGCCGCCGGAGCCGCAACCGCAGCCGCGGCCGAAACGCCCAGGCGCTCCTCGAGCTTCTTCACCAACGCCGCAGCCTCAAGCAGGCTCAAGCTAACGATTGCATCTTCCAACTGCTGAATGTCCGCCATTTTCTCTCTCCAATATTCCTTCTGATCTTGAACTGCTCCAACATACCCGAAGCTTGTCTCGCTCCGGTTGCCCGCGCCTCAGGGTTTCCGCTGCGCCCAGACAAGCGCACCCCGAAGCGATCGAGCGAAACTTGTCTACCCTTCCGCCGGGTCCGTATTCGCGGCCTCTCCAGCCTGCGAAGCCGTGCCATTCTCCGGCTGGCTGGTCGCCTCCGCCTCGCCACTCGCCGACGCCGCAACCTCGCCCGGGGTAGGCGCCTCTTCCGCATGTGCCGCCGCAATCTCCGGCTCCTCACCGGACTCTTCAGCAGGTGGCTCCGCAACCGGAGCATCCACAACCGAAGGCTCCTCAACAACAGGTGCCTCGGCAGCCGGTGCCTCAATAGCCCCCGCAGGCTCCGCGTGCGCAACTTCAACCGGAGCAGCCGCCGCCGACGCCGCGCTTCCCGCCGCGAACTTCTCCTTCTCCACGCCTTGACCCAGCACCACCGCCAGGTCCCGCCCTGTAGCGTTCAGCACCGTGGCCAGCCGCTGCGCCGGCGACTGAATCAGGAACAGCAGCTTCGAGAACAGCTCTTCCTTGCCCGGCATCGTCGCCAGCGCCGAGATCTCGTCCACCGAGATCACCTTGCCGTCTACAATTCCCAGCTTGAACGTAAACTCCGAGTTCTCCTTCACCCAGCCCGACAACGCCTTCGCCAGCGCCACCGGATCGCCCGACGTATACGCCACCGACGACACGCCCTTCAACCCCTGCAGCGCCGCCTCGATCTTCGAGCCCTGGCTCGCCTTCGCCGCCAGCTTGTTCTTCACCACGTGGTAGCTGCCGCCCGCCGCCCGCACCGTCTTGCGCAGGTCAAAGTCCTTCGCC
>CAXTPN010000149.1:0-5833 GCA_964246125.1 uncultured Acidobacteriaceae bacterium
ATCTCGCACCACTACACGGGCGACCAGTAGAGGCGGGTCGCGAACGCCAATTGTGAAAATGTCGGACAATAGAGGAAGACGATAAGAAGAGGTCGAATCCGTGTCGAAGACTGTTCCCGGTTGTACCCTGGCGCTGCTGGCGTTGACGCTGGCGGGCTGTCACCCCACGCATACGGCGGACGTGGTTGCGACGGTGAACGGGCATCCGATTCTGCGGGCGGAGCTGGACAAGCAGTATGACGATCAGCGTGGGGAGCAGGACCCGCAGGAGACATTGCTGCCGGAGCAGGCGGATGCGCAGCGGCTGGGACTGCTGAATCAGCAGCTGATCCCCGGAGAGATATTGCAGCAGCGCGCGGCGAAGATGAACCTGACGGCGACGCCTGAAGAGGTGGATTCAAAGTTCGCCGAGATGCGTGCGCCGTATAGCGACGAGCAGTTCAACCAGCGAGTGGCGGAACGGCACACTTCGGTGGACGAGATCAAGCGGGATATTCGGCGGACGCTGACGATCAACAAACTGCTGAATAAGGAGATCAATTCGAAGATTACGGTATCGGACGCGGATATTGCCGGCTACTATGCGCTGCACAAGAGCGAATTCAACAATATGTACACGATGTACCATCTGGCGCAGATCCTGGTAACGACAAGCCCGTCGGCCCGGCCAGGGAATCTGCAGGGCAGTAAGGCGACCTCAGAGGTGGAGGCGCGGAAGAAGATTCAGGCGCTGCGCAACCGGATCGACTCGGGTGAGGACTTTGGAGCGCTGGCGATGAATTTTTCGGAGAATCCGACGAACTCCTCTTCGGGTGGGGATATGGGGACGATGCCAGAGCCGGATCTGCAACGGAGCAATCCGGCGGTGTTCGAGTTGATTTCAAAGCTGAAGCCGGGACAGGTGACGGATATTATTCCGTTTCCGGACCCGCAAGACCCAAAGAAGACTGCAGGCTATGCGATCTTTCAACTGGTATCGAAAGACGCGGCGGGTCTGCACGATGTTTCGGAGCCGCCGGTTCAGCAGCGAATTCGGCAGGGACTGCATGACAATCGCTCGCAGCTGCTGAAGGGAGCGTACTTCGAGATGCTGCGGGATCAGGCGAAGGTGGAGAACTTCTTTGCGGAGCAAATATTCAAGAACGACGCACATTGAGCTGCCGATAGGGTGTGACAAAGGGATTACATTGCGCGTCGACTCGAGAGCAGCCGACTGCGGTAGAATGGATTCAGCGAATGAGGTTTGGTGAAAGCCATTCGGTCGGGATCATTCAAGGAGCTTAGACCTTTAGGGAGAGTGGATGCGGATTTCACGTTTGGGACGGTTCGCGGCGGTGACGGTCGCAGGGGCACTGATTCTGGGCAGCGGGGGGACGTCAAAGGCGAGCGCGGATGGGGGGAGCAGACCGGCGCGGATAGGGCAGCGGTTTACGCTGCATCTGCACCATCTGCATACGGGCGAGACGCTCGATATTGTGTACAAGGTTGGGAACGTGTATGTGCCAGGGGCGCTCGATCAGCTGAACTACTTTCTGCGCGACCACCGGACAAACGATGTGAGCCAGTACGATCCGAAGGAGTTCGACCTGCTGCACTCGGTGATGTCGAAACTGGGGCGGCCGGAGGGCGTAATCGACGTGGTGTGCGGGTACAGGACGCCGTGGAGCAACAACTTTCTGCGGAGCCGGTCGGCGGTGACGGGGGTGGCGAAGGATAGCCAGCATGTGCAGGCGAAGGCGATCGACATTCGCGTGGCGGGCGTGCGGACGAGGCGCTTGCGGGATGTTGCGCTGTCACTGCATGAGGGCGGCGTGGGATACTATCCGGTGTCGCAGTTCGTGCATGTGGATGTGGGGCCGGTGCGGAAGTGGACGTTTGCGGGGGCGGGGGATTAGGGCGGATTACCTGCTGTCTAGGGCAGCGTGAGGTGAGCAAGTGCAGATACATGAGCCTTGATAAGCAAGGCTTGGCTGAACTAAGGAACAACACTAAGGGCCACCCAATCGAGGTGGCCCTTAGTGTTGGCGAGATTCGATTGTGCTGGGTTAGCTTGCGAGGCGTTGCATTTTCATGGAGGCCCGGCGCATGACTTCGACTTCGGCTGGAGCGAACATGTCGGGACTGATGTCTCCTACCGCGACGAAGCCGGGCTCGTCGCCGAGGGCGAGCGAGATTTGATTCCAGCGCAGGAAGGGGGAGGTGGTGGGCAGGACAATCATGCGGCGCTTGGGTTCTGGTATGGCGAAGTAGGCTGACCAGACGACGAGGGCTGCGAGGACAGAGCAGCCGCTGATGGCGGAGGAGACAGACTGTAGATTCCGCAGACCTGATAGCCATGCAGAAATAGCGAGGTCTGTAGCAGCCATCACACCCAGTCCCAGGCATACCCCGAAGATCTTACTGCGATGAGATAGTCCCATCGGTCGGATGGCGAGACAGACGAACAGGAGCATACAGAGCGTAAGAACGCTTTGCGTCTGCTGAAGTTGCATCACAACCTTTTGGATGAACATCATGCCCGTAATCTTCGGAGCAAAGGCCATGGTCAGAGCGATAGCTATAGCAATTCCGCCTGCCCAGCGAAACATGAGCATGCCCAGCTTCTGAAGGCCCTGCAGCGGGGCCATCGCGAGCTTATAAATACTCAAGATGATACCGAAGCCCAGAACAGCTTCGATAGCATAGCTCGCCCAGTAGACGTAGAAATAGATTTCGTAGGCGAACTTTGCCGAAAGATGATGACCTGGATTTTTCAGCAATATGTAGATGATGCCGAAGGTCATAATTCGCACTGAGAGATAAGCAGTAACGAATCCGTATTGCCGGAGCTGCTTACCCCTACCAATCAGAAGTAGCCCGAAGATACAAAGCACAGGTTCAGCGTAGCCTACAAGCTCTAGAAGCCCACGATTGTTCACGCACAACCCTCCACGCCTGAAGCATAGCGCATGGAGGGGGCAGTTACCAGAAATATTTTCCTGTTACCGGATGCTTGGGGGTGGGCAGTTGCCACCAAACTGGCAGATTCCACAACCCTGAGGATCGCCGGGGGGGCACATGGGGATGGGCCAGTAGCTGGATTTGGCGCTCAAAGCGGGCTGGGCGGTGCGTGCGATATGGGTGGAGGCGGCGGCACCGGTAGCAACGAGAGCGAGGGCGAATGCGCGGAGGGCGAGTTTCATATCGGGACCTTTCTGGAACATGTTGCGGGTTGGGGAGTGAGGTGGACTGGACAAAGCTGACTTAGTAACCATAAGATGGAAACGATGGTAAGTCCAATCAAATCATGTATCTAAGAAGCTAATTAACGTCGTCAGTTACTGTCGTAATGGCAATCGTTGAAGCCTAAAAGCGATTAATGCAAGAGTACTCTATGGATTTCGGGTGGTGTCACTGAGCCTGGAGAGCCGTTTGGTGTTGGAGATCGAAGGGCTACTGCGGCTGCTGTCTGAGACTTATTTCGGCAGTCCGGCGGAAAGAGCGATGGTGAATGTTTTTGGCGTCGGAGGGTGTGGGATGCGACTCCAAATCGGGATCGCGGAAGGCGTTACTTTAGTTCAGCAGCAAATTTGCTGCTCATGTTGGAGACGCTTATTTGAGAGAACCCCGCGGGCAAACCGGGAGTACAAGGGCAGCGGCAAAGGCGGGAGCAACCGCAACCGCAACGGTAACCGCAGGAGCAACCGCAACCGCAGGTTCCTCCGCTTCGCTGCGGAATGACAACCAATACTGATAGGGAATGACAACCAATACTGATAGGGAATGACAACCAATACTGGTAGGGAATGACAACCAATGAGGGAATGACAACCAATAAAGTGGAATGACAACCAGTAGGGGTTGAAGGCAAACAGAAGGGGCGAAGTGACAACCGGTAGGTGCGGAATAACCAGACCGGCTGAATGACCAATAGAGGCCAACTGCACCAAAGGGGTGAGATGTAGACGCGAGGCAGCGGGAATGCAAAGGACGGGCGGAAGCCAACCTGCTTTATGTGGCGTACGTCCAACTCGAAGTTATGCGGCGAGGCTGGGGGCCTATCAGGGGTGCGTGGATCGCGGGGATGGTGGCGGTCGCGATGGCGCGTCCTGCGAGGGCTTCGCTGACGGTGCTGGTGGGGGAGCCGTTCGGCAGCTTTGGGACGATGATGCCGACGGGGCATGTGAGCTTGTACCTGGACCGGGTGTGCGCGGATGGGCCGGTGAAGCTGCGGATGTGCCGGGCGGATGAGCCGCAGGGGGTGGTAGTGGCTCGGCTGAACGCGATTGGGCCGCTGGATTGGATCGCGTCGCCGGTGATGTCTTTTTTGTATGGCGTGGACGATGCGGACGAGGTGCTTCCGTACGCGACGGCGGAGGATGTCCGAGCGCTGGAGGAGGACTACCGACAGCGGAATCTGTTGAGCTTGTTTCCGGATGACGTGGCGAGGAGCAAGACGGGCGATGAGTGGTGGGAGACGGTGGGGGCGGCGTATATCCGGCGGCTGTGGGGGTATGGGATCGCGACGACGCGGGAGCAGGATGCGGCGTTCGTGGCGATGATGAACGACCGACCGAATCGGCATATTTATCATCTGCATCGAGAGAATTGTGCGGACTTCGTGGCAGATGCGGTGAATTTTTACTATCCGGGGACGGTGAAGGAAAACAAGGTGCCGGACTTTCACCTGATGACTCCGAAGCAGGTGGCGCGCAGCGTGTGGGCTTATGGGGTGGCGCATCCCGAGGCGGGGCTGAAGATGATCGAGGTGCCGCAGGTTCCGGGGACGTTGCGGCGGAGTCGTCCGCTGCGGGGGGCGGCGGATATGCTGCTGAAGACGAAACGGTACCTGGCGACGCTGCTGGTGATTCAGCCGGAGGCGGTGCTGGCGATGTGGGTGATGTATCTGGACGGCGGGCGCTGGGAGATTGGGCGAGGCAGCGTGGTGGTGGGTCCGGAGGCATTTCGAGGGTCGGGAGAGCCGGCGGTGGTGGCGGCGAAGTAGCAAGGTGGCCGTGCGGTTGGAGTCAGCCGGTGTTGCGGAGGCCGGCGGAGATGCCGTTGATGGTGGCGGTGATGGCGCGGTTGAGGGCTTCGAGGGTTTGGGATTGCGAATCGCGGAGGAGGGCGCGCTTGCGGCGAATGAGGTCGACCTGGAGGAGGCTGAGGGGGTCGACGTAGGGGTTGCGCAGACGGATGCTGTGCTCGAGGACGGGGTTCTTTTCGAGCAGGGTGGACTGGCCGGTGACAGCGAGGACCATGCGGGTAGTTAGGTTGAACTCGTCTTCGAGGAGGGTGAAGACGCGGATGCGGAGGGACTCGTCTTCGACGAGCGAGGCGTAGAGGCGGGCGATGCCGAAGTCGGCCTTGCTGAGAGCCATTTCGACGTTGCGGATGATGTCGATGAAGAGCGGGAAGGAGTGGAAGATTTCGCGGAGGTGGGTGAGGTTGGCCTGCGCGGATGGAGGGAGTGTCGATAAGTCCCATGTCTCAGAATCGAGACATGGGGCACCCGCATTGATGAAGGTCCACAGGGCGTAGCCTACGCCGAACCAGGCGGGGACGAGGTGGCGGGATTGCATCCAGCCGAAGACCCACGGGATGGCGCGGAGGTCTTCCATGCCGCGCTTTTTATGGGCGCTGGCGTCGGTGCGCTTGGCGGGACGGGAGCCGATGCGGGCGTGTTCAAGTTCGGCTACGGGAGTGGCCTGCTCGAAGTAGGTGAAGGTGTCGGGGGAGTCGACGATGTGCTTGCGGTAGAAGGCGTAGGAGAGGGTGGAGAGGGTGTCAAGGGTTTGCTCCCAGACGGCGGGGAGGAGGCCGGTGAGGTGGGGGCCAGCGGCTGGTTGAGAAG
>CAXTPN010000150.1:0-5791 GCA_964246125.1 uncultured Acidobacteriaceae bacterium
GCCCTCGGAGATTATGGGTATGAAGATGCGAAGTCCATCGGTCACCGAGGCAGGAAGGCTTTCCATGGCCTGCATGCCGGGAGCGATACGGCGGGAGTGAGTGACGCGCTCGATTCGCGGAAACGGCGTGGGACGGCTGGATGCTATGAGGTAGCCGGCCACGGCGGCGACGAGGAGGGCCGCGGCTGAGATGAGGGGCACTGCCGGGTGGAGGCGAGTCCGAGGCTCAGGCTGAACGCGGGTAGGGAAGTTTGTCTCGGTTAAGGCGGGCGGCGGCTCCTGAACAAATTGTTCGGCGGCGAGGGTCGGAGGTTGCTTAAAGGGGACGTGCGGACTGGGGCCAAGGATGGTGACGGGGGCGATGAAGCGATAGCCGCGGCGGGCCAGGGTTTCGACGAAGCGAGGGTTGTCGGCGGTATCTCCGAGGGCTTCGCGGATTTTGTTGATGGCGGTGCCGATGGAGTGGTCGGAGTCGCCGACGGAGTCTTTACCCCAGAGCCGGGTCTGGAGCTCCTCGCGGGTGACGACTTCACCGGGCCTCTCGACCAGGGCGGTGAGTACCTTGAACGGCTGGCCCTGGAGTTTGACCTTGCGCCCGGCTTTCCACAACTCTCCCGATTGTAGATCGGCCTCATAAAGGCCAAAGGCGACTTTCTGGACGCTTTCCAATTGTGAGGGCATCTACACCTCGCTCTTACTTTTGCTAGCCGTAGGATGCAGGTTCAATCTGCTGTGTGACCGATTATTAACCGTGAGCAATTACTTTGTTTTGAATGGTTTAGCTAGTGATGTGCAGGAGATAAACAAAATACCGGCGGAGGATTGCTTCGACGGGGGGCAAAGTTGCAATGTGCTTGGACGAGTGAAAGTGGTTTCTCATTGTGTTTCATTTTTGGAGGCATCATGAACTGGATTCTCCCTTCGTATCGGTGTAAGGCGCTGGCGGTGGTTTGCTGGGCGGCATTTGCGCTTGGGTCTTTGCGTTCGATAGACGCGCAGAGCGATTCAGCGCGCTTGACGGGTACAGTGACCGATTCGAGCGGTGCCGCTATTCCCGGAGCGTCGATCACGATAACTGATACGGATACGGGCACAGTTCGCAAACTGACCTCCGACGACAGCGGAAACTTTTCCGCTAGCGCACTTCCGGTGGGACACTATACTGCCGATGCATCGTTTACCGGATTCCAGAGCGAGTCGCAGAAGTTTACGCTGGAGGTATCGCAGTCTCAGGCCCTCGCGTTCAAGCTGTCGGTGGGCAGCGAGAGCCAGACGATCGAAGTGACGGATGCGGCTCCGCTGGTAGAGACGACGACGTCGTCAACGGGGATCGTGGTGCAGGGGAAGGAGTTGTCTGACCTGCCGCTGAATGGGCGAAACTTTACGCAGCTAGCGCTGTTGGCGCCCGGGATTACGAAGGGCGCGTACGGCAATATTGCGTCGGGCGTGAACCAGAACGCGGAGTCGTTGCGTTACAGCGATACGGGTGGGTACGCGCTCTCCGCGAACGGGCTGCGTCCGCAGGCGAACATATTTTTGCTGGATGGCATCGACAACAACGAGGGGTTGACGAACGGCATCAGCTTTTTTCCTCCGGTGGAGGCGATGAGCGAGTTCCGCATCACGAACACGCTGGCGCAGGCGGAGTTTGGACGGGCTGGAGGGGCAATTACGCAAGCGGCGATCAAGTCTGGCACGAACTCGATACACGGGTCGGGTTTCATCTTCTACCGCGATTCCGCGATCGGCAGCGCCAATCCGAACTACTTTACGAACCAGCCGATCGTAAGCTATCACCGAAACCAGTTCGGCGGCACGCTGGGTGGGCCAATCTGGAAGAACAAGCTATTTTTATTCGGCGACTATCAGGGGCTACGGCAGCAGATTCCGCAGAACCCCTATGTTTCGACGACTCCCACGGCGAGGATGCGAACCGGCGACTTCGGAGAGCTGCTGGGTACTGGTCTTTCGGTAGTTCCAACGGTGTCGGTTGCGGGCAGCAGCACTTATAGTCCGACGGGCTGTACTGCGTTCACAACGGTTCACGGGATCAGCGTAACGACGCAGGCGCAGTTGAATGCATCCGTGGACAATGGGGCGATCTTCGACCCACTGACCTGTAAGCAGTTTGGGACAGTTGCAGCGCCTAACGTGATTCCTACGGCGCGGCTGAACAAGGCCGCGGTGAACTACCTGAACGCGTTTCCGGCGGCGAACCATGCCAGCACGAACGTGCTGAACAACTATTCAAACATTCAGATTCAAGGCAACCACTACAATGACTTCGATGCACGTCTGGACTATACCCTGAGCGAGAAGAATCTGATCTTCGGGCGCTACTCTTATGCACAAGATGATGAGTTCCTGACGACTCGGTATGCGGGTCTTCCATCGGGCTTCGGCTCGGGCAACAACAATACGCATCCGCGCGGGGTGGCGGCGGGCTACGACCACACGTTTACGGCCAACCTGATCAACGAGTTCCGTTTCGGCTATTCGCGTCCTTACTATGGGTACATCAACCCTGACGAGGGCACACCTCTGTCAGCGAACTTCGGCATCGTCAATGCCAATCGCAATTCGTTGCTGGGCGGTGGCGCGCTGATCGGCGGCTATGACAGCGAAATTGGATACACAGGGGACGGTGGTCCATACCAGGTACCGCAGAAGGCATTCGAGTACTTCGACTCCTTGAGCTGGGTTAGGGGCAAGCACACGCTGAAGGGCGGCGCGACGTTGATCCAGCGTCAGGTGAACTTCTTCCAAGGGGACTACCGGTCGAAGGGATTCTTTAACATCGCCGGGCAGGGAGCGGACTATACAGGGTATGAGGTTTCGGAGCTGCTGGCGGCTTTTGTGGACAACTACTCGATTGCCAATCCAACGGGCTTCTACCAGACACGCTCAGTTGAGGACGGGTTCTTCTTGCAGGACGACTGGAAGGCTTCGCGAAAGCTGACGCTGAATCTGGGAATTCGGTATGACTTGTTCACGAGCCCGTACGAGGTGAACAATCGGCAGTCGAACTTCGATATCGCGACGGGGACGCTGAAGCCGGCGGGTGCAAACGGCAACTCGCGCAGCCTGGTAAATACAAACTTCAACAACTTCGCCCCGCGGTTCGGTTTTGCTTATGACGTGTATGGCAGCGGCAGGACGGTAGTGAGAGGCGGTTACGGTATTTACTACTTCCTGGATCGCGGCGGCATTGGAAATGTGCTTTCCAACAACCCGGAGTTCAACGGGGCGTCGCAATACACTTCGCAGCAGGGCTATCGAATCACGTTTACGGGACAGACGCCGACGAAGTTCGACAACAACAACGTCGATGCAACCGCGGCGCTACCTTCCGCAACGGCGACCGTGAATGAGGCGGCACCGATGAATGTTGCGGTGATCGCATATCCGCAGCACAACCCAAACTCCACGATCCAGCAGTACAACCTGCAGTTGGCACAGCAGTTCGGGCGGGATACCGTGCTAAACGTGTCCTATGTGGGCACGAAGGCGGATCATCTGCACAATGTGATCAACTACACTGGCAAGCAGCTTGTAACCGGAGCGCAGTTCTTTTCGGCACAGGGGCTGTCTGTGACGGAGAACATCAACAACGGGACGTCGCACTACAACGGCCTGCAGACGAGGCTGGACCGGCGTCTGGTGAATGGGCTGCAGTTCACCGTGGCGTATACCTGGTCGCATGCGATCGACGACTCAACCGGACCGTTCAGCACGCAGGGCGGCGGCGGCAACTTCTTCATTACCGCGAATGGCCCCCAGGTCGGGCTTAATCGAGGGAATACGGACGATGATCAGCGGCACCAGTTCACGATGTCAGCTCTGACGGAGCTGCCGTTCGGCAGGGGCAAGCGGTACTTCGCGAACAGCTGGCTGGTGAACGAGCTGTTGGGCGGGTTCCAGATTGACCCGTTCGTAAGCATCGGCACGGGAACGCCGTTTACGTTTACCTATCCGGCGAACGGCATCAACAACCGTCCGGACTACTCCGGGTTTCCGGCGAACGTCAAGCTGACCAGGGTTGGGAACCAACTGCGCTACTTCGACTCGGCTGCATTCCAGCAGGCACCCCTGAACGCGGCAGGCAACTATATACGGCCTGGTAACGTAGAGCGCAATGCCTTCTACCTGCCTGGGAGCAAGACCGTTTCGCTTTCGGTGCTGAAGGACATCCCCATCACAGAACGATTCAGCGGGCAACTGCGCGGGCAGGCTTACAACCTGTTGAATACGCCGCAGTTCGCGGGTCTGAATGACACCAACCTCTCGGATTACAACGGCACGACCAACCGGTATGGGACGATCAACTCGACACGGTACGCGAGTCAGCGACAGTTGGAGATGGCGTTCCGCGTCACGTTCTAAGCTGCTCACATGGAGGTGCTGCGCCAGGGTTTGCGTAGCACCTCGTCTTTTGCGGAGGGGTGATTGCATGCTGAGACCGAGCGTAGCCGCAGTGGTTTTGGGGTTTGCTTCGCTTGCAGGGTGGACTGAAGCGCAGACGCCGAAGATTGAAAAGATCGATCCACCGGGGTGGTGGGCGTCGATGCCGGCGCCTATGCTGCTGGTGAAGGGGGAGCGGTTGGCGGGCGCGCGGTTTACGTTAAGTGACCCTGCGTTGAAGATCGCGCGTACGGTGGCTTCGGAAAATGGGCATTATGCGCAGCTTTGGCTTGCGGCTTCGCCGACGCGGGCGGAGACGATTCAGATCAGGGCGGTTATGGGGGCGGGCACGGCGGAGGCTTCTTACCGGTTTGGTGCGCGGCGCGGCGCGGATGAGGGTTTTGCGGGGTTTTCGTCCAAGGACGTGATGTACCTGATTATGACGGACCGGTTTGCGGATGGGGATGAGAGCAATGACGGGCCGGATCATGCGGGGCAAATGGCCGATCCGCGAGGGTGGCATGGAGGCGATCTGCGCGGGATCGTCGAGCACCTGGATTATCTTCAGCAGCTTGGGATTACGACGGTGTGGGTTACGCCGGTCTATCAGAATCATGGGCCGAGCAGCTATCACGGGTATGGTGCTACCGATCTGTATGCAGTGGACGAGCACTACGGCACGCTGGAGGATTTGAAGGCGCTGGCAGCGGCGCTGCATGCAAGGCACATGAAGCTGGTGCTGGATACGGTGCCGAATCACATTGGGCCGGGGCATCCCTGGGTTGCGGACAGCCCCGATTCGACCTGGTTTCATGGAACGGCGGCGCAGCACACGATCGCGCAGGGGGATTTCGCGCCGGCGACGAACCCGCATGCGGCTTGGCGGGACCAGAGAAATGTGACGCTGGGCTGGTTCGCGAATACGTTGCCGGACATGAACCAGGAGGATCCGGCGGTTGCCAAGTACCTCATTCAGAATTGCGTGTGGTGGATTGAGGAGGCGGGAGCGGATGGATTGCGGATCGACACGTTTCCCTATGTGGCGCGGGAGTTCTGGCGGGAGTTTCATGCGCAGCTTCATGGCCTTTACCCGCGTTTGACGACGGTGGGCGAGGTCTTTAACGGGGATGCGACGATTACGTCTACTTACGCCGGAGGGGTGACGCGGACGGGAGTAGATACGGGGCTGGACACGCCGTTCGACTTTCCGTCGTACTTCGCGCTGCGCGATGTGTTTCTGAAGGATGCGCCGATGTCGCGGCTGGCGGATGTGCTGCGGTTGGACAACTTGTTTCCGCATCCGGAGCGGCTGGTGCCGTTCCTGGGCAACCACGACACGAGCCGGTTCATGAACGATGCGGCGGCGACTCCGAAGCGGTTTGCAACGGCG
>CAXTPN010000151.1:0-3034 GCA_964246125.1 uncultured Acidobacteriaceae bacterium
GTGCCGCAAGACGCAAGGGCCTATGATCCCACACTGTGCTAAATTGCCCTGTACCGAGCAAACGAGGCCATGGCAACAATGACAGCAACTCCCCAGCCGATTTCCGTTGACCGTATCTTCCTCGATCTCGACAACCCACGACACGAGCGATACAGAAGCCAATCAGAAGTCATTGATTACCTCTGCAAGAATGAGGCTGTTTATACGCTTGCGAAGGATATGGCTCGCATAGGGCTCAATCCTCTTGAACTCTTCGCACTCATCCCCTTGGATGCGAAGGAGAAAGGACGCTCTCTCGGCGTCTTTGTAGTCGCAGAAGGCAATCGGCGCATGTGTGCTATCAAGCTCCTGCACGATCCGGAACTTGCGCCCGCGAACCTCCGCAAGGACTTTAGAGCTCTTGCTGAATCACCGCGAAAATTTTCTGATGTCCTAGCCATCGTGTTCGACGATACCACTCAGCTCGAGCTCTGGCTCGAACGGATCCATGGTGGTCCGCAAGGCGGCATCGGTAGAAAGCCTTGGAACTCGGAGCAAAAGACAAGACATTTGGGAAACCGCAAGAACGTACTGGCACAAGCTGTTCTCGACTACGCGGAGGTGCGCGGCTTCATTTCTACAGAACAACGCAAGGGCAAACTCACCACAGCACAACGTTATCTAGGAAACAAGATTCTCCGGGAGGCCATGGGAATAGAAAGCGCGAACACCGCTGATGTTTCCCGTAATCGACCACAAGAAGACTTCGACATCATTCTAAAGACCTTCGTCAACGACTTAGTCGAGGGCAGAGTAAGCTCCCGGTCAAACTCCGACGCGATCACAGCATATTCCCGTGCGTTGAGCGAGTTAGATGGCGTGTCAGGGAGTCGGGTTGCGGCTGCATCGCTTACCGCCTCAACGACCAGAGGAAAGAAGCGGAGCCCGAAGGAACCGCGAAGGCCAAAATCTATAGCCTACGAAGAGGACATCGCAAAGGCTCTTAAACATATTGGTAGCTACAAACTGGAGAAGCTTTACTTCTCGATCTGTGAGTTGCCGCTCGAAAAACACACGCCTTTGATTTCAATAGGCGTGTGGGCCTTCTTCGAGACGCTCACAGCACTCTCGGATCGAGACTCTAACACGGCGTTTCCAAGTTTCCTTAGTAATCAAAGGCTTGCATCGTTAGGTTTCGACGGGCGAGAAGAAAAAGCTGCGATCACGCAAGCACTGAATCGCATCTCTGCGTACGGTAATACAACGAAGCATCACGACACGGCGGCTAATTTCAACGGCGAACAGATTGCTAACGACATGGCTACGTTAAGAGAACTGGTCGTCAAGCTAACGGCTGACTTACAGAAATAGGAGAGCTTGATCCTGTACAACGATGCTTTTAATACGCACTTGGGCGGAGTAGCGATATGCTGAGAGTTGTATCTCCACTTCGCTATCCTGGGGGGAAAACCTGCCTCTATGACGTAGTTTCGACAATCTTATCTGAAAACGGTTTAGATCGAGTGGACTACATAGAGCCATACGCCGGAGGGTGCGGTCTTGCGCTGGCCCTCCTCTACGGGGGTCACGTTAGTGATGTGTATCTGAATGATCTTGACCCTGCCATATGGGCATTCTGGAACAGTGCCTTGGAGGAAACAGAACAGCTGGTGTCGCTCGTGGAAAAAACTCCGATTACGATCTCCGAATGGCATCGACAGAAGGAGCTTCATGGAGCCTCGAATCTGGCGAACCCTCTCGAACTAGGCTTTGCGACCTTCTTCTTAAATCGGACAAACCGCTCCGGCGTAATCAAAGGTGCTGGCGCAATTGGTGGGTTGTTGCAGACGGGTCCCTACAAGATCGACTGCCGATTCAATAGAGAAGACCTGATACGTCGGATTCGGCGCGTCGCTAAATATCGGACTCGCATTCACCTCTCCAACTCGGATGCGATCCCATTTATGCAAGAGATGACGGTCGCTCTCCCAGAGAGCTCGTTCTTCTGCATTGATCCCCCGTATTTCAATAAGGGGTCAAAGCTCTACACAAATGCCTATGGTCCCGAGGAGCACAGCGCAGTCGCAGACGCGGTCCTGAAGTTGCGTCAGCCGTGGATCGTAACGTACGACCACGCTGAGGAGATCAAGCAGCTCTACTCGCAACGCCGCCAGTTCGCCTTCGATATCAATTACTCTATTCAGACGAAGAGAGTTGGTTCAGAACTGCTGATAGCGTCAAAGCGGCTTCGTCTGCCAGAGGGTGTCAGAGCACGGCAAGTTAATCCGCCGACTCAGCAAGCCGCCTAACTAAATAGGCATTCACCTCTCCGAAAGTCTGAAATTGCCAAGCTCTTACGCAAGAAACCCTTGACACCCCCTGTACAATTAAGTTAGAGCCAAAAAGCAGATGCCGTCCACAAGCCGCAGCACACTTCCCGCTCCAGCACCATACCGAAGTCCAGACCTAAGCCGCTTCGTTTGAATAGTTTACATACTTTACCAGGGATGGGGGTCCCCACACATGCCAATCGAACTCACACCGGAAGCACCCGTCTACCAGTGCCGCCACATCTTCACCGACGGCCACCGCTGCGGCTCGCGCTCCCTCCGTGGAGAATATTTCTGCTACTACCACCACCAAACCCGCCGCCCTGTGGAAAACCTCCGCGAACGTCGAGGCCACCAATCCACCTTCGACCTGCCTTTGCCGGAGGACCGCAGCGCCATCCAATCCGCCATCGGCATCCTCATGCAGCGCATCGCCCTCAACGAGATCGACCCCCGCCGCGCCGGACTCCTCCTCTACGCCCTCCAAATCGCCTCCTCCAACCTCCCCAAAGCCGACAAGAAGGCTCAACCCGTCGAAACCGTCGAAGAAATCACCCTCGACGAAACCCACGGCCCCATAGCCCCCGAATCCGAACTCCGCAAACCCAAAGGCGAAAAGAACCTAGAACAAATCCTCATGGAACAATGGGCCCGCGACGCCGAACTCGAAGCCCAGGAACGCGCCGCCAAACTCGTCGCCAAATCTCCTGAAGGAACCATAAATC
>CAXTPN010000151.1:3044-5791 GCA_964246125.1 uncultured Acidobacteriaceae bacterium
CCGTGTATCCTTTTCGAAAACAAACGACCATCCCGCCGCCCAAACCGAAGTCCAGACCTAACCCACCTGCTTTGAATACTTTGGATACTTTCACCGGGGAGGGGTCCTACCTCATGTAACCGCCCCCACCCCCGCTCGGCTAAGATAGAGCGGGGGTTCTATGAAGCGCACCCGCTACACCAAATTCACCGGCGACCTCGCCTCCGCCTTCGGCCTCGAGGACCTCCTGCAGGCCCTCGCCGACTTCCTCCTCGACTCCGGCTTCCAGGACCCCATGTCCCGCTTCCAGAACTTCGACGGCGACCAGACCATGGAAAACCTCCGCGAAGCCATCAAGCAAGCCCTCGACTCCGGAGAGCTCTTCGACGAGGAAACTCAGGAAAAATACGAATCCCTCGACGCCGACCAGGTCGAAGACCTCATCGACCAGATCATCCAGAAGATGCAGGAGCAGAACTTCATCAACGCCGAGCAGCCCCAGGAAAGCCAGGGCGAAGACGGCGGCGAAGGCCAGAACGCCCGCTTCGAGGTCACCGACAAAGGCATGGACTTCCTCGGCTACAAGGCCCTCCGCGAGCTCCTCGGCCCGCTCGGCAAGTCCTCCCTCGGCCGCCACGACACCCGCCACGAGGCCTCCGGCGTGGAGTTCAACGGCTCCTCCAAACCCTACGAGTTCGGCGACTCCCTCAACCTAGACATCACCGCCACCCTCTCCAACGTCTTCGCCCGCGAAGGCACAGACTTCAACCAGCACGGAGGTAAGCTCAACCTCGAGTACAGCGACCTCCAGGTCCAGCAGGCCGACTACCAGTCTTCCTGCGCCACCGTCGTCCTCCTCGACTGCTCCCACTCCATGATCCTCTACGGCGAGGACCGCTTCACCCCCGCCAAGCGCGTCGCCATGGCCCTCGCCCACCTCATCCGCACCCAGTACCCCGGCGACACCATCGACCTGGTCCTCTTCCACGACTCCGCCGAGCACATCCCCATCGGCCAGCTCCCCCGCGTCAAGGTAGGCCCCCACTACACCAACACCCGCGAAGGCCTCCGCGTCGCGCAGCGCGTCCTCCAGCGCTCCAACAAAGACATGAAGCAGATCGTCATGATCACCGACGGCAAACCCTCCGCCCTCACCCTCCCCGACGGCCGCATCTACAAAAACGCCTTCGGCCTGGACCCCCTCGTCATCAGCGAAACTCTAGAAGAAGTAAGTCGTTGCAAGCGTAGCAACATCATGATCAACACCTTCATGCTCGCGTCAGATTTCCAGTTGGTCCAATTCGTCCAGCAAGTAAGCCAGATGTGCCGCGGCAAAGCCTACTTCACCACACCCGAAACCCTGGGCAGCTACCTCCTCATGGACTACATGCAACGACGCATGAAGACTATTCACTAAATGAGTGCTTGTCATTGCATACAGCCTAAACCGAAGTAAAAGGAGAACTCATGCGTGTCTTTCTTACCGGAGCCACTGGCTTCATCGGCTCCGCGATCGTCCCTGAACTCCTCGCCGCAGGTCACCAGGTTCTCGGACTCACCCGCTCTGACGTCGGTGCCGATACCCTCCGCGCCGCAGGAGCCGAGGTCCACCGCGGCACTCTCGAAGACCCCGACACCCTCCGCGCCGGAGCCGCGCAAGCTGACGCCGTCATCCACTGCGCCTTTGACCACGACTTCACCAACTTCGCCGCCAACTGCGAAAAGGACCGGCGCAACATCGAGGCCATGGCCGACGCCCTAGCCGGCTCCGACCGTCCCCTCGTCATCACCTCCGGCATCGGCTTGGGAATCGCCACGCCCGGAGTACCCGCCACCGAGGACGTCGTCAACTTCGACCATCCCAACCCCCGCATCGCCTCCGAGCAAGCGGGTGTCGTCGCCGCCCAACGCGGAGTCAACGTCATCGTCGTCCGCCTCCCTCAGGTCCACGATCCCGTCAAGCAGGGACTCATCACGCCTTTGATCCAGATCGCCCGCCAAAAGGGAGTCTCGGCCTACGTCGGCGAAGGGCTCAACCGCTATCCAGCCGTCCACGTCTCGGACTGCGCTCGCCTCTACCGTCTCGCCCTCGAGAAACATCAGCCCGGCCGCCGCTATAATGCCGTCGCGGAAGAGGGCGTGCCGGTTCGTGACATCGCCGAGGCACTGGGCCGCGGACTCAAGTTGCCCGTCGTCTCCATCTCTCCCGAAGAAGCATCCGCGCACTTCGGCTTCATGGGCATGTTCGTGGGCTTCGACATGCCCGCCTCCAGCGCCCTCACCCAGCAATGGCTCGACTGGCACCCCACCGGCCCCGGTCTCATCGCAGATCTTGAAAAGATGCGCTACCCTGAAGCCTAAAAGCGGCGGGGCATACCCGCGGTTCCCCATGGACTCCCGGGTTTCGCCACGCATCCAAACCTGTGGGTCCCACACGCGCCTCAACGTAAGCCGATAGAACATACATCGGCTTACACCAATGACGTCGTCGGAAGCCCAATACTTTGATCCCAAGATCGAGGACTCACATGACACCCCAAGAACAGCAGCTCCTACAAGGCCTCGCCGACCGCGTCAACCAGACCGTCCTCTCCGAGAAGGACCCCGACGCCGAGCAGTTCATCTTCCAGCAACTCGGCCGCAACTCGGATTCCCTGTACATCCTCGCCCAGACCGTCCTCGTTCAGCAGTACGCGCTCGACCAGGCCAAGCAGCAGCTCGACCAACTCAAGCAGTTCTCCAAGGTGGTCGCCGACACGGGCGACTTC
>CAXTPN010000152.1:0-5791 GCA_964246125.1 uncultured Acidobacteriaceae bacterium
GGATGGCGGTGCGGAGCCTTGCGGCTACAGTGGTGGAGCCGGCTTCGCAGCAGGGACGGGAGGCGATGGATGAGCTGCATCAGCAGACGGTGAATCTGCTGTCGTTTCAGGCGCTGCCGAAGGAGCAGTACGACGCTCAGGTGGCGTTCAACGTGCTGCCGTCGTTGGGGGAGTCGGCGAAGGTGAATCTGCTGCGGACGGAGGAGCGGATTGCGCGGCATTACCGGCTGCTGGGGGCGTTGCCGCCACTGGATTTGGAGTTGGTGCAGGCCCCGGTGTTTCATGGGTATGTGGCTTCGGTGCTGCTGGAGTTGGAGGCAGACGCGACGGCGGCGGAGGTGGAGAAGGCGCTTGCGGGGGAGTGGATGGACGTGGTGGCGGATGAGTCGGACCCGCCGAGCAACCTGAGCGCGGCGGGGCAGGAGGACATCCTGGTGAGGGTGAAGGGCGCGGGGAGTTCGCGGCGGTTCTGGTTGTGGCTGGCGGCGGATAATCTGAAGCTGGGGGCGCTGAATGCGATCGCTTGCGCGAATGAGTTGCGGAGGTTGCGGCCGCGGGGGAAGGTGCAGTAGGGGCGAAGCTAACGGAGATTACGGCGGATAAGAACGGGCAAGGGCAACTACAACCGCAGGTTCCTTCGCTTCGCTACGGAATGACAACCAATTTTGGTAGGGATGACAACCAATTTGGGGCGCAGCCGTGGGGGCGGGCTGGGCTATTTGGCGAAGATTTGAGTCATGTCGGCGAAGGCTTTGAATTCTAGGGCGTTGCCGGATGGGTCGAGGAAGAACATGGTGGCTTGTTCGCCGACCTGGCCTTTGAAGCGGATGTAGGGTTCGATGACGAAGGGTTGGCCGGCGGCCTGGAGGCGGTCGGCGAGGGCTTGCCAGTCGTTCATGGCGAGGACAACGCCGAAGTGGGGGATGGGGACTTCGTGGCCGTCAACGGCGCTGGGTCGCGGGGTTTGAGGTGGGCTACGATTTGATGGCCGTAGAGGTTGAAGTCGATCCAGTGATCGCTGCTGCGGCCTTCGGGACAGCCCAGGGTTTGGCCGTAGAAGGCGCGGGCGGCGGCGAGGTCGTCTACGGAGAAGGCGATGTGGAAGGGGGTGAGGGACATGGAGGTGGTCATGGGAGGATGATAAACGGAGGTGCAACGACAAAGACAACCGCAGGTTCCTCCGCTTCGCTGCGGAATGACAACCAAAATAAGACAGAACAGGCAAAAGCAAAAGCAACGGCAAGTGCAACCGCAGGTTCCTCCGCTTCGCTGCGGAATGACAACCAGGCAGGAGCTGGTTGATCAGGTCTGGTCGGCGGGGAGGCGTACTACGAATTCGGTCTCGCCCGGGATGGAGGAGAAGCGGATAGAGCCGCCGATCTGCTCGACGATGCGGTGGACGATGCCGAGGCCGAGGCCGGTGCCGATGCCCGCGGGCTTGGTGGTGTAGAAGGAGTCGAAGATGTGGGGCTGACTTTCGAGGGGGACGCCAGAGCCGTTGTCGGAGACGAGGATGCAGATGTCGTTTCCCTGGGGGGCTTGGGGGCCGGCGTGGGGTTCGGCCCAGGTGCGGAGGCCGATGCGGCCGTTTTGAGGGGCGGCGTCGATGGCGTTGTCGAGGAGGTTGGTCCAGATCTGGTTGAGGCCAGTGCATTGGGTGTGGAGAGCGGGAAGGCCGGGGGCGAGGTTTTTTTCGAGGGTGATCTGTTTTTCGCGGAGCTTGTGGCCGAGGATGATGAGGGTGGCGTGGATGCTCTGGTTGACGTCGAGTTCCTGCTGGTTTCCGCGGCCCTCGTAGGCGTAGCTTTTGACGGCCATGACGAGCTCCGTCACGCGGCCGATGCTCTCCTCGATGACGCCGACGAGTTGCATGGAGGAGACGAGAGCTTCGAGCCAGTTGACCGCTTGCGAGAAGACGGTACCGTGGAAGTGGCCGCGGGCGCAGTCGAGGTGCTCTGCATCAATGCCGGCGGCGGTGAAGGTGGGGGCGATGCGCCAACTGTCTTCGACTTCCGCGGATTCGAGCCAGTCGGCGAGGGCTTGCTCGGCGTCGGCTTGCTGTAGGGAGTTGAGGGTGAGAGTGGGGCGGGCCGCGAGGGCGTAGTCCTGGAGCTCGTACATGCACTCTTTTTGTTCGAGGGTGAGGTCTGTTTTGGACCACTTGGCGGTGAGGGCGTGCATGCGGACGAGGTTTTCGCGGAGCTGCTGGGAGGCGCGGCGAGCGGCGGAGCCGGGGTTGTTGAGCTCGTGCATGAGGCCGGCGGCGAGGGTGCCGAGGGCGACCATCTTTTCCTGCTGGGCATTGCCGATCTGGGCCTTGGCCAGACGAAGGGCCATGTTGCGAAGTATGGCCTTGCGGACGCCGGGGTGTTCGGCCATGAGGGTCCAGAACTGGTCTTCGCCGAGCTCGAGGAGATGGCTGGGTTGGGCGGCGCGGACACTGGAGGTAGCGGGAAGATTGGCGAGCAGGGGGACCTCTCCGATGGAGGCTCCGGGGTGCATGGTGTAGACGAACTGCTCGCGGCCTTCGGGATCGACATAGGAGAGGTTGAGCGCGCCGTCGAGCAGGATCCAAAAGCGGTTGGTGACTACGCCCTGTTGCAGGACGATATCGCTGGTTTGGAGGTGGAGCTCGGTGGCACCGTCGAGGCAATGGATGGTTTGGTCGTCGAGGGAGGCGAAGACTTCGGTGTTACGCAGGAGGGCGATGGTTTCTTCGCTCAAATGCGGGGTGGGGACTGCGGGGTTGGAGGTGTTTGTCATATTTCGTTCGGGTTAGAGGGTTGCGAGATATTGGTGAACGAACTGGATTGCGATGGAGCCCTCGCCAACGGACGAGGCTACACGCTTGACGGAACCGAAGCGGACGTCGCCGGCGACGAAGATGCCGGGGACGGTCGTTTCGAGGAGGTAGGGATCGCGGTTGGACTTCCAGAGATTGGCGGCTTTGAGGTCGGGGCCGGCGAGGACGAAGCCCTTGGGGTCGCGCGCGATGGCGGTGGGCAGCCACTCGGTCTTGGGAGCGGCCCCGATGAAGACGAACACGGAGCCGGCGGAGCGGGTCTCGGACCCGTTAGGGGTGGCCAAGACGATCTGCTCGAGGTGGCCGTCGCCTTTGAGCTCGGCGAGCTGCGTGCCGGTTTCGACGGTGATGCCAGGGGTGGCTTCGATCTGGTCGATGAGGTAGCGGGACATGGATTTTTCGAGAGATGGGCCGCGGACGAGCATGCGGACATGCGAGGCGGAGCGGGAGAAGTACATGGCGGCCTGTCCGGCGGAGTTGGCGCCGCCCACGATATAGACCTCTTCATCGGCGCAGGAGGCGGCTTCGGTGAGAGCGGCTCCGTAGAAGAGGCCGGCGCCGGAGAACTGGGACTCGCCGGGGATGTCGAGGCGGACGTAGTCGACGCCGGTGGCGATGATGCAGACGCGGCAGGAGAGTTCGCGGCCGTCGGCGAGCTTGATGATGTGGTAGCTGTTTTCGGAGCGGATGGAGCAGACGCGCTGAGTGAGGAACTCGGCCCCGAGACGTCCGGCCTGGATGAAGGCCTCCTTGGCGAGGCGCTCGCCGCTGACGCCCTGGGAGAAGCCGAGATAGTTTTCGATTTTGGAGGAGGAGCCGGCCTGTCCGCCGGGAGCGAAGGAGTCGATGATGAGGGTGTGGAGACCTTCAGAGGCGCCGTAGACAGCGGCGGCGAGGCCGGCTGGGCCTGCACCGACTACGACGACGTCGTAGTGGTCCTGCTTGGCCTGGGTACTGAGGCCGGGCATGCGGGAGGCCAAGTCAGTGATGCTGGGCTGGATGAGGGAGGAGCCATCTGGAAAGAGGACGACGGGGAGCTTGCCGTCGTCGATGTGCTGATCGCAGAGGAGCTGGAGGCAGGCGGGGTCTTTATCGGGGTCGAGCCACTTGTAGGGGATGAGATTACGGGAGAGGAAGTTGCGGATTTCGTGGTCGCCCGTTCCCCAGCGGGTGCTGACGAGCTGAAGGCCGTCGTAGGGGGGCTTGTGTCCGTCGTTCCACTGAGCGAGGAGGTCGTCGAGGACGGGGTAGAGCTTCTCCTCGGGGGGGTCCCAGGGCTTGTTGAGGTAGTAGTGGATGCGGGCGGAGTTGATGGCGCGGATGGCGGCTTCGGTGTCGGCGTAGGCGGTGAGGAGGACTCGCTTGGCGTCGGGGAAGAGCGGCATGGCGGCCTGGAGGAAGTCGACTCCGGTCATTCCGGGCATGCGCTGGTCGGAGACGAAGAGGGCGATGGTATCGTTGCGTTCTTTGAGCTCGCGGGAGATGTCTAGGGCGGCCTGGCCGGAGGCGGCGCGGAGGATGCGGTACTTTTGGCCGTAGTGGCGGCGCAGGTCGGAGACTACGGCTTCGAGTACGCTGACGTCGTCGTCGATAGCGAGGATGATGGGTTTTGCCATGGGACCATTATCGCGCCTAGCCCAAAGCACAGGCTACAGATTCGATGATGCCGGAATGGGAACGGCTCATTGAAATAGCGGGGAAAGGCAGCGGGGAGGGGCGCAGGATTCGTTAACCTTAAGCAGGGAAGAGCGCTTGCTGTACGGAATGGGGACAGGCGTGCCGGAGAACGAGGATAGGCCGATGATGAGATTGCAGGCGGGAGACACCGTCGCGGGAGGCAGCAACTCAATGAATCGGATCATTCTGGCGGACGATCAGGCCATTTTTCGGGCGGGGACGGCGCGGGTGTTGGCGCTTGAAGAAGATATGCGAATTATTGCGCAATGCGAGGCGGGCGGGCGGTTGGGGTTGACGATCCAGAGCTTTCGGTCGGCGATCGTGATCTTCTCGCCGGGTCTGGGGCTGCACCTGAATGAAGTTGCGGCGCAGCTGAAGGAGGCTTCGAGCCACGGGATTCTGGTGGCGGAGAAGAATGAGGAGATACCGGAGTTTGTAGCGGCGCAGATGGGCGGGATCGTAGGGCGCAGCATCACCGGGCCGGAGATGGTGGACTGCGTGCGGCGGGTGGCGCGGGGGCAGAAGTGCGTGAAGCGCGGAGCGTTGACGGCGGTGCCGGCGCAGGACGCGGTGGGCGCGAGAGTGCGGGACCGGCTGACGCCGAAGGAGATGCAGATCGTCGCGCTGATCGTGCAGGGATGCAAGAACAAGGATATTGCGAATCAGCTGGGGACGAAGGAGCAGGTAATCAAGAACTATCTGCGGAGCATCTACGACAAGATCGGGGTGAGCGATCGGCTGGAGCTGGCGCTGTTTACGCTGCACCACCGGCTGCTGGCTGAGGCGGCGGCGGAGGCGGGGAATCTGTTGCAGTTGAAGAGCGCGTAAAGCAAGGCGTAACGGGGATAAAAGGGAGAAAGACGGGATAGGAGGGGAGCTCGAACTGCTTCACTGAGGCCCTGGTTACCGACCGAAGCCCATTTGGTAGACGCCGGGACCGCCAATCCTTACAAGATGAAGGTACCGTCGTGTCGAGCCGCCTGGCCTGCGAGGAGTGCTTCGAGGGCAGACTTTCCGAGGTAGGCTGTTCCAGATTCCACCTCGATGGCGAGGATTTCGCCTGTGTATTTGGGCGTGTACTCGTTCTTGAAGCGCTCCTCGTGGAGCTTGTCGCCGTTTGCCGCTAGCTGGGTTGGCGTTAGGGTTCCATGCAGTGTTCAGTATGCAGGAGACTAGGCTCGGCGGCAACCATCGATGGGAGCCTGTTGGACCGGGTGGTGCTGGCTGTTTCGCTGCACCACCGGCTGCTGGCTGAGGCGCGCGGCGGAGGCGGGGAATCTGTTGCAGTTGAAGAGCGCGTAAAGCTTAGGC
>CAXTPN010000153.1:0-548 GCA_964246125.1 uncultured Acidobacteriaceae bacterium
CTCCCGCGACCACGACCAGTTCTGCCCACCCGACATCCTCGCCGGTATGCTGCCAACCGGCTCCCCACCCTGGAACAGCGTCACAATCCCCGGCGCCGAGCACTTCTTCCAGGGCATCCCCGCCAGCCCGAAACCCAAGCTCGACCACATGCGTGCCGCCATGAACGACTGGCTCATCCACACCTTCCACCTGGTGAAGGCATGAGCCATCTAAACAGTGAAACCCTCGCAATTGGTCAACCCTTGTCCCACCCAAAAATTGGGTGCCCCATTCATCGCAGCCTCACCGCGATGAGTGGGTTTAGCACCACTACCCTAAGCCCCCAGCCACTCCGCGATCACTGGATTGCACACCTGGGGCATCTCTTCAAACGCGATGTGTCCCGCCTCCGGCACAATCTTCAGCGGCGCATTCAGCCGCTTCGCCAGCGCCCTGCCCGATGCCAGCGATACCGCCCGATCGCGATCGCCCCAGATCAGCAGCGGGCGAAACTCCGCCACCGCCGGCAGCGCGGCCGGCGCCGCCCTGGGCGGCGTGGTTCTCGCCA
>CAXTPN010000153.1:558-5746 GCA_964246125.1 uncultured Acidobacteriaceae bacterium
CCACCGCCGGCAGCGCGGCCTCCAGCACCGCCATGTCCTCATGCCAGCGCAGCATGATCTCCAGGATGTTCGTGATCCCCCAACGGTCCAGCGTCACCGTATACCCATCCAGCACGCCCTCGCTGATCCGCTTCGGATCGCCGTACATCCGCTCCAGCGATCTCCTGTGAAACACTCGCGGCAGCAACGGAATCACTCGACTGGCAAAGACGCTCCCGACCCGCGTCGCGTAAAAGCGCATCTGCGCATGACCCAGCGTGCAGAACGGATTCGCCGGCGCAAACAGCACCAGCCGCCGCACGCGCCGCGGGTATCGCGCCGCCACAATCATCGAGATCGACGCGCCATGCGAGTGCCCCACCAGGTCTGCCGCCTCGATTCCAAGTTCATCCATGAAGTGTGCCACGCGGCGGGCATGTGCCTCCAGGCTCGCGTCCATCCCCGGCACCCGGTCCGATACGCCACAGTTCACCAAGTCGATTGCGTACACGGTGCGATACTGCGCCAGAAATTCCAGATTCTTGAGCCAATTTCGGCCCGAACCCACCAACCCGTGCAACAGGATCAAAGCCGGCCCACTTCCCGCCATCCGGTAGTGAAGCCGCACTCCATCGACCAAAGCCGTCGACTCCTGCGCCTCCACGATCTGTCCCAAAGCTGCGCCCACAGACCCATATTACAGGACTGTGAATGGAAAACGATGCCCAGCCTAAGCCAGCGTCGCCACCTGCACCTCGGCACCCGCCGACCGGCGCGCAAACCGCTCCGACATCACCGCCTCCAGCACATCCATCCCCTCGTCAACCTGCGCCTCGCTAAGAATCAACGGCGGCAGAAACCGCAGTACATTTCCCTGCACGCAGTTCAACATCACCCCACGCCGCAGCGCCTCCTCCACAATCGGCCGCCCCGGCACCGTCAGTTCCATGCCATACATCAGCCCCTCGCCCCGCACCTCGACTACTTCGTCAAACTCCGCAGCGATTGCCTCCAACCGCTCGCGCAAACGCCTCCCCGATCGCGCTACATTTGCCAGCACGGCCTCATCTTCCATCACATCCAGGAACTCCACGCCCAGTCGGCACGCCAGCGGAGTTCCGCCCAGCGTGCTGCCATGCTTCGCCATGCCGAAGCTGTGAAACAGGCTCTCCGTCACCAGCAGCGCGCTCAAGGGAATGCCCCCACCCAGCGGCTTGCCCAGGATCAGTACATCCGGTTTCACCCCACTCCGCTCGCACGCAAACCAGCATCCGGCCCGCCCCAGCCCGCTCTGAATCTCATCGAAGATCAGCAGTGCCCCATGCTCGTCCGCCGCCTCGCGCGCACTCCGAAGGAACTCCGTCGAACACAGTTGCACGCCCCCCTCGCCCAGCACCGGTTCGATCAGGATCGCGCACGTCATAGCCGAAGCAGCCGCGCGCAACCCGACAACATCGTTCCGATCGATGAAGCGAACGCCCGGCAGCCCCGGCCCAAAGTCCACGCTGTACTTGTCTTGGCCGGTTACCCCCATCGAGCCGAAGGTGCGCCCGTGGTACGACCCCCGCAGCGCAATGATTCCGTGCTTCTGCGCCCCCGCCCTCTGCCGTCCGTGCGTTCGCGCCAGCTTCAGCGCGCCTTCCACGGCCTCGGACCCACCTGTCGAAAAAAAGACCCCGCTCATGCCGGAGAGATTGCAAAGCCGCTCCGCCAGCAAGCTTGGCCAGGGATTGCTGTACTGCGGCGACAGATGCACCATCTTTCTCGCCTGTTCCACCATCGCGGCCAACATCCGAGGATGTCCATGCCCCAGCGCGTTCACGCCCAGGCCGCCCATCATGTCCAGATATCGATTCCCATCCACGTCATACAAAATGCAGCCGTCACCCCGCTCCATCACCACGGGATACCGTGCATATACAGGGATCAAGTGTTGCTCATCGCGCTCCAGAGTATCGCGCGCCGCGACACTGCTTTCAAAAAGGTCCATGCCTCCAGTTCACATCAGCGTCAAACATCGGTCAAGCCCAGAGAACCTCTCGTGATGCGCCAAAGTGTTCGCACTCTCCCACATCGGCTTGATGTTCCGCCATCGAACTATCCGTATCCGCACATACGTCTATGATTATCGGGAGAGTCACTTTAAGCCAGCAACAAAATCCGGCTTCTCGCGAAATTCGATTTGGTCCACAACGTGCTTGTACATAGCGAGGGCAGTAACCCACTCGACAGAGCTGCAGATTGAAGAACGCATTCCAAACGCGCGTCCTTGCCGTCCTCCTGGCCATAGCCACGCTGGCAGCTTGTGTGCTTGCCGCCCTAAACGTCACCGCTGAAGCCGATTACAACGTCCCTACCGACGGCGTCTTCTGGAGTGAGGTTCCCGGCGGACTCTGCGCCCAGCAGGTTCCCTCGGACTCCCCAGGCGGCCGGGCCGGCATCCGCACAGGCGATATCCTCCTCTCCGTCGACGACCTTCCCACCCCCCGCCTCGCAAACTTTGTCCGCGATATATTCCATGATGGCAGCTTCGCCAAAGCGAACTACTCCATCGCTCGCCCCGCGCAACGCTGCCTCCTCACCCCTACCGTCGTCCCATTTAAGATCCAGGTCATCCTCGCCGAGACTGATCGTTCCATCAACTACGGCCTCCGACTCATCGCGCTCGTCTACCTCTCAATCGGCCTCTACGTCCTCTTTCGCCGCTGGACCGCGCCTAAATCCACACACTTCTACGTCTTCTGTCTGGTCTCTTTCGTCCTCTACGCCTTTCGTTACACCGGCCGCCTCGACGCCTTCGACCAACTCATCTATTGGTCCACCATCGTCGCCGCCGCTCTCCAACCCGCCCTCTTCCTGCACTTCGCCTTCAGCTTCTCGGACTCCCTGCCGCACCCCGTCCATCGCCTTCGCCGCGCGATCCTCGCCATCCTCGCCTATCTGCCCGGCTTCTACCTCGTCGGCCTCCAAGTCACCGCCATTGTCCGCTGGTCGGCAACCGAGACTCTCAAGCACCGCCTCGACAAGATATCCCTCGCCTATATGGCGATCTTTTATTTTTGGGCCGCCGCCATCTTCTTCATCCGAGCCCGCCGTAGCCAGTTCCCGCTCCAGCGGCAGCAGCTGAAATGGCTCACCCGCGGAACCCTTGTCGCCGTCGTGCCCTTCACCATCTTCTACGTCATTCCCTTCCTAGCCGACCTCATCGTACCCACGACCCTCGCCAACTTCGTCCGCCTCGCCCTCGTCTTTCTCCCCCTTACCTTCTCCTGGGCGATCATCCGCTACCGCCTGATGGATGTCGACCTCATCTTCAAGCGCGGCGTCACCTATACCCTCGCAACCGCCGCTCTAGTCGGGCTTTACTTCGGTGTCGTAGCCCTCTCCGGCGAGATCGTCCACACCCGCCTTCCCTACCTCAAAATCTGGGGCCTGCTCGCCGCCATCGTTGCCACCGGCCTCATCTTCGACCCTCTCAAGCGCGCCATCCAGGCCCGTGTCGATCGCATCTTCGACCGGAAGCGCTTCGACTATCGTGAAACCCTCGTAGACTTCGGACGCTCCCTCAACTCCCAAACCGATCTTCGCGCCCTGGTCGACTCCATCGTAGAGCGCCTCCCCCAGACCCTCCTCGTCACCCGCGTAGCCGTCTTCCTCGCCGCCGAATCTGAGTCTGACGCCTCGCCCACCCGCACCCCATCATTCGAGCTTGCCGCCTCCCACGGCCTCACCAACCTCCAGACTGCTGAACTCTCCACCCTCGACGTGCGCTTCCTCGACTTTGACGCCCCTGAAGCCAACACCCACGTCTTCCTTGAAAACCCGCAGCAAGTGCTCCGCCTGCCTGATGCCGACCGCCACACCGCCGCACGCCTCGACCTCAACTACTACGTCCCCTGTCGCGTCGCCAACCGCACCGGGCAGGATGGCGCAGTCGCCACCGGGACCCGCACAGTCGCCATCATCGGCCTCGGCCGCACCAACGACGGCGACTTCCTCTCCTCCGAAGACATGGAGGTTCTCGAATCCCTCGCCGGCTACATCGGCATCGCCATCCAGAACGCGCAACTCTACCGCCGCCTCGAATCCAAGATCAATGAATTCGAACGCCTGAAGGACTTCAACCAGAACATAGTCGAATCCATCAACATCGGCATCTTCGCTGTCGACCTCGAAGACCGCATCGAAAGCTGGAACACCCAGATGGAAGTCCTCTTCGCCCGCTCCCGCGCCGAAGCCCTCCGCGTTCCACTGGGCGACATCCTGCCGCATGAGTTCATGGCGCGCTTCGAAGCCATCCGCGGCGACGGCACCGCCCACGGCACCCACACCCTCTACAAGTTTCGTCTCGCCTTACCCACCGGCGAGACCCGCACCGCCAACATCTCCATCGCGCCTCTGCTCACACGTTCCTTCGACGTCGTCGGCCGCATCATCCTCGTCGACGACATCACGGACCGCATCCAGCTCGAAGCCCAGCTCACCCAGTCTGAAAAGCTCTCCTCCGTGGGCCTGCTCGCCGCCGGCGTCGCCCACGAGGTCAACACTCCGCTGGCCGTCATCTCCAGCTACACCCAAATGCTCGCCAAGCAGTTGCGCGGTGATCCAAAACTCTCCCCCGTCCTCGACAAGATTACCCAGCAAACCTTCCGCGCCTCCGAGATCGTCAACGGCCTCCTTAACTTCTCGCGCACCTCCGCCACCGAGTTCGTCTCCATCGACTTGAACCAGCTCCTCCGCGACTCCCTCATCCTCCTTGACCACCAGTTCAAGACCGCCCGCATCCGCGTCGAATCCGACCTAGACCCCTCTCTCGCCCCCATCCACGGCAACCAGGGCAAGCTCCAGCAGGTCATCCTCAATCTCATGCTCAACGCCAAAGACGCCATGCAATCCGCCCCCGCAGGCGAAGCCATCCTCCGCCTCCGCACCTGCACTGCTCACGACAACGCCGTCGTAGAGATCGCCGACTCCGGCACCGGCATCGCCCCCGAACATCTCCACCGCATCTTCGACCCCTTCTTCACCACCAAAACCAACCCCGCCCCCGGCCAGCACAAAGGCACCGGCCTGGGACTCGCCGTCTCCTACGGCATCCTCCAGGAGCACGGAGGCAAAATCACCGCCGCCTCCGCTCCCAACCAAGGCACCACCTTTCGCCTCGAAATCCCCGCCGCCGCCGTCCCGAACCCGTAAGCACCTGATCTCC
>CAXTPN010000154.1:0-5739 GCA_964246125.1 uncultured Acidobacteriaceae bacterium
AGCGTAGCCCGTACTGCAAGCCGAGTCTTCTGCCCCGGTGAAAGCGGCACCGAACGCCCCGAAATAACGGTGTTGAAGTTAGGAACCACCGCCAGAATCCGCTGCTGCTCCTGCTTCCGTACCTCGCGTTCAGCCTCCGCGTGCAGCCTTGCTTTCCGCTCCTCTTCCGTCTCCGCGATTGGGTTCTGCGTAGGAGACGCCTGCTGCTGCGCCGCCAAAGGAGCATCAGGCAGGGTACTCTGTGCCGCACATATCCCCATGCAACAAGGAAGAAACAGCCAGCCACAAACAACCGTCAGCGGCATGAACTTCGCAAGCATCCTCTAGGGATGGCTCCCACACACCGCGGGTTGCGTTGTCGAGACCTGCCCTAACCTCCCGAAGAAGGGGCTGCCCACGCCCTACCCGCTCCCCGTAGCGCTCAAATTGAAGATCGGCGCATACAGTGCAATCAAAATCATCACCACCACCAGCCCCATCACCACCAGGATCAGCGGCTCGATTAAGCTCATCGCCGCCGTCAGGTTCGTCTGCACATCCTCCTCGAAGAACTCCGCCACTGAGTTCAGCATCTGCGGCAGCGCCCCCGTGCTCTCGCCCACCTCAATCATCTCAATCGCCAACTCGGGAAACACCTTCGTCGCCGCCAGGCTTGCGCTCAATCCCCTGCCCTCACGCACCGTCTCCACCGACCGGTACACCGCCAGCCCGATCTGCTTGGAATCGATCGCCTTCGCCGCCGTCTCCAGCGACGGCACCAGCGGCAACCCGCCCGAGAGCAGCGTCGACAGCGTCCGCGCAAACAGCCCCACCTGATATTTCACCCATACATTCCCTACCAGCGGCAGCCGCAGCCGTACCTTATCCACCAGCGTCGCACCCGCGTCCGTTTTGGTCCAGCGGTACAGCAGATAGCCCAGGCCCGCCGCCACAACTCCCACATAGATCCCATACTTCTGCGCATTCCGCCCCAGATCCAGCAGGAAAACCGTCAATGCCGGCAGATGGGTCCCCAACTGCTCGTACAACTCCGCGAAGCGCGGCACCACAAACGTAATCAGAAAGATGAACAGCGCGATCACCATCAGCACCAGCAGCGTCGGATAGATCAAACTCGCCGTCAGCTTCTTCCGAAACGTCAGCGAAACCCGCTGAAAATCCAGGAACCGCTGCAGCACCTCCTCCAGGTTTCCCGACCGCTCCCCCGCCAGCAGCGTCGTCGTATACACCACCGGAAACCCGCCCTGCGCCTCGAACGCGGACGAGATCGACTCGCCCGTCTTCACCCTCTGCGCCACATCCTCCAGCTGCGACCGAAAGTGCAGCAGCTTCTGCCGCCGCGCCAGCAGGTCCAGCGATCCCAGGATCGGCAGCCCCGCCTTGATCAGCGTCAAAAACTGCTGGTTGAACACCAGAAACGTCTCCAGCTTCACCTTCCGCTTCTTGCCTTCGCCCCCCAGCAGCCCCCGCGCCTTCACCGAATAAACGTAGTACCCCGACTGCGTAAACCGCGCCCGCAGCTCATCCGCCGTGGCCGCCGCATGCGTCTGCTCCTGCACCCGTCCCCGTTCATCCGCCAGCCGCACCACAAATTCAGTCAATTCGTACCCTTTCAGACATCACCGTGATATTAGACGGACGCCTTCTATCTTTTGCTTGCCACCTTCATGATCTGCACAACAGAGTAGCTGCCCGGCACGGCGCACAACCCCCGCTTCGATGTTGGCAACAAGCCGCAGAACATCCACCTCTCATTCCCTGTCAGCACCCCCGGCGCAATCCTTCGCAAACTGTTGTTCTGCCGATAAAAATACCTGATCCGCCATGGTCATAACCTCGAAACCTGTCGCTTCGGCCGCGCGAACCAGATTTCCATCCGGGGACTCCACCCAGTCCATCTGTCCTGCGGTCATCACCGGGGTGCGACCTCAGCAAGACTCGGAGCTTGCGCGGCACGGCCAGAATCGACGAGCACTCGCGTCTCGCATGAGCAACCTATGCGCCAGCGCGTAGCAGCAAGCGGCAAACGCCCGCACACCACGAACCGCACGACGCCTACTGCGCAATGCTCGCGATCGCCACGCTCTCCCTTGTACGGGTGTGCGCGCGCTCCAAAATGTAAAGACGCGCAGGCGTCTCAAGATACAGAAAACTCAGCACACTTAAGCCGATCGACAGCCCGATCCCCAGCGGGATGCCAACTGCCGGCTCTCGCTCAATCGCGCGCCGCAACAGCGCAAACAGAGGAGCATGGATCAGATATAGGGCGAAACTGGCCTCGCCCAGAATCACCAGCCACTTCATGGAAAAAACTGATGTAATCGTCTTCTGTCCGCTCGCCAGTGCCAGAATCGTCATCCCATAAATTGGAACCAGTACGCCGTGCTGCAGCAACATCTCCGGAACCGGAATCCTCAACACGGGAATCGCCAAAAAGAGTGCCGCGCTCAACCCCAGCGCTGCGGGAGCAAAGCCCGCCAGCCGAGCTCTCCATTCCGGCTTTGCCATCAGGCTTACATACAACTTAGCCAGGCATATGCCGGTAAGAAATTCCGGCAGATGGGTGACGGGGTTATAGCCCATCGCCACAATCCATACATCACGGTGAATCAGATCAAGTATCAAGACGTTGCCAAGCGCGTACATCCCCGCGGCGAAGGCCCACATCCTCGCTGGGTTCATACGCCATATCCGCATCGCCAACAGAGGAAATAGGAGATAGAAGAACATTTCCACCGTAATAGACCAGCTCGCCGCATCCAGCCCGGGCCAGTACGGGAACCACGCCTCCAAGGCAGCAAAAGAGATCACAAGCATCGCCAGTATTTGGCCCGCGCCGTGGTGAGACAGGTGGATCTCCGCATACAGGGCATGAGGCAGATCGAACAGCAGGCAAGCCGCCAGAGCCGGGTAGATGCGCGCAAAACGTGAAATCAAAAAGCTTCGCGTCGCCACTTCCCGACCGCGATTGCAGTAGGTAATCGCCAGCACAAAGCCCGAAAGAAAAAAGAAGAAGCTGACGCTGACATACCCCAGAGCAAAGATGCGATGCACCAGGTCTCTATTGGCGGAAGCACCCTCCACCCCTGTCCCGACGTGAAAGAGCACAACAAATAGAGCCGCAAAAAAACGGATCGAAGTCACCGGAAGGATCTTGTTTGAGGGTGCCGCTGCCTGCATCCCGCTCCTTCCATCACCGCCGCGCTAAACGCTGAAGCTCGATCCACACCCGCATGTGCTCTTCACCGTCGGATTTTCAAACTTGAAACCCGCCGCCTCCAGCGTCTCCACATAATCCACCACGCACCCATTCAGGTACATCGCCGAGGTGGCGTCCACAAACACCTTTAAGTCCTCAAACTTCATCACCTTGTCCATCATCCCGCTCTGGTTCTCAAACGACATCGAGTACTGGAACCCGGAGCAACCGCCCCCCACCACCCCAATCCGCAGCCCCGCCGGAATCGGATCCTGCGTCGCCATGATCTCCTTCACCTTCCCGATTGCCGCATCCGTCAACTTTACCGGCGTACTCGGCGCCGCCGCCGGAGCCTCCACCACCTCGGGAACTACAGTTGCACTCGACATAAACACGTCTACTTTGTCACACAATGGACCTGCACAGACACAGTTCCAACCATCTCAGTGTAGTCCCGCCCCACGCGCCCGGCAACTGGGCGAGCCCATACCACTCAATAGATGCCTGACCCCCGCGAACGATGCACAGCGAACGATCCGCTAGGCCCGGCGCGAACCCAGCGCATAATAAACCCATGATCATCCTCTACTTCCTTGCCGACACCTTCATCAACACCTTCGGAATCACCCGCCCGACGGAAAAGGCTCGCAAGCAAGCCGCCCTCTTCATCCTCGCGCTGCTCCTTCTTCTTATCTTAGCCATGGTCGTCGTCGCCTACATCATCCACGACGCCACCAAATAAACCCGCAAGAAACTCCATGCAACCTGCAATAAAAGGCGTATGCTTCGACTTGCAACCGGTTTGCACGCTTGCATAGGCCTAAATCGCCTTCGCCGACGGTAAACCCTAATGCCCCAATCAGGGGATGGAGACCATCATGAATCCTGTACTTCTTACCGTCTGGGCGGTATTGACTGCCTGCTTCCTTGCACTGCTTGTATACCGCGGACAACTAACCCGTTATGAAGACGAGCAACTCTTCCTCAACGACACCACCACCAATGAAGAGCAGCGCCAATCCAACATCGTGCGCCGCATCAACAGGCTGGAACCAGTCGTTCGTGGCGTAGGCGCGGCCGCCGGAATTGCGACCGCATGCGCCGTCGGCATATACGTTTGGGACGCCTGGAAGAGCATTCAGTAACGTCTCTCCACGCCGCAAGGACAACTCCCTCAACTCCTCTACCATCACATGACGAGGAGCTGACTACAGTGCCCAACGAATTTCGTTTTCAGGTGCGTTCGCTCCTGGCGCTCGCCTCTGCCTCGCTGATCGTACTCGCGACTCTGCCGTTCCAGGCTCAAAATCTATCCCCAAATGCCTCTGCGGTCGTTGTCGACAACTCGCGCCGGAACGCTGGTATTCCCGTCACCGCCGACGCCCAGCCCAATGATCGAGCCGATCGTCGCACCCTCGCCCAGGTACGCAAAGCCATTGTTGCCGATAAGGCGCTTTCTATCTACGCCCACAACATCAAGATCATCGTCGTTAGCGGCAAGGTCACCCTCGAAGGCCCCGTCCACTCCGACGACGAACGCCAGCAGGTCCTCGCCGATGCTGCTGCCGTCGTCAACTCTACCTTAATCGTCGACAAAATAACCGTCCCCTAACGCCTAATAAGGTCTAATGGCCATCCACGACGTAGCCGTCTTCGGCATCTACCAATCCGCGAACGACGCCGAGCGTGCCGTCGATCATCTCCTTGCCGCCGGTTTCAGCAACTCCGATATCTCCGTCCTCCTGCCTGACGACGAATCCACCCGATCCTTCGCTCACGAAAAGAACACCAAAGCTCCCGAGGGCGCAACCACCGGTGTAACCGCGGGCGGCGTCATCGGTGGAACCCTCGGCCTGCTCGCCGGCATAGGAGCCCTCGCTATCCCCGGTGTCGGTCCCCTCATCGCCGCAGGACCCATCATGGCAGCGCTCGCCGGCCTCGGTGTAGGCGGCGCGCTCGGCGGAGTGGTAGGAGCCCTCGTAGGCCTCGGCATTCCCGAGTACGAAGCCCGCCGCTACGAAGGCCGGCTCAAAGAGGGAGGAACCCTCCTCTCCGTACACTGCGACACCGACGAAGAGATACAGGCTGCGAAAGACGCCCTCCGCGCCACCGGAGCCCACGACATCTCCTCCGCGGACGAACTTCCGGCATCCGCCGCCTAATTCCCTCATCGCTGCTCCAACGCTCTGTGCGCAAGCTTATCCGAGCGGCGGCAAGGAGTTTTCAGGGCGGGGGTAGCTTGCGGTCACCGTGGTAGAGATGCCGCCGCGGGGGCGGAAGTCGCCTTTGACGATGGCCCATTGCGGATCGGTCGCTTTGACGATGTCGTTCAGTACCTGGTTGACAACGTTCTCCTGGAAAATTCCCAGGTTGCGGTAGTGGAACAGATATTCCTTGAGCGACTTGAGCTCGAGGCACTCCTTGCGCGGCATGTAGCGGATAGTGAGGACGCCGAAGTCGGGAAGGCTGGTCTTAGGGCAGATCGAGGTGAACTCGGGGGCGTCGATGAGTATCTCGTAGCCGGGGAACTGGTTCTCCCA
>CAXTPN010000155.1:0-5700 GCA_964246125.1 uncultured Acidobacteriaceae bacterium
GAGGAGGGGCGGCGATGATGAAGTGGGTTGGATTAGTACTTGTATTGGCGGCGAGAGGGGCGGGGGCACAGGGGGTGGATGCGGCTCGGTGGAAGGCTGACGCGGCAAGGGTGACAGTTGCGCGCGATGACTGGGGGATCGCGCATGTGCATGGCAAGACGGATGCGGATGCGGTATTTGGGATGATCTATGCGCAGTGCGAGGACGATTTCAACCGGGTGGAGATGAACTACCTCACGAGCCTGGGGAGGGCGGCGGAGGCGGAAGGTGAGAAGGCCATCTGGGGCGATTTGCGGCAGCGGTTGTTTATTGATCCGGAGGGGTTGAAGAAGGAGTATGCGGGGTCGCCGGAGTGGCTGCGGAAGCTGATGGATGCCTGGGCGGACGGGATCAATTTCTATCTGGCGACGCACAAGGAAGTGAAGCCTCGGGTGCTTGCGAGGTTCGAGCCCTGGATGGCGCTTTCGTTTACGGAGGGGAGTATTGGAGGGGATATTGAGAAGGTGACGCTGAGGGGGTTGCAGGAGTTCTATGGGGCCAAGGGTGTGGCCGGTTTGAAGGAGACGAAGGCGAATACTCAGATTCTGAGCTTCGCGCAGAATGACGGGTTCGGCGGCGTAAGTGACGGCACGAGGGAGCCGCGCGGGTCGAATGGGTTTGCGATTGGGCCGACGAAGACGAAAGATGGTCATGCGCTGCTGCTGATCAATCCGCATACTTCGTTCTTTTTCAGGAGCGAGTTGCAGATGACGAGCGACGAGGGGCTAGATGCTTATGGGGCGGTAACGTGGGGTCAATTTTTTGTGTATCAGGGGTTCAACAATCGCGCGGGCTGGATGCATACGTCGAGCAACGTGGATGCGGTAGATGAATACCTGGAGAAAGTAAGTGGGGAGGGTTCGGAGCATTTCTATCTATACGGCGAGCGTTCCATGCCGGTTACCACCAAGTCGATCAAGGTAGGCTATCGTGATGGCGGCGAGTTGAAGGAGAAGACGTTTACGGCCTACTTCACGAAGCATGGACCCGTAGTGCGAGCAGAGGGAGACAAGTGGGTGTCGGTGCAGTTGATGAATAAGCCGGTGAACGCGCTGGAGCAGAGTTACCTGCGGACTAAGGCGAGGAGTTATGAGGAATATCTGAAGACGATGGAGTTGATGGCTAACTCGTCGAACAATACGATCTATGCGGATGCAGATGGGACCATCGCTTACTGGCATGGGAACTTTATTCCGCGGCGAGATACAAAGTTCGACTACACAAAGCCGGTGGATGGGTCTGATCCGGCGACGGATTGGAAAGGATTGATGGGTTTAGCGGAGATTCCGCAGTTGAAGAATCCAGCCAGCGGCTGGCTGTTCAATGTGAATGACTCGCCTTGGAACGGGGCAGGGGTGAGCTCGCTGAAGAAAACGGACTACCCTGCTTATGTGGAACAGGGCATAGAAAGCGCGCGAGGGGTGCATGCGATGCGGGTGCTTTCGGTTGGAACAGCGTGGACGGAAGAGTCTCTGATTGATGCCGCGTATGACTCTTACCTGCCATGGTTTGCGAAGACGGTGCCGGTGCTAGTGGCGGCGTGGGATGGGCTGCCTGAGGCGTCGGCTTTGAAGGAGAAGCTGCGGGAAAAGATCGAGGTTTTGCGAGGATGGGATTTCCGCTGGGGGGCGGGATCGGTGGCTACTTCCGTGGCGGTTTATTGGGGGACTGAGGTGCTGCGGACGTCGGCGGGCGAGGCTCGTAGGACGAGCATGCCGAGCGAGGAGTATGTGGTGCGCTCTGTCGGCGGCAATGCCCTCTTGAGCGCGTTAGGCGTTGCATCGGATAAGTTGGCAGCGGACTTTGGAACGTGGAAGACGCCGTGGGGGGAGATTAACCGATTTCAACGGCTGACCGGAGACATCGTGCAACCATTCAACGATGCGGGCGCAAGCATCCCAGTGCCGTTCGTGTCTAGCGTTTGGGGGTCGCTGGCCTCGTTCGGGGCCCGGCAGTATCCGGGGACGAAGAAGTGGTACGGGACGAGCGGCAACAGCTTCGTCGCGGTGGTGGAGTTTGGGCCGAAGGTGCATGCGTATGCGGTGACGGCAGGCGGGGAGAGCGGGCATCCCTCGTCGTCGCACTTCAACGATGAGGCGGAGCGGTATGCGAGAGGGAAGCTGCGGGAGGTCTACTTCTATCCGGAGCAGATGAAGGGGCATACAGAGAGGATGTATCGGCCGGGAGAGGCAACGACAAAGGCGCCTTGACGCCGGACCGGCGGCACTTCGTGCTGTACTGGACGGCCTTGCCATGACAAGCAAGAGCTTCAAACATTGAATTTGAAGAAGAGGATGTCGCCGTCTTTGACGGTGTACTCCTTACCCTCGGACTTCAAGAGGCCGGCTTCCTTGACGGCTTGCTCGCTGCCGAGGCGGAACAGGTCGTCGGAGTGGTAGGCGTCGGCCTTGATGAAGCCGCGCTCGAAGTCGGAGTGGATGACACCAGCTGCTCCAGGTGCTTTCGTTCCTCTGCGAATGGTCCAGGCGCGGACCTCCTGGACACCGGCGGTGAAGTAGGTGATGAGGCCAAGCAGGCGGTAGGCGGCGTGGATAAGTCGATTGAGGCCAGGCTCGGCTAGGCCGGCGGCTTCGAGGAACTCGGCGCGCTCGGGAGGGTCGAGTTGGGCGATCTCGGCCTCCATGGCTCCGCAGATGCGGACGACTTCGGAGTGTTCCTCGGCGGCGCGAAGTTCGACCAGCTTGGTGTAGTCGTTGCCTTCGGAGATGCCGGCTTCGTCGACGTTGGCGACGTAGAGCATGGGCTTGGAGGTGATGAGGAAGAGGTCGCGGGCGACGAGGCGCTCGTCGTCCGTGAGGTCGGCGGTACGGGCGGGTTTGCCGGCGTTGAGGACTTCGAGAAGCTTCTGCAGGGTCTCGGCTTCGGTCTTGGCGGCGGGAGAGGCGGACTGGGACTTCGCGGCTTTCTGGGCTTTGACTGCTCGCTTTTCTACCGTGTCGAGGTCCGCCAGCAAGAGTTCGGTGTTGATGATGTCGATGTCGTCAAGCGGGGAGACCTTGCCCGCGACGTGGACGACCTCGTCGTCGTGGAAGCAGCGGACGACGTGCAGGATGGCGTCGGTCTGGCGGATGTGCGAAAGGAACTGGTTGCCTAGGCCTTCGCCCTTGCTCGCGCCCTCGACGATGCCGGCGATGTCAACGAACTCCATGGTGGTAGGGACGATGGAGTTGGGGTTAACATGAGCGACGATGCGGTCGAGGCGCGTATCAGGTACGACGACGACGCCAACATTGGGCTCGATGGTGCAGAAGGGGTAGTTGGCGGCGGCGGCTTTGGCGGAGGTGAGCGCGTTGAAGATGGTGGATTTGCCTACGTTGGGTAAGCCTACGATTCCGACATTCAAGGGCATGAGGATAGTTTCTCATGCGAGGGGAAGGAGACGACGAGCGAGGCGTAATGAGGATAAAAGATAGGAGGTATGGGAGCGCAGCAGCAAAGGCGTAGAATGGAGCATGGACAAAACACTTCGACGGGTGACGAGTGTTGAGGAGCAGGATGCCGAGAACTTCCGCTATTGGCAAAGCCGCCCAATGCCCGAAGTCATGCAAGCTGTAGCGGAAATCGTGTGTGCCACCTATACGTTCAAAGGGATCGACTTTGATGCTGAGAGATCAGATAGAACTCTTACGCGCGTTCAACGCGCGTGGCGTTAGATACCTCATGGTCGGTGGTCATGCTGTCGGTGTTTACTCTGAGCCGCGAGGCACCAAGGACCTGGATGTCTTTATCGCAACGGATCGCAAGAATAGCGAAGCTGTTTTTCGTGCTCTCGCGGATTTCGGTGCGCCACTGTCTGGGATGACCCCGGAAGATTTTCGCGGCCATCCAGAGAGCGTGTTTCAGCTGGGAGTTCCGCCCGCCCGCGTTGACATCATGCAGGCGATCGCTGGTGTGTCGTTCGATGAGGCTTGGGACAGACGGGTGAACGGTTGGGCCGACGCCGAGACACCGATGGCTGTGATCTCACGCGACGATCTGATCACCAACAAAGAGGCCGTAGGGCGTTTGCAGGATTTGGCGGATGTGGAACGCATTCGCAAAGCGTTGAAAGCAACACAGAAATAATTCAGCCTGCGACATTCCACTGCGGTCTGATTTAAATCATCGTTGCAGCGTGATCTTCTTCAATATTATCTTTTCACTCGGTGCGATAATCTCGCTCTGTGCGGTCGTGTAACCCTTCCGACGGTGGATCGAAAAGTGAGGTTTGCTTCCGACGAAAGGGCAAGTCCCTAAATGCTTTTCTGACCATTTCAAAAGGGCAGTTAATTTGCGGTATCGAGGAGTGCAAGCTTCGCTTCAAATTTGATGACAGTGCCATTCAGAATTTCGAAGGTGCTGAAAGCAAAACTATGACAACGTGCCTCCTTCATAGCGCCAGAAAGCAAGTTGCTTTCGCTAGACTAATGAGCAGAGCGAAGAAGTTGAAGCTTCAGGCTGACCCTTACCAAAAAGGTCAGCAGGTACTCTACTTCGACGTGGCGGCCCTTGACACGAAGCGGCTGCGATCAGTGGAGCAGCGATTCTTCGCTGTTGCGGAGGCGTAGGACCCGGTCTACGGCGTAAGGGGCCCGGCGGTCGGCGGTGTGGAAGTGCCGGACTTGCAGCTCGCCTAGCAGGCCGATGCCGATCATCTGGATGCCGCCGAGGATCAGGACGCTGGCGATGGTGAAGAGCGGCGCGTGGTCCGAGTAGGCGTTGCCGTGGGTGATGACTTTGAGGAGCAGCAGCGCGGTGGCGATAAGGCCGCCGGAGAGCATGGCCGCGCCGCCGACTGAGCCGAAGAAGTGCAGCGGGCGGGTCATGTACTTGAGCAGAAAGCGGATGGTGAGGAGATCGAAGAAGACACGGAAGGTGCGGGAGATGCCGTAGTGCGACTTGCCTGCCGTGCGCGCCGGGTTGGAGATGGGGATCTCACAGATGCTGGCGCCGTACCAGCTGGCGAGCGCGGGGATGAAGCGGTGCATCTCGCCATAGAGGGGGATGGACTGGATGATGTCGCGGCGGTACGCCTTGAAGGTGGTGCCGAAGTCGTGGATGGGGACGCCGGAGAGGGCGGCCATAAGGGCGTTGGCGATGGATGAGGGAATGCGGCGGAGGAGCATGTTATCGCCGCGCTCGGAGCGCCAGCCGGAGACGACGTCGTAACCCTCTTCGAGTTTGGCGAGGAAGGCGGGGACTTCGAGCGGGTCGTGCTGGAGGTCGCCGTCCATGGCGAGGATGTACTCTCCCTGGGCGTGGTCGAATCCGGCGGCGAGGGCACTGGTCTGGCCGAAGTTGCGGCGCAGCTTGATGACGAGCACGCGCGAATCGACGGCGGCGATCTCTTCAAGCAGGCGGTAGGTGCGGTCGCGAGAGCCGTCGTCCACGAAGACGAGCTCAAAGGTGTCGCGCGAGTCGGCGAGTACCTGCTCCATGACGTCCTTCAGGCGGTCGTAGAGCGTGGTGACGTTGTCCTCTTCATTATGGAACGGGACGACGATGGAGTATTTCAGCACCGGATTATGATAACGCGGATGCCGGGCTGCGGGTATTCGCGTTGTGGTGGCCCAGGCAGGAGTCCTGACGGGTACCAAGCTTTGACCTTTGTTCCTATGGTGGCCCGGGCAGGAGTCCAACCTGCGACCTTCGCGTTAGGAG
>CAXTPN010000156.1:0-5659 GCA_964246125.1 uncultured Acidobacteriaceae bacterium
CCTCCGGACTCAGTGGCGCAGTTTCAGGTGGTGACGAACAATGAGGGCGCGGAGTATGGGCGGTCGTCGGGGGCGACGATCAATGTGGCTTCGAACAGTGGGACGAACCGCTTCCACGCGCTGTTGTACGAGTTCATCCGCAATACGGACCTGAACGCCGAGGGCTTCTTCAAGCCGACCACCGTGAGCAACACCGGCACGACGATTCCGTTTCGCAAGCAGGTGTTCAATCGGAACCAATATGGGGTTAACTTCGGCGGCCCGATTCTGAAGGACAGGCTGTTTTTCTTTCTGGATTATGAGGGGTTCCGGCAGGTGTTGAAGCCGCTGACGGTCTTGAGTCTGCCTACGCAGAATGAGTTGAACGGGATACTGGTAGTGCCGGTGAAGAACGCGACGACGGGGGTGGTGTATCCGGCGAATACGCCGATTCCGGCTGCGGCGATCAATCCCATCTCGCTGCAGGTGGTGAACTTTTTCAAGCAGATCAGCGGGCTGCCGGTAAGCGGCGTCGCGACGACGGGGCTGGCGACGAACGACTATGCGGTGCAGGCGCCGTTCACGGATAACTCGGATAAAGGCGATCTGCGGTTCGACTTTCAGCAGAGTGCGAGCAGTTCCTGGTTTCTGCGGGTTAGCGATCGGAAGGAGAACGGCGTCAACAATCCGACGCTGCCGTTGCCGCTGGACGGGCAGACGAACGGCAAGATTCGCGTGCTGAACCAGCAGGTTGCGTTGGGGTATACGCATCTGTTCGGGTCGAACAAGGTGCTGGATGCGCGGGTGGGGCTGTCACGCACGAAGGCGGGGAAGTTCTCGCTTTCGATCGGGAACAATGCGATTACGATTCCGGGGCTGCCGACGAACCCGATCGTTGCGGGCGGGTTGCCGTCGACATCGATCTCCGGGTTCAGCGCGTTTGGGCGGCAGAGTACGAATCCGCAGTGGCAGGATCCGGCGCTGCTGGATCCGAAGGTGAACTTCACCTATGTGAAGGGGAGGCACTCGTTGAAGTTTGGGTATGAGTACGAGCATATCTGGATGGCGGTGAACGACAACAATCCTCTGTATGGATCGTTCACCTATAGCGGCGGCTACTCGAATGCGGGGGGGTCTACGGTGTCGGATACCTACTTCGCGGATTTTCTCTTCGGGACGCCGAGCCAGTACTCGCTGGCCAACTATTTCGTCGCGCACCTGCGCCAGACGCTGAACAGCGCCTACGCGCAGGATGACTGGAAGGTGTCGCCGAACTTGACCTTGAATGTGGGTCTGCGCTGGGAGTATGGGTCCCCTTACTCGGAGCAGCACAACTATATCTCGAACTTCGATCCTGCGTCGCAGACGGTGTTGACGACGACGCCGGGCGCGAGTGGAACGGGGATCACGCCGGTGAATGGGAGCGGCGTGTATGGGCATACGCTGGTCCATCCGGATTTAACCGACTTCGGGCCGCGTGTCGGATTTGCCTATGGGGCGAGCGCGAAGACGGCGGTTCGCGGCGGGTTCGGCATGAGCTATGTGCATTACACGCGGGCGGGTTCGGGAGATATTCTGGCGATCAACGCTCCGCAGGCGCTGTTCGTGGCGGTGTCGCAGCCGACGCCTACCACGGCGAATCACTGCTTCAACAGCGCACCGGCGACGAGTTGCTTTGTGACGACCGACCAGGGGTATCCTTCGACGCTGGTGACGACCTTCAATCCGGCGACGGACAACATCACCTATGTGCCGAAGAATACGCGCGACAGCTATGTGGAGAGCTACTTCGTGAGCGTGCAGCGGCAGCTGGCGAAGAACACGCTGCTGGATGTGGCGTATGTGGGCAATCACGGGGTGAAGCTGCAGGGGTTCCTGAATGGGAACCAGAAGAATCCTTCGGTACTGACGAACGGGTTGTTTACACGGCCTTATGCGAACTGGCCGTCGGATATCACGGAGGCGTTGAACGAGTTCTACTCGCACTACGACTCGCTGCAGGCGCGGTATGAGCAGCGGCTTGTGGCGGGGTTGACGCTACTGAATTCGTTCACGTGGTCGCACTCGCTGGACAATGCGAGCGCATCGCTGGAGGCGAACACGCCATCGCCGCAGGATGCGAACAACCTTCGCGCGGACTATGCGCAGTCGGATTACAACCTGCCGATCGAGAACGTGACCAGCTTGATCTACGAGCTGCCGGTGGGGCATGGGCGGCGGTTTCTTTCGGGCAGCAACGGCTTTGTGGATGCGGCGGTCGGCGGGTGGCAGGTGAGCACGATCAACACGATGCAGTCGGGGACGCCGTTCAATCTGACGTATAGTCCGAGTTCGGTGAACCAGGTTTCGCCGCAGATTTCGGCTACTTACCGGGGCGCGAACGAGTATCGTCCGAACGTGAATGCGGGCGTCAACCCGATTCTGAATACGCAGATTGCGTCCAGCGGGTACATCCAGTATGTGAACCCGGCGGCTTTCGCGCTGCCGGCTACGGGAACGGCGACGGCTCCTCTGAGTCCGTTCGGGAACGCCTCGCGCAATCCTCTGCGCAATACCGCGTTTTATCAGACCGACCTGGCGCTAAATAAAAAGTTCAGCACGCCGGTCGAGAGCCTAAAGGTGGAGTTTCGGGCGGAACTTTACAACGTACTCAACCATACAAATCTGTACTTGCCGAGTACCATCGGGGGGACGAACGGAACGACGGCGACGACCGGCGGGATCATCACGAGTACGTTCGAGCCGCGGATCGTTCAGTTCGGCTTGAAGGTTCTCTACTAGAGATGCAAGGCGGGCCGGGTTACGAGCGTACGGGACGGGCCGCGTCGCGCGCCAGCCGCGCGATGACGATGTAGAGGCCGGGCGTGCTGTAGAGGGTGAGCACAAGAGCAAAGGCGAGGCCGCCGACGATCGTCATTCCGAGGGGCCGTCTCAGCTCGAAGCCGACGCCGCCCCCGAGCGCGAGCGGCAGGGCACCGAGCAGGGCGGTCGCGGAGGTCATAAGGATGGGCCGGAAACGGACGCGGCACGCTTCCTGGATGGCTTGCTGGGGCGTGGCGCCCTTGTGCCGCTCAGTCCACAAGGCAAAGTCGACCAGCATGATGGAGTTCTTTTGCACGATGCCGATGAGGAGCACGATGCCGAGCATGGCGATGATGCTGAACTCCTGCCGGAATGCGAACAGGGCGAGTAGCGCTCCCAAGCCTGCCGAGGGCAGCATGGCGAGCACGACCAGCGGGCGCAGCAGGGATTCATAGAGGATGCCGAGGACGAGGTAGATGGCGGCGAGCGCGAGCAGGATGAGCAAGGGCTGGGATTTGAGCGAGGATTGAAAGGCTTGCGCGGAGCCGGCGAAGCCCGCATGGACAGCTTCGGGCATGTCCATCTCTCGGGCAGCAGTCTCGATTGCGGTGGCTGCGTCGCTGAGGGAGGAGCCGGGGGTGAGGTTGAAGGAGATGGTCACCGCGGGAATCTGGCCCTGGTGATTGACCACAAGCGGGGCCTTGCGCAGAGCGTAGCCGCTGAACGCGGACAACGGGACGGGGCCGTGCGCAGTCCCGTTTTGCGAACGCGGGATGTATACGCTTGCAAGGGCGGCGGGGCCGAGTTGGAAGGCCGGCGCTGCTTCCATGACGACATGGTACTGGTTTGCCGGGGCATAGATGGTGGCGATCTGACGCTGACCGAAGGCGTCGTACAGGGTTTCGTCCAGATCATTGGCGGTGACGCCAAGGCGGCCGGCGGTGTCGCGATCGAGAGAGAGTTGCGCGACGAGGCCGTCGTTTAGTTGATCGCTGACCACATCGCGGAGGACGCCGATACGGCGCAGGCGGTCGGTCATCTTCCGAGCCCACTCGTCGAGCAGCTCGAGGTTGCTGGAGGAGAGGGTGTACTGGAACTGGGCGGCGGAGGAGCGCGCGCCGATATTGAGTTCCTGCTGTTCCTGCAGGATAACGGAGACGCCGACGATGTTCGCAAAGCGGGGGCGGAGGCGGCGCATGACCTCGCTGGAGGGGAGTCCGTTGCGTTGCCGATAGTTTTTCAAGACGATGAAGAGGCTGGCTGCATTGGGTGAAGGGCCTACACTGTTGGTTCCGAAGAAGGAGCTGACGTCGCCTACGGCGGGGTCATGAACAACGATGTCTTCGATCTCCCTTGCCTTGGCGCTGAGCTCGTCGAAGGAGATGTCCTGGGAGGCGCGGATCTGGCCGAAGATTCTTCCGGTATCCTGCTGCGGGAAGAATCCCTTCGGGACGACGATATAGAGATAGACGGTCAGGGAGCAGGTAGCGAGCGTGAGCATGAGGACAGCGGGCTGGTGGCGGAAGACCCAGCGTATGCCAGCGGCGTAAGCCTCTTCGAGCCTGTTCAAGATGCGCTCGCCGAGGTGGTAGAGAGGGCCGTGCCGGCGTTGGCGGTAGGGTTGAAGCAGCCTTGCGCAGAGCATGGGAGTAACGAAGAGCGAGACCAAGAGCGACATGCCGGTGGCGATGGAGAGGACGACGGCGAACTCGCGAAAGAGCCTGCCCAGGATGCCGCCCATGAGCAGCATGGGGATGAAGGCGCTGACGAGCGAGACGCTCATGGCAAGCACGGTGAAGCCGACTTCGGCGGAGCCTTGGAGCGCGGCGTGAAGGGGGGTCATTCCGGCGCGGAGATGGCGGTCGACGTTCTCGATGACGACGATGGCATCGTCGACCACGAACCCGGTGGCGATGGCAAGGGCGATCAGCGAGAGGTTGTCCAGGGTGGTGCCTAGAAGGCGCATGACGGCCAGGGTGCCGAGCAAGGAGACCGGCACGGAGATGCTGGGGATGAAGGTGGAGCGGGGCTCGCGCAGGAAGGCGAAGACGACCAGCATGACGAGGCAGATGGAGAGCGCGAGGGTCCAGGTAATGTCAGCGATGGAGGCGCGGATGGTAGTGGTGCGGTCCATCATGGAGTGCAAACGGACGGTCGGCGGGAGCGACGCGCGAAGCTGCGGCAGAAGCGCGAGGATGCGGTCAACGGTTGCGATGGTGTTTGCGCCGGGCGCCTTGTTGACGATGATTTGAATGCCGGGGCGACTGTTGATGAGGCCGCCGGCGTGGATGTCTTCCACGGAGTCCGTGACCGTGGCCAGGTCGCCGAGGCGCAGGATCGATCCGCGGCGCTGGTCGACGATGAGGCGGGCGTATTGATCCGCACGGGTAATCTGGTCGTCGGCGGTGATGGTCCACTGGCGCGTGTCGTCGGTCAAGCGTCCCTTGGGCGTGTTGGCGCTGGATTGTGCGAGGAGGGCGCGCAGCCGTTCAAAGCCAAGGCCGTAGGCGTCGAGCGCAAGAGGATTCACTTCGATGCGCACGGCCGGCTTGGTGCTTCCGTTGAGGCTGACCTGCCCGACGCCTTGCACCTGGGCGATGCGCTGGGCGAGTGTGGTGTCGGCGAGATCGTACAGGTCGCGTGGCGGCAAGGTGTCGGAATCGACGACCAGGATGAGGATGGAGGGCTCGGTGGGGTTGACCTTGCGGTAGGAGGGCTGGGCGGGGAGGTTGGCGGGAAGCTGGCTGCGCGCGGCGTTGATTGCGGCCTGCACGTCGCGTGCCGCGCCGTTAAGGTTGCGGCTGAGATCGAATTGAAGGTTGAGTGTGGTGGCGCCGAGCGAGCTGGCGGAGGTCATTTCGGTGATGCCGGCGATGCG
>CAXTPN010000157.1:0-5653 GCA_964246125.1 uncultured Acidobacteriaceae bacterium
CCCCCCCGGCTGCCCCATGCTCGCCGCGTTCAGCGGGCTTGCGCACATCTTGCAGGTAATCCCCTGGCTCCCCATGTAGAACCCCACCGGCCCGCAGATCGAACACGCATCCGCCACGCTCACAATCTTCCCATCCGGCTTCTTAAACAGCAGAAACCGCACCTCAGGGCTCTTGCCGTTGCCATCATCCACATGCACGCTGTACCGATGCAGCTGGTCGTCCGTCACCTCGCTCGCCGGCACCGTCACCTGCTCCCCCACCAGCGTCACCGGCCGCGCCTCGCTCAACGCAGTCGAGCTCTTCGCGTAGATAAACTCCGCGGTCGACAAAAAGATGAACAGAAAACTCGCCGAGATCACCGCCGTCATCCACATCTTCTCCCGCCGCTGGCTCCAAGCCGCGCGCCGCCTGTCCGCCGCCGAGGCATCCTGCGCCAACACCGCTGGCCCCCGCCGCCTCTGCTCCATCAGGATCATCAGCGCCGCGAGCGCCAGCATGGTCACAAAGAAGAAAAGATCGTTGCGAACGATCGGCCCGATATACCGCATCTCCGCCGTGCTCGACGGCAACACCCCATTCTCGCTCAACTCATGCAGCCCGCTCACCACCAGCTGAAACGTGACGAAATACAGAATCACGCTCGTCACCCGGAAAAACCGCTGCAAATTGATCTTCACGCTGCCCCGGATGAACATCACCCCAAACACCACCGCCACCGCGATCCCCAGCATCGTCCCCGTAAAACTCAGCAGCTCGGTCGAGTTCAGCGAGACTGCCGACAGGATCAGCACCGTCTCCACGCCCTCTCGCAGCACCAGCAGAAACACAAAAAAGAACAAGCCCACCCGCGAAGTTCCCGCGATCTTCGCCGCAACCTTCGACTCGATCTCCCCCCGCATCGACTTGGCCGTCCGCTGCATGAACCAGATCATGCTCACCACGAACGCCGCGGCCGCCAGCATCACCCAGCCCTCGAAGATGTCGGAGTTCCACTGCGTCCGAGCCAGCACCACCGCTCCCAGCACGCTCGCCGCAATCGCCGAACCCAGCGCCCAGAAAACCGTTCGCTTAAGCTCCGGCCGCCCAATCTTCGATAGGTACGCAAACACGATTCCCACTATCAGCGAAGCTTCCACGCCCTCGCGCAGCGTGATGATGAATGCCTGCAACATTGCTTAGGTCCAATCCTCAGTCCACCTCTGAGTCTAATTCGGACCAACTTGGTCGTCAATTAATTCCGCCCTGAGATCGTTCGGAAGCCATGCACACTTCTTGGTGCATCCGCGACCCAAGGTCCAGACTTAAGCAGCCTATTTTGAATACTTTGGATACTTTAGTGGGGAGGGGGGTACAAGTCTCGAAGTTATGGTGCGCCCGGAAGGATTCGAACCTCCGACCCTTTGGTTCGTAGCCAAATGCTCTATCCAGCTGAGCTACGGGCGCACATTGCCTGAGGTGCAACTAGGTAAGAATACCGGAGAAATCCACCTGCGGCAACCGCCCGCACTACTTCGCAGCCGGCGGCGCGGCAGCCGCCTCAGGCGGCGGCGGGACCTTCGTCAGCACCACGCGCTCCCCCACGTCCAGCCCGCCGCGCCGCAGCAACTGGTGGATCACCGCCTCGGTCAGCCGGGTCGAGTCGTACTCCACCCGCACCGTCTTCTCCCGCTCGCTAAACTCCACCCGCCGAATCCCATACACCTCACGCAGCCGCGCCAGCCCTGCCACCGTGTTCTCCGCCGGCGCCGCCCCATACCGGTACACCACATCCACCGTTGTCATGCCGCTATTTTACTCACTCAAAACCTGTGGAGCGCGATCGAAGTCGATCCCAAAAGTAAACCGCTCCACCAGCATGCAGAATATATGCTCAAGCGCCAGGTGCGACTCCTGAATGTTCATAGTCGTGGTTGATGGAATGACGACGGTGTAGTCGCAAAGCTCGCGCATCGCCCCGCCCCCGCTGCCTGTAAACCCAATCGTGTGCATCCCTCGCTGCTTCGCCTCGGTCATCGCCCGCAGAATGTTCTTCGAGTTTCCCGAGGTCGAAATCCCCAGCAGAACGTCGCCCTCCTGGCCCAGCGCCTCCACCTGCCGCGCGAACACATAGTCGTAGGCGAAGTCGTTGCCCACCGCGGTCAGAATGGAAGTATCGGTCGTTAACGCAATCGCCCGCAGCGCCGGCCGGTTCACCGTCAGCCGCGACACGAACTCCGCCACCAGGTGCTGCGCGTCCGCCGCCGACCCGCCATTGCCGGCCACCATCAGCATGCGCCCATTCTGCATCGCGTCGGCCGTCAGCCTGCCGATTGCCAACATCGTGTCATGAATCCGCTCGTCGTCATGCACCGCCTGCATGGTCGCAATGGACTGGGCAAGCTGGCGTCGTACAAGGTCCTTCATCTGCGCTCCGTGTTCTTCACGTCCATTCTACTGCTCGCGTCCGACGCAATCTCCGGCGGCGACGAAGCCTGCGCGGGAAAGTTCACACGCTCCAACTCCACGGTATAAGGACGCCGCTGCACCTGCGTGTAAATTGCCCCGACATACTCCCCCAACACCCCCAGGAATACAAGCTGCAACGACGCGACAAAGAAGATGCCGATCAGCATCGGCGCCAGCCCAAAGGTAAACGTACTCCAGAACAGCAGCTTCAGTGCCAGGTAGATCATCGCCACCGCGAACGACACCGCCGCGCCCGCAAAGCCCGCGAAAACTGCCAGCCGCAGCGGCACGCGCGAGTGGTTGATGATGCCCAGCATGCCCATGTCATACAGCGTGTACCAGTTGTTTTTGGTGATGCCGAACTTACGACTCGGCTGATCGTAATAGATTTTCTTGTAGGGCAATCCAATTTCCGCGATCATTCCGCGAAAATATGGGTAAGGGTCGCCGAACGACTTCGCAATCTCGATCAGGCGCCGATCGTAGAGCCCGAACCCTGTGAAATTCTGAATCGTCTCTACTGAAGAAAGCCGCTCCGCCAACTGGTAATACTTCTTCCTCAGCCAGAACATCACCGACGCCTCTTCGCTCGTACGCTTGATGCACAGCACAGCGGAGGCGCCTGCCTCCCATTCGCGAATCAACTGCGGAATCAGCTCGGGCGGATCCTGAAAGTCCGCCACCAGCGAGATCACCGCATCCCCCGTCGCCTGAAACAGTGCATGCACCGGCGATCGGATGTGCCCGAAGTTGCGCGCGTTCACGATGATCTTCACCGCGGGATCTTCCGCAGCGAGCTGTTTAAGAATGGGTACCGTCTCGTCGCGAGAACGGTTATCGATAAACAGATGTTCGTACCTATATTCAGGCAGCGCCGTCATCAGTGCCCGCACCCGCGCATGCAGCAACCCTACATTCGCCTCTTCGTTGTAGCATGCGGTCACAATGCTGATCGTCTTCATCAAAGCTCTACCGCTTGAACGAAAACTTCTTATGCGCAAAATAGCTATAGCTCGCAATTAAAAGTGAATTGACGATACCCGCTAGGTACGGCGCATACGCATGCGACAGCGCAAACAGCAGGAACACCTTCGTCGCCAAGGGTAGAATGATCAACTCGGCGGGAGTGCTCACCCCATACACCGCAAAGCAGCGCAGATATTCCTTTAGATAGTTTCCCTTGGTTCGAAACACGAAATGCTTGTAGCCCAGAAAGGCCACGGTGATCGCCACCGGTTTCGATGTAATCGAAGCCAGATCGGCAATCAGCGGCTTGCCGTGCGTGGGCAGCGCATGCGTATACAGCCGAACGCACAAAGCGTAGAGAAGGTACGCAAACAGCGTATTCGACGCGCCCACGAGCAGAAAACGGATCACCTCGCCTGCGGGAAAAGTCCGGCGAAGTGCAGCGAAGGGGCCATGCGGCCGCGGGGCCGGCGAAACGGTTTGAGGTAAGGTGCTCACAAAAGGTCTCCGTTTATTCTAGCCGGTGCCAGGCCGCGGTGCGTCGCAAACCTTCTTCAAGCGTTACCGTTTCCCGCAATCCCAGTTCCATATGAGCCCTTGCCGTCGAAGGAACATAGCGGCTTGAGCCCGCACCCGGTTGGCCCCGAACCCTCACTTCCAGTCCCGGATCAACGACCCTCGCTACCGTCTCCGCCAACTCGCGCACGCTGACGGCCTGCTCCGACCCCACGTTGTAGGCCCGCATCGAAGGCGCCCGGAACAGCATCGTCCAAAGCCAAACCGCAAGATCGCCGGCATACAGATACGACCTCACACTCGACCCATCCGACGCAATCTCGATCTCCCGCCCCGCCAGCGCATCGCGCAAGAAATTTCCCGCCGCAAAATGCATATCGAGCGGCAGGTGCGGCCCCAGAAATGTGTAACAGCGCGCGATCTTGACCTCTATTTCACCCCGCGTCGCCAGCGAACACATCAGCTCCGCCGCGCGTTTGCCCTCGCCGTACACGCTCCCCGGCAACAGCGGATCGGGCGCTCCGCCATACTCCTCCATCACATGGCTGACAGCCGCGGGCTGCGGGCCATACACCGCCCCCGAGCTCGTCAGCAGCAGCTTCCTCGTCCCTGCCTGCGCCGCAAAGCCCAACATCCGTTCCGTGCCCGCAAGCATCGTCGACAACATCCGCTGCGGCTCTTCTGCCAGTTGCCGCGCGCTAGCGTCAATCGCTGCATGAATCGCCAATCCATACGTCCCTGCGGGGAAGTCGAATCCTGCCACATCGCCTTCAATGAGCGTCAACGCCGGCTCCCAGCGCAGGTGCGGCACCTTCCTGAGAAAGGCCTTCACATCCCGCGTCAACACCGTCATCTCGGCTCCGAGCCCCAGCATCCGATTGATATGCAAAAAGCTCTCCACCAGCCAGCATCCAAAAAATCCCGTGCCCCCCGTGACGAACAGCCGCTCTCCGCGCATCTCCTCCCACAGCGGCGCGGTCGCCGCCAATACTTCGTCCAAGTCACTGCGCGCTATCGGAGGCATATCGATCAGCCTACGCCAGAATGTATCGAAATACCTTCGCCGCCGTCGCCGCATCCAGCTCCGGCGTCATGCGATGCAGAGGGTTCGACTCCATCGATCCGCTAGCCGTCACCCGCGAGCTGATCTTCGGAAAGTAGGTCTGCGCCGGATCGATCCGCACCAGGAACGCCTGTGCCCCCATACTCTCAAACGCCTCCACAAACTTTGCACTCTGCTCGAAACCCGGTCCAATCCGCATCACCGGGACCGAGTATGCCTGAAACAGCAGCTCCCACTTCGGAATTCCCAGCCCCGTCTCCACATCGCACCCCACATAGCGGCCGCCAAAGTAGTTCTTCTGTGTCATTCGTATCGACGCATAGCCGTTGTCATCGAAGAGAAAAATTTTAAGGTTTAACTTATTCGCGGTCACGGTCCCCAGCTCCTGCAGGTTCTGCGTAAAGCCTCCATCGCCTTCGACCAAAACAGTCCGCCGCCCCGGTGCCGCAAGTGCCGCCCCAATCGCTCCGCTCAATCCATACCCCATTGAGGCCAAGCCCTTGTTCGTCACGATCCGTTGTCCCAGCTTCTGTGCAAACGTCTGCATCATCACCGTGAACGCGCTGCCGCTTGAGCACGGAATTACCACATCCTCCGGCACGCACAACCCAGACAGCTTGTCGACAAACACATACGGGCTCAGATACCCCTCGCCTGTATGG
>CAXTPN010000158.1:0-4447 GCA_964246125.1 uncultured Acidobacteriaceae bacterium
TCTTGGAATGATTCGGCGCCCCGGTTGTGGTGAGTTGGGGTTAGAAGCTGGCGCGGAGGCCCATCTGGATCGCGCGCGGGCTGCTGCCCTGTGTGTTTACGACGCCAAAGCTGGCCGGGGCTGCAAGACTGATGCCTGGGTTGTTGAAGTCATTGTGGTTGAGGATGTTGGTGATGATGCCGGAGAATTCAAGACTGGTCCGCTCGAAGACTCTCATGTTCTTGCGGATGCTCATATCCAGGTTGAAGTAAGGCAGGCCGACGAAAGCGCCGTCGCCGCTATCCCGCTCGTCGATGCCCAGGATGGCTGGACGGGTGCTGTTGTAGACGGCGGCCGGGTTGGCAAACATGTTGACCTGAGAGGCGGGGCTCTTGCCCGCGGTGTTGGTCCCAACGCTGATACCGTTGGGGTCCGTGCCGCCGGCGACGCCGCGGTGGGTTTGAGAGCCACCTGTGTAGGGGGAGGTGAGAACGCAGTTTTCGTTATCAGAGAAGTTCAATGCATCAGCGCTGCCGAAGGACTGTGAACCGGAGTTGGTGACGCAGTATATGGGTTGACCGCTGCCAGCGGTGAAGATGGGCGCCAGGGTCCAACCTCCGGCCAGGCGTCCAACAAAGCCAGACTGACTCTTGTACCAAGGGGTCTGGTAGACGCCGAAGATGTTGGCGATGAACTTCTGATTGAAGGATTGGACGCCGTAGCTTTTGCCCAGGTCAAATGCGTCGTTAGGCGTCAGTCCGCTGGAGGATTGTGCAGAATCGTTGAGGCCCAAGGCCTTGCTGTAGGTTAGATTTCCTTGCAAGGTGAGGCCATGGAAGTCGGTGGCCTTGAAGGAGACGAATCCGCCGTTGTAGTTTCCATAGCCTGTGGAGCCCTGCATGGAGACGCCGCTGAGGATTTGTCCGTTGGCTCCATTGGCCTGACCCGGGATGGGCGAGCCCATCATCGTCCGGGGAAAGTTGAAGCCTCCGGCTGCCTTGTTGGCACCGCCGTCCAAGTCGGACCAGAGGGCGAAGACTTTCTGGGTACCGAAGTTGCTGGCTTCCTTCTGGACAACCGCCGTGGTGCAGTTGGCGTAGCCGTTGCAGTAGCCGGTTCCGGCGAGCGAGGCCTCGAAGAAGGGCTGGGGTGCGACGGTGGGATAGACCTTGGTTTTGCCTGTGGCGGCGGCGGTGTTGGCGTTGCATAGCCCGGAGGAGGTGGCGCAACCGAATGCAGTCTCGACGGCGGCATAGGCGGAGGCGAAGTTCTGGCCTCCCTGCGACATCATGTACGGTACGGAGTTGATGTTGATGGCCAGGTACTCGTTGTGGATGAGGCGACCGATGTAGCCGACTTCAACGAGCACCTTGCGGCCGACCTGACGCTGGATGGTGACGTTGAAGGTGTCCACGTCATTAGGGCGCAGGTGGGGATCGAGCATTTGCGCGTTGGCGGTGGACGCTCCGTTGTAGCCGGGATAGAAGGGCTGCGGGAGGTTGGGGGAGACGGTCTGCAGGGGTGCCGCATTGCCATCGACACCGATGCGGAAGGCGGTGGAGTCTGTCTGATTGGAGGAACTGCAGGTGCCATCCTTGGATGCGGTGCGGCATTGGACGCCCTGGATGAGTCCCGGCCCGAGGAGCGGGATCAGAACCAGGCCGACGCCGTTAAGACGGCCGTAGACCCGACCGTAGCCGCCACGAAGAACTGTGGCGCTATCACCGAAGACATGGCCCAAGAGGCCTTCGCGACCGAAGTGCGGATTCCAGGCGGCGGAGACGCGGGGGCTCACCGATCCGTAATAGGGGTTATAGGGGTACTTAGGCGCGCCGGCAACGTTGCCGATGAGGGCGAAGCCGACCTGCGGGTTGTAGGATTGGCCCTGCATGGCGGCCGCCTTGCGGGCAGCTAAATAGGGTCCGGTCTGGACGAGATTGTCATTGCCATCCACAAGCGAAACTTGTTTCCCGGTTGCCTCGGTTGGAGGCATCTCGATGGCGTAGCCCACGCCCAGGTTCAAGGTCAGGGATGGCTTCACGCGCCAGGTATCGCTGACGAAAACGTTGTAGAAGGGTATGGTGGACTGGTCAAATGCGGCGGTGAGCGGCGGATTGAGGGCGAGATTGTTTCCCGAACGCGTGTAGGCGATTTGAGAGTCGGTAACGATGCCGAGGACGGCGTCGATGATGCGGGCGTTGGCGCTGCTGCTGGTGGGGACACCCGCCGCCGCTAGACCGGTGAGATTGACCAGTCCGCCACCGCTCGAATCTCCGAGCTGGTAGGTTGTGGTGTAGTTGATGCCGCCGCCATTGTCGGTGCGGTTGTGGAATGCGAAGTTGTGCTCGTACTGGCCTCCAAACTGGATGAGGTGGTTGCCTTCGAGCATGGTTACGTTATCGCCGAGGAAGTGGTCGTGGCCGTCCCAGATGCGGGTGCGGATGTCCTGGCTATCTACGTTGTAGGGGGCTAGGACGGTTGTGCTGTATTCGCCGAAGGGTTCGATGGCTCCGCCCAGTCCGGGGAGTTGGGGAGGCGCGCCCGCGGTGACATAGGACCAATAGTTGCGCAGATAGCTGTAGTGGAAGTCGTTGGTGGTATGGGAGGAGATGTTGGTGGTGAGGCCGGCGACGTAGAACCAGGGCTGCTGGGGCCGGGTTTCGGTAGATTTAGGCACGCCCAAGGTATCGCCAGGCAGAAGGCCGCCGATATCGACCTGGTTGGTCACGTTCTTTTCCAGTTTGAAGTAGCGGTAGCTGGTGTTGAAGTGCCATTTCGAGCCAAAGTCATGGTCCAGACGGGCGACATAGAAGTTGCTGGTCTGGGGAAGGGAGACGTTAGCTCTGTAGCCGATGGTGTTGACGCCATCGCAGCGTTGGCCGGAGATGCCGGTGCAGCCGGGATCGTTACCAGCGGGCAGGAAAGCCCAAAGCTTGGCTACGGTGGGATTGAGGCCTATGCCGCGCGGATCAAGCGCGTTGAGATCGTAAGGGATTCCGACGCCTGCCGAGTTATTGAAGGTGACGATGCCGGCTCTCATGTTGGCTGAGGGTACGGAGCGCTCGTAGGTGGCGGAGTTGGGGAAACGGAAGCCTTCGTAATTTCCGAAGAGGAAGGTCTTGCCGCCGAGCACATAGGGGGTGAGGGGTCCGCCAAGAGCGGCCCCGAAGCGGCTGTAATGGTTGCTGGGCTTGGGCGTGCCGGCGGGGGAGGTGGTGGTTCCGATGCGGTTCTGCCAGAGGTTCGCGCCGATGTTGCTGTCGAGGTAATACTCGTAAACCGTGCCGTGGACGGTGTTGGTGCCGCGCTTGGTGACGACCTGGACCTGGGAGCCGGAGGAGTTGTTGAAGTCGGCGGTCTGGCCTACGACGGAGACCTTGAACTCCTCGACGCTATCCTGGGGCATGGGCATGACGCCGGATGCGCCTCCGCCGGTGGAGACTGAGCTGGCGGTCGAGCCGCCGAATGACCCGGTGTAGGACTGCATGGATCCGTCCATGTCGCTGGAGTTGCTGCCGCCATCGAGCTGCACTACGGCCTGGTCGGAGACGGTGCCAGCGACGCTGCCGCCGGGGGTGACGCCGGGCTGGAGGGTGGAGAAGGTACTGACGTCGCGTCCCAGGGAAGGCAGCGAGTCGATGCTGACCGGGGTGACGGTGGCTCCGATGGAGGCGTTTAGGGTCTGGAGGTCGGCGTTGGTGGCCTGGACCTCGACGGTGGTGGACTCAGCGCCCACGGCCATTTGGAAGTTGGCGGTGGTCTGGGTGCCGACGCTGACGGGCAGGCTGGCGATCTCGTCTGTGGCGAAGCCGGCTTTGCTGGCGGTGATGGAGTATGTGCTGGGGACTACGTCCTGGAGGACGAACTGGCCGTCTTTGTTGCTGACGGTGGTGCGTTTTTCCTTGGTGGCGAGGTCGGTCATGGTGATGGTCGCGCCGGGGAGGAGGGCACCGGTGGAGTCGGCGACGGCACCGGTCACCGTTCCGGAGCTGGTGTTCTGGGCGGCGGCGGCGGCAAAGGAAAGACACGCGAGTAGAACGAGCATGAGGGTCTTGAACGCCGGCCACCGAGGGATGAATCGCATCATGAGTCTCCTTTGAGGTGCTGCTGAAACCTGTATCTGCCCGGCTTGACGGCCGAGACGTTATGGGTTGTTCAAGGCCCGGTTTACGAGAGACGCCTGGATTAGGAGCAATCCTGGATAGAGGCTTTGGAGTCGGGATGGCCTGTCGGCAAACCCGGCTTTGCAGCCAGATGGGGGACACCCCTGAACGGCTGATATGCCGAAAGGGAGGATGAAGAATAATTGAAAAAGTGAATAGAAGGTAACACGCGAGGAGGTGGTAGAACAACTCTTTTAGGGCGTGTGGGGGCTTTCAAGCGGCCTGAAGACGACTGAGAGAGGGAAAAGCTCTGGAAAAAGCGACCGGGGTTTGCGATGCGAGAGTCATCCATCTGATCAAGCTTG
>CAXTPN010000158.1:4457-5640 GCA_964246125.1 uncultured Acidobacteriaceae bacterium
GACGCGGTCCCGCGCACCCGGGGATGGGGGGTGTCCCATCTCACGACTATCAAGCGGTCGCGATATGGGACAAGGATCTGTGGAGTTTGTTTGAGGTCAGGCGGTGGCGGTTTCGGCGGCGCGGGCGGCTTCGTTTTCGGCTTCTTTGGAGGCCTTGAGCTCGGCGAGCTGCTGCTTTTTGAGTTCGGCGGCGTTGCGGCCCAGCTCGTCTTCGAGCTTCTCGGTGGTGTAGGTTTCGATGAAGTCGCCGGCGCGGATGTCTTTGTACCCGGCGAGATCGATGCCGCACTCGACGCCTTCGCGGACCTCGGAGACATCGTCCTTCATGCGCTTGAGGGAGCTGATCTTGCCTTTCCAAACTTCGGCTCCATCGCGCATGAGGCGAGCCTGCGCGCCACGCTTGATGAGGCCGTCGGTGACGCGGCAGCCGGCGATCTGGCCGACCTTGGTGATTTTGAATACCTGCAGGACCTCGGCTCGGCCAGCGTAGTTTTCCTTGAAGACGGGTTCGAGGAGGCCGTACATGGCTTTGGTGATCTCCTCGCGGAGCTCGTAGATGATGGAGTGGAGGCGGATTTCGACGTTTTCGCGGGCGGCGACTTCGCTGGAGCGGAGGTCGGGGCGGACGTTGAAGCCGATGATGACGGCGTTGGAGGCGGAGGCGAGGAGCACGTCGGACTCGGTGATGGCGCCGACGCCGGAGTGGAGGACGCGCACGCGGACCTTTTCGGTGGACATGTGCGCGAGATCCTCGGCGATAACCTCGACGGAGCCCTGGACGTCGCCCTTGACGATGACGTTGAGGTCCTTGACGCCAGCCTGCTTGATCTGCTCGGCGAGGCCTTCGAGCGAGACGCGGGAGGATTTGGCGAGCTGGGCTTCGCGCTCCTTCATTTTGCGGTAGGTGGCGATGCCCTTGGCCTTGTCGCGGTCTGCCATGACGATGAAGGTGTCGCCGGCGTCGGGCATGCCTTCGAGGCCGAGGATTTCAACGGGGGTGGAGGGTCCGGCGGAGTCGATGGGGCGTCCGCGGTCGTCGAACATGGCGCGGATTTTGCCAAAGGTGTTGCCGACGATGTAGCTGTCGCCGTTGCGGAGGGTTCCGTTCTGGACGAGGATGGAGGCGACGGCTCCGCGTCCGCGATCGAGCTTGGCTTCAATGACGGTGCCGACGGCGGGGCGG
>CAXTPN010000159.1:0-5607 GCA_964246125.1 uncultured Acidobacteriaceae bacterium
GAGTTCGCTGAGTTCCGTTACAGCGGCAAAGCCGCAACCTTCCTGCGCGCCTTCCGCGCGGTCTACCTCGCTCTACCCGTCAACACCATCATCATGGGCTGGGTCAACCTGGCCATGGCCAAGATCCTCGCCCTCACCCTCGGCCTCACAACGACCCGCGGGCAGCTAACCGCCGTCTTCATCTGCCTCGCCCTGACCCTCGCCTACAACGCCGTCTCCGGTCTATGGGCCGTGCTGTGGACGGATTTGGTCCAGTTCGTCCTCAAGATGAGCATGGTGGTCGCCCTCGCCTTCTTCGCCGTCCACGCCGTCGGCGGCATGGCTGGCCTTACCGCCAAGGTCCATGCCGGCGACCTCGTGCGTCACACCGACACCCTGTCCTTCGTGCCCGCGATCGGCTCCGGATTCTTCCTCAGCTTCCTGGTCCTGATGAGCCTGAACTGGTGGGCCAGTTGGTATCCCGGTGCGGAACCCGGGGGCGGCGGCTACATCGCCCAGCGCATCTTCTCCGCCAAAAATGAAGCCAACGGAGTAGGCGCCACACTCTGGTTCAACATCGCCCATTACGCGCTCCGCCCCTGGCCCTGGATCGCCACCGCCCTGGTTGCGCTTGTGCTGCTCCCCAGCCCCAGCGCAGCCCAGGGCGGGTACGAGGGCGCCTACGTCTGGGTCATGATCCACTACCTGCCGCCCAGCCTCCGCGGCCTCATGCTGGCTGGATTCGCCGCAGCCTATATGTCCACCATAGGCACCCACCTGAACCTCGGTGCCTCCTACCTGATCAACGATCTTTACAAACGTTTCATTGCCAAGCATGAAACCGAACGGCACTACGTCAACGCATCCCGTATCGCCACCGTTCTGGTAGCGCTCCTGAGTGCCGGAGCAACGGCCTACATGAAGACCCACGGAGATTCCATTGCAGCCGCATGGAAGTTCCTGCTGGCTTTAGGCGCGGGCGCCGGACTCGTCTTCATGCTGCGCTGGTACTGGTGGAGGATCAACGCATGGAGCGAAATCGCCGCAATGACTGCGGCAGCCACAATCTCGCTAATGCTGGAAAGCCGCTTCGGCATGCCTCTGGTTCGCCTGCTGCATGGCATTGACGAAGCGTTGCCGCTCCAACCTTTGAACCAGGACGACCCGCATGCCTTCGCATGGCTCATGCTGATCACCACAGCCCTGACCACCGCGATCTGGCTGACGGTCACTCTCGTAACATCGTCGGAGAAGGAGGAAACGCTCGTTCGGTTCTATCAGCAGGTCAAGCCGTCGCCGCTCGGCTGGGCCAGGTTCGCAACTGCAGAAGAGAAAGCCCAACCGTCGCTGCGATACCACTTCGTGCATTGGACACTAGGCTTCACATTGGTGTATTCGACGCTATTCGGCGTAGGCAACATCCTCTTCGGTCGAATGGGCATGGGTCTTACAATGCTGACAGGCGCACTGGCATGCCTGGCGGCGCTCTTCTGGAGTTTGGAGCGGCGCGGCTGGGGCGCATTCCAGTAGAGCGACTCGAGTCTCACGCAATCGAGGACAACGAAAGGCTAATTCGGTACCATCTAGCCCTAGGTAAGTACGAGGAGAACGACATGAATGGGTTCCAGACAAAAATGCTGGCTGCGATGTTTGCGGCTACCTCCCTGCTGGCTGTGGGCTGCAACAAGAAACCCGCTCCGGTCCAGAACGCAGACGGCACAACCACGAACCCAAACGGATCTGTGACGGTTCCTGCACAGTCGGCTCCGCCAGCCGCCGCAGTGACGAATCCGGACGGCTCGGTAACCAATCCGAATGGCTCGGTTACCTACCCTGCCGGCAGCAGGGTGGCGCAACGTGAGACCGGGCAAGCGCCCGCCCAGCAGCCTTACCAGCCGCAAGCACAGGCGAGCGGTTCTGCTCCTCTTGCGCCAGCTCCGGCTCCGGCCAGAGTCACGGCCCCAGCTGGCACGTCCGTTACCGTTCGCCTGAACAGCGGCTTGGCGGCCAGCCGCAACGATGTCGGTGACCGCTTCAACGGAGTACTGGAGGGGCCCGTGGTAAGCCACGGAGAGACGATCTTTGCGGCCGGCACTCCAGTCTCGGGCGAGGTGGTCTCGTCCAAAGGCAAGGGACGATTCAAGGGCGCCGGCGATCTCGGGATCTCGCTGACAACCATCGGTCGCGAGTCGGTGGAAACCAACGTGTATGAAAAGAACTCGCCGGGCCGGGGCAAACGCACAGCAGGCTTCGCCGGTGGTGGCGCGGGACTTGGTGCGCTGATCGGCGGTCTGGCCGGCGGAGGCAAGGGTGCGCTGATCGGCGGTCTGGCCGGCGCGGGCGGCGGCACGGCAGCGGGCGCCTACACCGGCAATCGCGACGTAGTGATCTCCGCAGAATCGGTGGTGACGTTTCGCTTAACTCGATCCGTAACGAAGTAGCGAGCTTGGGCTGGGGAAAACCGCATGAGCATCGTTGCAGGAGTGGATTTCGGCACGTTAAGCGTTCGCATCTCGATCTTTGATAAAGATCGAGGCAAGCTGGGCCATGCCAGCGCCGAGTACCCTTTGCTGCGTTCTTCGCAGGACCCTGACTTCGCCACCCAGCGTCATGCGGACCAGATGGAGGCGCTCGCGCGCGCGACGCAAGAAGCTCTCCGCATCAGCGGGGTGGATGGGAGGAACGTTCGGGCGCTCGCACTCGACACCACTGGTTCCAGCGTCATCGTCGTCGGACAAAATCTGATTCCTCTCGGCGACTATTATCTCTGGTGCGATCACCGGGCAGCGGGGGAGGCAGCCGAGATCACCGCCGCTGCACGTCGCTTCAACGACGGCAGGGGATTTGAAGGCGTTGATTGGTGCGGTGGCGTGTACTCATCCGAGTGGGGATGGTCGAAGCTCCTGCATTGGCTCCGTAACAACCCGGATCGGCGTAACGAATTTGTGACCGCGCTCGAACACTGCGACATGGTGGCCGCTACCCTTTGCGGCATCACCGATCCAGCACAGGTGCCGCGCAGCATCTGCGCCATGGGCCACAAGTGGATGTGGAACGAGCGGTGGGGCGGGCTGCCGCCAGAAGAGTTCCTGGTCAGCGTCGACCCGCTGCTGGCGGGCGTGCGTGAAAAGCTCGGCGGCCGCTACGCCACTTCGGACGCAATCGCCGGACATCTGAGCCCAGAGTGGGCCGCCAAGCTGGGCTTCAGTGCGGGCATCCCCATTCCGGTCGGCGCCTTCGATGCCCACTGGGATGCGGTCGGCGCCAACATCCGGCTGGGCGATGTGGTCAACGTTATCGGCACCTCGACCTGCATCATCGGCATTACCGACCAGCAGAACCTGATCCCGGGCGTGTGCGGCGTGGTGCCTGGCTCGGTCTATCCCGACCGCGTAGGTGTCGAGGCCGGCCTCTCCGCAGTGGGCGACATCTTTGGCGCGATCGCGGCGCGCGCCCACGTCAGCGTGGCGGAGATGTCAAAGGCGACGGCGCACTACCTCGCCGGGCAAAGCGGCCTGCTGCGCCTCACCTGGGATAACGGCGACCGCACCGTGCTGGTGAACGCCGCGCTGGGTGGAGTTACCTTCGGCTGGAACCTTACCCATACCGCCGATGACGAGTTCTTCGCCGCTGTGGAAGGTACTGCGATGCACACGCGCATCATCCTCGAGCGCATGGAGGCCAACGGCACCGCGATACGTCGGGTCATCAATGGCGGCGGCATACCCAAGCGCAGCGCCACGCTGAACCAGGTTTATGCCAATGTACTGAATAAGCCGGTGCTGGTCGCGAATGGCGATGTGACCAGTCTGGGGTCGGTCATCTTTGCATTCCTCGCGGCGGGCGAGTTCACGACGGTCGAGGAAGCTCAAGACGCTCTTTGTCCTTCGTTTACTGTCTTCGAACCGCAGCCGGCCGAGGTCGCTCGCGCGGAAAAACTGTATCAGCTTTTTCGCAAGGCCTACTTCGCGCTGGGAACAGCTGACGCCGAAGCAGCTTCACTCGGCGACATCCTGCCCACACTGCGCACCATCCGTCAGGAAGCGTTCGCCGCGGCCGGATAGAAGGTCTTCAGCGCCTCGCCGTAGATTTTGCGAGCTTCAGCGTACGGCGCAAGCAAGGCAGGGCTGGGTCGCGTGGAGCGTTCCGGTTCGACCTTCACATAGCGTGCCGCAATCGTTTCAAAACTTTCAGGCTCACCCGTAGCGTGGCTCCAGGCGAAGATCGCCTGCATCGCCGCGCCCAAGCACCCCGCCTCCTCTTCGAAGGGAACATCGACGTGCGCGTCCGTCGCGTCGGCGAGCAGTTGCCTCCATCCGGCGGAGCGGGAGCCGCCGCCAATGACTAGGATGCGCTCGACCGGGCGGCCATGCTGTACGAGATCGAGGCCGTTGAGGATGCCGAAGCTGACGCCTTCGATGACGGCTCGGATGAGGTTTGCCGGCGTGAAATTGTTGGCCGAGATGCCGCTGATCGTACCGCGGGCCTGCGGGAGGTCGGGGGTGCGCTCCCCGTTTAGAAATGGGATGAAGACGAGCCCCCCTGCTCCGGGCTGGGTGGCGGTCAGGGCGGAGTCGATATCTTCAACTGTTTTGCCGAGAGTCTGGAGCGTCTGGGTGACTACGTTGGTGGCGTTCATGGTGCAGACGAGCGGCAGCCACCCGCCCGACGAGGAGCAGAACGGGGCGACGCTGCCGGTGGGGTCCAGCACCGGTTCGTTGTGGTACGAGTAGACGGTCGAGGAGGTGCCGAGCGAAAGCGTGACGACGCCTTCGCGGACGTTGCCGGTGCCGATGGCACCCATCATGTTATCGCCTCCGCCGGACGCGACGAGGCAGGAAGCAGACAGGCCGAGTTCGGCGGCGACCTCCGGGCGCAAAGGGCCGACAACTTCGTCGGCGCGCAGTAGCGGCGGCAGCGCGGCGAAGAGTTGGCCGGTGCCGCCGTCGATGCTGTCGAGGATCTCGCGCGTCCAGTGGCGGGTGCGGACGTCGAAGTAGGCGGTGCCGGAGGCGTCGCCGTATTCGGCGGCGAGGCGGCCGGTAAGCCAGAAGTTGAGGTACTCGTGCGGCAGCAGGATGTGGCGGATGCGGGCGAAGTTTTCCGGCTCGGCCTGGCGGAGCCAGAGGAGCTTCGAGACCGTGTACCCCGTGAGCGGCACGATGCCGAAGCGCTCGAAGAAGGCGGCGCGGCCCCCGAAGCGCTGGATCAGTTCTTCATTCTGCGCGGCGGTCTCGGTGTCGTTCCAGAGCTTGGCCGGGCGGATGACGTCAAAGTTTTCGTCGAGTACGACCAGGCCGTGCTGCTGGCCGGAGACGGCGAGCGCTGATACTGCCCTGGTCGGGGAGCTCGCGAGGGCCTGGGTGACCGTGGCGCGGAGAGCGTCTACCCACCAACTGGGCTGCTGTTCCCGTGCTCCGGTGGGCCGCTCCATCAGCTGGTGGCCGGCGTACCCGCGGCCTAGCGGCGCACCGGTTTCGTCGATCAGCAGGGTCTTGGTTCCCTGGGTGCCGCAATCGATGCCTAGGAACATCTCTCTTGCTCCCACTTCAGTGTTCCGAGGGGGTACCCCCCTCCCCCCTAAAGTATCTAAAGTCTCGATATAAAGGACTTAAGTCTGGACTTAGA
>CAXTPN010000160.1:0-5541 GCA_964246125.1 uncultured Acidobacteriaceae bacterium
TCCACCCGTTGCTGCTCCGCCGCACTCAACGCATGCGGAGCCTGCGCCCCCATCGGCACCACCCCCAACACCGCCGCAAACCCACACGCCAGAACACCCCGGCAAAGAAAAGAACGCAAGCTCAACGTACGCGTACCAGTCATGACATTGCTCCTTGTAGTAGAGCCGCCATTCTATGCAATCAACCCTGCATCTGTCCTGGCCTCCCCAGCCGCGTTACCTGTGAGCACAGGAATTCTTCGCCGGATCGTACTCGATCTCCACGCCGCCATTCTAACCGCGCGTTATCCTGATCATCAGACACGCACATGGCCCGCAACCTCTACATCCTCGCCGCCACCCTCGGCTTCTTCGCCCTCTTCACCTTTGTCCTCTCCTTCCTCAACATCGCCCAGCAGCCCGGCTCCCCCGCCGACGTCGCCCTCTGGCGCACCATGAGCATAGCCTTCTTCGTCCTGGCCCTCGTCATCACCCTGGCCGCCATGCTCTCCGCCCTCTTCGAGCAGGCCGAGCGCCGCGCCGACGAAGCCCGCCGCGCCCGCCGCAAGCGTTGAGCCGCGCTGCCGCCTGCAGCACGAATCGTGTCAAGCCCCATTTCCGTCCAAATCCGAATAAGCTATTGAAAACAAAGCGAATATAGGTTGAATTATGTTGGCGTACCCACCCCCTCCCATCCTCTATACTTAAATCAGCGCCTAAATACAAACGGCAGGGTAACCAAGGAGCTCGGGGTATAACTTCAATAGAATGAATATTTTGCAGGTAACCCATTTAGAATCAATATTTTGCGGAAGGGCGCCCTGTAAGATACACCCCTAAGTGCTTTGCTTTGAATATTTTGCGCAATATATGGGGGTGGGGGGAGTACCACTCAGCAAGCGACAGCGAAGGGAGAACTGATGTTTGAAGTAACCGTGGAGGCCGGCTTCTCCTCCGGCCATTACCTCCGCAACTACCACGGCAAGTGCGAGAACCCGCACGGCCACAACTACCGAGTCTTCGTCACCCTTGTCGGCGCCGACCTCGACCCTACCGGCCTCCTGCTCGACTTCAAGCTCCTCAAGCAGCTCCTGCGCCCCGCCGTCGACTACCTCGACCACCAGATGATTAATGACCTGAAACCCTTCGACGAGGTCAACCCCTCAGCCGAAAACCTCGCCCGCTACTTCTTCGAGCAGACGGCCGAACAACTCCGGGAGATGACCGCCGGCCGTGTCCGCGTCAAAGACTGTACCCTCTACGAAACCGACACCAGCTTCGCCCGCTACTACGAATAGTAGCCTCTACGCACAAAGCGTCCTACACCGTGCGGAGCACAGCCGTCCGCGTCAGAATGAACTTGCAGTCACCGATCTCAATCGGAAGTCTCGGAATACGCCCGAGTCTTCCAACTCACCGACCGGCCGCTCAACTTCCGCGCCAGCGCATACCACTGCACCGCCAGCAACAAAACAATCCCCAAAGGATGCAGCAAAGCCGAACGCCAGTCCTGCCGGAAGCGACGCGCGGCAAGCACGCGGGGAACCCACGCCGCGGCAGCCGCCACAAGAAACACAAGCATCAGCATACGACCCGCCGATAGATGGTGGAAGACCAGCATAAGCAGACCGAGAAAGGGAATCACCTGCCCCAGCAGCAGCGTCAGAGAAATAGGAAAAATGCGCCCCGGAGACGCAATCCCCTCGGTAGCATTCTTCGCCAGCCCGCTCCAAACCTGACCTGCCGAGGTGTACATCCGGCAACTAGCCAGCTTGGTGATATCAGCTAGATCGGTGCGAAAGCTGTGCTCTCGAAGCAGTCGCGGCAGCCGCAGACCATCGTGCATGGTCAGCCTGATGCCGCTGTGACCGCCGCACGCAAAGTAGTCCTCAGCCCGAGCCATGATGAACTGGCCGCAGCCCGCCGCGAACGCCGGATCGGTTCCCGCGCGCATCTTCGCCATGGGCAGAAAGCCGAGCAGTACAAAGTGGATCAGCGGAAGCAGCATCCACTCCAGAAAGGAACCGGTAACTTGCCGTGGAAAGCCGCTGACCAAGCTCGACCCGCTGGCGTTCAGAAAGGCAGCCATGCTCGCAACGCAATCCGGCGCGAGCCTGACGTCCGCATCGACGAAGCACAGGATGGGATACCTCGCGCTCCGGGCCAGCGCCCAGCAAGCATGCTGCTTGCCGTTCCACCCCGGCGGCAGGGCAGGCGCGCGTTCCAACCGAACCCTCGCATCCTTTTCTGCAAGTGCGAGCACTACCACATCCGTGCCGTCGCTGGAGCCGTCGTCCATCACCACCACCTCGAACTCGACGCCCCGACTCGCCAGCACACAGCGTACCGCGTCGCCAATAGCGTGACACTCGTCGCGAGCCGGGATGAGGACCGAGACCGCGGAAAGGGGATCCCCCACCCACGCCGGAGGCGCAACGTAGCGACGAAGATTGATGCAGAACAACACGGAGGGAACCAGAGCGCACACAAGAACCGAGATGATCAACGCAACAATCATCTGCGTTCGCCGGGCGAATCTGTGGGTACAGCCGTGGCGGTATGTTCCGCCTGGAATTTGCGCCTGTGCAGCAACGCAAGCGCTCGCTGACCCAGCGCGTAGAGGCCGCCTGTACCCACCCGTCCCTGCTGGAGGGATTCGAAAGCACTTCCATCTCTGGCGATCGCCATGAGCTTCAAGGCGTCCATGGCGTCGAGCAGCGCGCTCTCAAGCTGCGGTTGAAGGTCTGCGGTCGACTGGCCCTGCACCTTGACCGGCTGGCCGATGTGGAGCAACACCTCGGGCAGGCGCTGGTTCCAGAAGACGTACTCGATAGCCATGGGCAGGACGGTACAGCCTCCCGGCACCTTGCCTGCAAGCGCCGCCATACCCGGTTTGAAAGCGAGGGGCCGCTCCCGAGCATCGGCAAAGCGTCCCTGTGGCGTAACCCACAGGACTCCGCCGCGCTCCAGTATCGCCAACCCGCCGCGGATGAACTGGGCAGCGCCGCGCGCGGTAAGCATGTCGACACCAAAGACGCCGACATGCTTGAGGATGCCATAACGTTCCAGTGACACTGCATCCATGGGGGCGTAGTGGCTGCGCGACGGCATCAGCTTTTCAGCCAGCAGCACCGAAACCATCGGATCCCACCAGGAGCTGTGGTTGGCATAGACGATCAGGCGCTCGGGGTTCAGCATGGCCAGGTCGGATGCACAACTCAACCTGACGGCCGTGAAATGCCTGCGGAAGTACCCGCGCACGATGTGCCTGAAGAAGCTGAGGACGAAGGGCGAGATGTGTGGTGCGTCCATCTCCGAAGCCTACCCTATGCGACCGCGGGTCTGAGGTGGTCGTTTCCCAGGTTGCCGGATGCGGCATCCTGGTCGAGCGAGTCCGCGGCGATCCAGCCGGACATCATCACCATGGGCATGCCGGGACCCGGGTGCGCAGCGCCGCCCGCCAGGTAAAGCCCGGCAAGGTCCTTTGAGCGATTGGCCGGCTTGAACGCACCCTCAAAGACACCATGCGAGGAGATGCCGTAAATCGCACCATTGAGCACGCGATAGCGATCGTGGATGTCCTGGGGGGTGAGGTGATCCTCGAAGACGATGCGGTCTTCGATATCGGTGAGGCCGGCCGTTCGCTTGAGTTTATCCAGGATAATTTGTCGATACTCGGGCAACATCTTCTTCCAGTCGTGCCCAGGACGCAGATAAGGCGTATGCACGAGAACGTAGAGGGATTCCCCGCCGGCCGGCGCGCTCGAAGGATCCGTTGCCGATGTAGCGGCGAGATAACATGTAGGGTCGGGCGCAAGTTCACCCTTATCGTAGATGGCGTGGAACTCCTCATGGGGGTCGCGCGAGAAGACGAAGTCATGGTGGGCAAGTTGGTCGTATCGTTTGTTTAGCCCAAGATAGAGGACGACTCCGGAGCAGGCAGGTTCGTAACCGCGGCGATGTTCGAAGCTGCGAGCCGGCTCGCCGCCGAGCAACTCGCGATGAGTGCGGACGGCATCGGAGTTTGACACGATGGCATCGAAGCGATGTGCCTTACCGTCACCTGTGGTCAGGCCTGTGACGACGACGCCGGGCCTCGCAGAGGTAAGAATCTTCCGCACGTCGGTCTCGTTATGAAAGACCACACCTAGTTCGGTCGCGAGTTTGACCAGACCCTCCGGCACGGCTCTGGTCCCGCCCATCGGATACCAGATGCCTTCTTCCATCTGCATATGGCCGATGGCGCAGAGGATTGCCGGGGAGGCGTCTGGTGAAGAACCGACATACTGGACGAAGTGGTCCAGCATCTGTGCGACGTTTGCGTCGGGAATGTTTTCGCGAATGACTTCGGAGACGGTCTTGCCCAGGCGCATGCGCATGACGTCGCGAAGCACCTTGAGGTCGAACGCGCCCTTCACGTCCATGGTGTCGCGCATGGAGCCGATGGATCGCCAGAAGAAGAAGCGATCGGAGATGGAGTGCAGCTGCTCGGATTGCTCCAGGAACTTGAGATAGCCCGCGCCCATGCGGGGCCAGATCGCTTCCAGGGCGGCGGCCATCTGCTGGGCGTTATCCTTGAGGTCGATGCGACTGCCATCTTCGAAGAAGCAGCGCCATTGCGGATCGAGCCGGACCATGGGAATGTACTCCTCAACCCTGCGACCAGCCTCCTCGAAGACGCGGCGCAAAACCGACGGCTGAATAAGGATCGTCGGACCCATATCGAAGCGGAACCCATGCGAATTGAGCTGCGCGGCCTTGCCTCCGAGCCATGAGTTCTTCTCGAAGACTTCGACGCGATGACCGCGTGCCGCGAGAGTGCAGGCTGCGGTAAGTCCGGCCAACCCGCTGCCTATGATTCCAACCTTCATGACAACTCCTGAACTACGGTTGAGATGATTTGAGTCTTCGAGCGGAAGTAACAAGCGTTCGCAATGCGCTGAACCTTTCGCGAAGAGTTGAGCTGTGAGTCATCGCGGTGAAAGCCGCGAAGAGCGATTCGTGAACCTCGGCTGTGGGTTGATAATGCCGAGTCGATTTGCCGCGACGGACGGCGACGGTCTTGGGCGATGTCATCTCCAGCAGACCTTCCGCTCCTCGCGTCACGCCGAAGCCGCTGCCCCGCCGGCCGGTGAAGGGAACGCGTGGATCTGCCGTGGGTACGATCAGATCATTGATGGTGACCGTTCCCACATTCAGGCGGTCGCCCAGCGCGCGCGCGGCGTTCTCCTCGCCAAAGATGGCGGCGGTGAGGCCAAAGGGACAGCGCGTGTCCATCGCCAGAACGGCGGCGGTATCGCGCGCCTCGATTGCTGTGATGACGGGAGCGAAGATGTCGGCTTGTGCGATTCGCATGTACGGGCTGCCATTTTCAACAAGAATTGGGACCAGAAGTGAAGCGTGGGGATCGCCGGAGACGATCGCACCCGACGCCTGCGCCTCGTCCAGCAACGCGCACAGGTCCAGGAAGTGCTCTTGCGCCGCGGCACGCTCGTTGCGGGTGTTGGCCTGCCACTTGGCCACGAACGCGGTCGGAATCACCTGGCAACGTTACGTGAGAAG
>CAXTPN010000161.1:0-5516 GCA_964246125.1 uncultured Acidobacteriaceae bacterium
CCCGTGATCCCCACCCGTAGGCCACCATCTGAGGGCGAAATTCTCTCTTTCGCCATGGCGACTCGAATTCGTTTGAGGGCGTTCTTTGTGATCTCAATCGCCTGCTTCGCGCGCGGTTGCTGCCCCTCAGCAGTAAGCAAGGTCATGCCCGCGAGAGGGTCTTTTGCGACAAATGGGGGAGCCTGTGCCGACTGCGACGTCTCGCCTTGTATTGTAACTACCGCCATCGAGTGCCTCCATCCAAGCACGAACGGTCCGGCTGCTCATTCGCGGCCGGACCGAAGCAATTCCTGTAGAACCCTAGTGAGCCGCGCCGACGGCCACGCCGGCTTCTTCGCCTACATGATTCTTCTTTTTCCAGTCGCCGATCGCCGCGCGAATAGCATCTTCGGCGAGCACCGAGCAGTGAATCTTGACCGGTGGCAGCGCCAGTTCCTTTACGATGTCGGTGTTGGAGATGGTCAGCGCCTCGGCAATGGTCTTGCCCTTTACCCACTCGGTTGCGAGCGAACTGGACGCGATGGCTGAACCGCAGCCGAACGTCTTGAACTTGGCGTCTTCAATGACCTGCGTCTCAGGATTGACGCGGATCTGCAAGCGCATCACGTCGCCGCATTCCGGCGCTCCGACCAGCCCGGTGCCGACCTCGTCCGAGCTCTTATCCATCTGCCCCACGTTACGGGGATTGCTATAGTGGTCCACTACCTTGTCGCTGTATGCCATGTCGCTTCTCCTGATGTCTCTCTATTAGATGATACTCGCTCCAACTCGGCCTCGCCGGACCTGGCCTAGTGCGCGGCCCACTCGATCTTGGACAGGTCGATCCCTTCCTTCACCATCTCGTACAGCGGGCTCATCTCGCGCAGATGCTTTACCACATTGATGACCTTGTCCGAGACGTAATCCACCTCAGCCTTGTTGTTGAACCGACCCAATCCAAACCGGATCGACGAGTGGGCCACATCATCGCCCAGGCCTAGAGCCTTGAGCACATAGCTGGGTTCCAGCGTAGCTGAGGTACATGCACTGCCGGACGAGACGGCGATGTCGTTGATTCCCATGAGCAGGCTTTCGCCCTCAACATGTACGAAGCTCATGTTCAGGTTGCCCGGCAGATGATGCTCCATGTTGCCGTTGACATGCACATAGTCCAGCGCGTTCTCAAACTTCTGCTTCAGATAGTCGCGCATCTCCTTGAGGTGGGCCGTCTCCGATTCCATCTCCTTGCCTGCGATCTCGCACGCCGCGCCCAGTCCGACGATGCCCGGCACGTTCAGCGTCCCCGAGCGCATGCCGCGCTCATGGCCGCCGCCGTTGATCTGCTCCGTGATCTGCACCCGCGGATTGCGCCGCCGCACATACAGCGCGCCTACACCCTTTGGCCCATAGATCTTGTGCGCTGTCAGCGAGAGCACGTCGATGTTCATCTTCACCACATCCACCGGAATCTTGCCCACTGCCTGCACCGCGTCCGTATGGAAGATAATGCTCTTCTCGTGGCACAGCTTGCCGATCTCCGCGATCGGTTGAATCACCCCGATCTCATTGTTGGCAAACATAATCGTGACCAGGATCGTCTTGTCCGTGATCGCCGCCTTTAGCGCCTCCAGCGAGATCAGCCCATCCTCCTGAACCGGCAGGTAGGTCACGTCATAGCCCTGCCGCTCCAGCTTCTTGCAGGTGTCGAGCACCGCCTTGTGCTCCGTCACCTGCGTGATGATGTGGTTACCCTTTTCCCTGTACATCTCCGCGATCCCCTTGATCGCGAGGTTGTTCGACTCCGTCGCCCCCGACGTGAAGATGATCTCCTTCGGCGTGCAGCCGATCAGCTTTGCGATCTGCTCCCGCGCCTTGTCTACTGCCTGCTCCGCCTCCCACCCAAACTGGTGGTTGCGGCTGGCCGCGTTGCCGAACACCTTGCCGAAGTACGGCAGCATCGCCTCCAGCACCCGCGGGTCCATCGGCGTTGTCGCATGGTTGTCCATGTAGATAGGCAACTTCACGCCCTCCGGCAGCGCCTCGTTCGACTCCGTAATCACCAGCCCGTTGTGTGCCATCTCTGCCGTCCGTTCCATTGTTGCCGCGCTCTGTCCCGTCATCGTTTCACTCCTAAATGGTCTTTCTAAAGCTGTCTTCCTGAACTCGTCCAAACTCGCGCCTAAAGCGCAATTGAAACCAGCCCGCCGCCCACCAGTGCCTTGTGCGCCTCGCTGTCTTGCACCTCGATCAAATCCGCGATATGAATGCCGCTCAACAGGTCCTTGATCGAATCGTTCACCTTACGCAATGGTTCTTTGATGGTGCAGTGGCTGTCCAAGTCGCACGTTCCGTGAATCGTAATGCAACTTGTTATAAAAAGCGGCCCATCAATCGCCCGTATTACTTCAAACGCCGTAATCTCAGAGGCCGGTCGGGCAAGCGAGTAACCGCCGTTAGTTCCGGCGCGCGAAACGAGCAAGCCGGCGCGAGCAAGAGTTTGTAGAATCTTAGCCAGCAACTGTGGCGGAATGTGGTACGCATCCGCAATATCCTTAGCGGACTGCGCAGCATTCGCACGAGTGGCAGCCTGCTCGGCAAGGTACTTGAGAGCCATGAGCCCGTAATCCGCTTTTTTGGTGAGACGAAGCATGGGTACGCCAAACCCGGAACAACGCGGACTCCTCCGGTCCTACATAGTGTACGGCTGCGCGTTCGCTGTGCGCAAGCAGCGCGTCCCACCTCTCTCCCGCGCCCCAGGCAGACCTCCGTCTGGATTCAGTCAGGGCGGCAATCATGCAGGGGGCTGGGGAACGGGCTCAATGGGTACGGACACACGCCGAATCACAATCCAGGCATACTGCGCCGCGGAGACCGGAGCCAGCAACGCTATGACGCGGAGCAGCACCGCGATTAGCTGCCCAAGGTACGCGATTGCGAAGACATGTGCGCCCATGATGCCTACAACGGCAACGATCTGGACGAACGTATTCAGCTTGCCGAAAAACGATGGCTGAAAGTCGCGCAGGGTGTTGGTCGCGAAGAGCAGCGTTGAGATAAGCAGGATGCCGAGGTCGCGGCTGAAGACCAGAATCGTGACATAACGCGGAATCTCGTGAACGTGCGTGAGCACGAGAAACAATGTGGAGAGCAGGAGCTTATCGGCGATCGGATCGAGGTAAAGGCCCAGCTTGGTGTGCTGATGCAGCCAGCGCGCCGCCAGTCCGTCCAGCCCGTCGGAGACACCGGCCAGCATGATCAGGGCGAACGCCATACGCCAGCGCGCATCCAGAATGTTGATGACCAGGAAGGGGATGATGAACAGGCGCAGCAAAGTCAGCAGATTGGGAGCGGCGCGAACTTGGCTGAAGAATGGCACGAGAGAGATGGGAGCTATGCTAACCCACATACTCGCTTGCGGCATGGGGGGGATGCGTTTAGACTCAGAAGACGGCCGCAGGCGCGTAGCTCAGTTGGTTAGAGCGCTACCTTGACACGGTAGAGGTCAGGAGTTCGAGTCTCCTCGTGCCTACCATTCTTTTCAATGGATTAGCAGCAAGAGCCTCGAAAAGCCCGATCCACAATCGAGTCCACACGTTCATTGGACCATTCCCATAGGCATGCCGAGTGCCTCCAGGAACCGCCCTTGCGCGGCGCAAGTTTCCTCGCCGTCTTCCTGCGTGTAGAGATCCAGCGTCGTTTGTATGCGCGAATGCCTCAGGATGCCCTGCACGGTTTTTGGCTCGACTTTCGCCTTATTGACGAGCCAGTTGGAGAGGCTGTGCCTCAGATTGTGAAGGCCGTAGCGCTGGCCTTGGGCAAGGTGGATGCCCACCGTCATCGCCGCTGGCCGAAGGTAATGCCTGACGAAGATGGAGGCGGAGAGCGGAACCTTGCCGTTCATCTTGAGCGACGGAAAGACGAAATCCGCCTCCTTGCCGAACGGCGTGTTTTCCCGCCAGTGCCTTAAGTGAACCGCAAGGGCAGGGTGCATCGGAACAAAGCCGTCCGACGCCGGCGTCTTGGTTTTGCCGTCGCCGCCTCTCCAGCGCTTGGATACCCTGATTCTGTTTTCCTCCCACCTGATGTCATACCAGCGCAGCGCAAGTATCTCCGAGGCGCGGAGGGCCGTCGCGGCGCAGGTAAGGACAAGAGCGTAATGCAAGGGGTTGGTCAGCAGCTTGAGGATGCCGAGCGTCTGGGTAGACGTCATGACGACGGCCCTGTAATCGGTCTTAGAGCGCGTCTGCACGTGCTCGACCGGGTTCCTGGCCACTTTCTCATGGAGCATCCCCACGCGGTAGATGCGGCTCATAATGCCCCGCATCTTCGATATGGTCGTCCATGCGAGGCCTTTTTCGGTGTGCAAGGACACGAGCCAGCGCTGAATGGCGAGGGGCTTGATATCCTCCGCAAGCTCGTTGCCCCAGCGGGCAACGAGGTAGTCACGGACGATATGCTCCGTGATGGGGATGGTGCCTGCGGATTTCGGGCGGACGGCATCCGCGCTGAAATCCACCTGCAGATAAAAGCTTGCCAGAGAATCAAAACGGATGCGTCCGACTTCGGCCTCGGTGTTGATCCTCGTGAGGAGTCCGAGCCGCTGGGCCTCGCGCCTTGCGTCCCGCTCCTTGGGAAACAAGGAAACGAGCCCGATGGGGAGCGTGCGCTCCTTACGGGTTCCGTCCGGCGCATCGGTCCTAAATCGCAGCATCCATGTCTCTCCGGCAAGCCGCTTCACTTTGCGAATACTACCCTCTTGATAAGCCATGCAAAGCCTTTCAGCGAGGGCTACCCTGGATCGGATCATACCCCTGTTCATCTGGCGGTGCGGAGAACGGTCTCGTGTGCTTGTGATCGATGGCGATTCCCAGCTCCGAGAGCCGGAAAACCCACGTATGGCGTTGGTCGCCCCCGATGGCGTAGCTTCCGCCGATGCCGCGCCGGGCGAGGGAAAGCAGGAAGCGTCTGCTGATGCCGAGGAATTTGGCGGCTTCTGCGGACGAGACGAAGGGCTCGGGCGTGAAGGAAGGGTTTCTCATGGCTAGCCTCCCGACCGCGTGAGCACGATCTGGCCTGCGGGGCAGTCCGCAGCCCGCCACTGGGCGACGATGGTCTTCTCGCCGAAGGCGGAGACGCTGTAGCTTGTCGGCGCGCACTGCAGGGCCGCGTTGCCGATGGATTTATCCACCTGAAACGCGATGTCACCCTTATCCGCCGCTCCCGTCATGATCGTCGTGATGGGAATGGCTTCCTTCATCATCTCCGGGATACCACCGGCCCTTCCGGTCATCACATGCGCGAGATTGAAGCAGGTCCGAGTCTCGAAACCGGAGATCCTTCCTGGCTGATCCTTGCTGGGGCGGATTTCGAGCTGGACCCTGCACTGGTCATTGTTGAGCAGTAGCTCGGTTCCCGCCCAGGTGCCCAGGTATCTTGCCTGCACCTCGGAGGCAGGGGCAGGCGGGGGCTGCGTAGCGTTGATGGGCTCCGGGATTCTGGCGGGGCCGGGAGGCGCTGGGAGCGGCCTTGTAACAGCC
>CAXTPN010000162.1:0-5443 GCA_964246125.1 uncultured Acidobacteriaceae bacterium
CGTTGCGGGCGGGGATGATGACGGAGAGGAGAAGCGGGTTGGGCGTGGAGTCGGGCATGGTCTGGATGCGGCGTACAGGTCAGACTTCGTATTATAGGAAGCGGGAGCTTTGTGTGCGCGGACGATGGCTGGGTGTGTTGATAGCGGCAATGTTGCCGCTGGGGTGCGACCGCGGGGATCATCCCGGGAACATCGGGAGGCCGGCACCGGAGTTTGTGATGAGCGATGGGGTGCAGACGGTGGACCTCCAGAAGCTGCGGGGAAAGGTGGTGGTGCTGAACCTTTGGGCGACGTTCTGCGCGCCTTGCGTGGAGGAGCTGCCGAGTCTGCTGGCGCTGCAGCGGGAGATGCCGGAGTTGGCGGTGGTGGCGGTGAGCATCGATCAGGATGATGGTGTCTACAGGAGGTTTCTGGTGAAGCACCATGTGGATTTGCTGACGGTGCGGGATGCCGACCAGAAGGTGAACGCGCTGTATGGGACGGCGCAGATTCCCGAGACGTACATAATCGACCGGCGGGGCGTGATACGGCGCAAGCTGGTGAATGCGCAGGACTGGACGCAGCCGGAGATCGTGGAGTACCTGCGGAAGCTGTAGTGTGTTCAGCGGTGGGCGTTGCACCAGTTTTGAGCCTCTTTTGCACACAATGCGTCCAATAGAGGTGCCTTCCTGTAGGCACAATCCTTGCCGGGGTTTCGCTCGCATGCGGGCGGGCGGTACACTGGAGGTACACCAGCAGGACGGAATAGCATGGGAAGTGCGGGGTTGAAGGGGGAACATGTTCGAGCGCTATACGGAAAAGGCACGGCGGGTCATCTTTTTTGCACGGTACGAGGCAAGTCAGTTTGGGTCACCGTATATCGAGACGGAGCATCTGCTGCTAGGTCTGCTGCGGGAAGATAAGGCGCTGACCAATCGCTTCCTGCGAAGCCATGCTTCTGTGGAGTCGATTCGCAAGCAGATTGAAGGGCATACGACCATTCGGGAGAAGGTTTCCACTTCGGTCGATCTACCGCTTTCCAACGAGTGCAAGCGGGTGCTGGCGTATGCGGCGGAGGAGGCGGAGCGGCTTTCGCATAAGCACATTGGAACGGAACATCTGCTGCTGGGGCTGTTGAGAGAAGAAAAGTGTTTTGCGGCGGAGATTTTGCAGGAGCGCGGGCTGCGGCTGCCGGCGATCCGGGAGGAGCTTCAACGAACCACGCAGGAGAAGCCCGCCGCTGCCGCGAAGGCTGGACGAAACGAGCAGTCCATGCTTGCCGAGTTCTCACGCGACCTGACGCAGAGTGCGATGGATCAACAGCTTGATCCGCTGGTTGGAAGGGATTCGGAGGTCGATCGAGTGATCCAGATCCTGTGCCGGCGGACCAAGAACAATCCGGTGCTGATCGGCGAGCCGGGCGTGGGAAAGACCGCCATCGTCGAAGGGCTGGCACAGAAGATTGCCGATGGCGAGGTGCCGAGTTTCCTTGCGGATAAGCGGGTGCTGGCGCTTGATCTTTCGCTGATCGTGGCGGGGACGAAGTATCGCGGGCAGTTTGAAGAGCGGCTGAAGACGATTATGAAAGAGCTGATGGAGAATCAGAACTCCATCGTTTTCATTGATGAGCTGCATACGCTGGTGGGGGCGGGGTCGGCGGAAGGATCGCTGGACGCGGCCAATATTCTCAAACCCGCATTAAGCCGCGGCGAGATTCAGTGCATCGGCGCGACGACTCCGGCGGAGTATCGGAAGTCGATCGAAAAGGATCGGTCGCTGGAGCGGCGGTTCCAGGCGGTGAAGGTTCCGCCCCCGAACGAGGAAGACGCAATCAAGATCATCATGGGGATCAAGGAGAAGTACGAGAAGTTCCATGCGGTCTCGTACACGGACGATGCGATTACGTTCTCGGTGTCGCACTCCAGCCGGTATATTCCGGACCGGTTCCTGCCGGACAAGGCGATCGACCTGATCGACGAGGCGGGGGCGAGGGTGAAGCTGCGCCAGACCTCTCTGCCCGAAGAGCTGACCGAGGTGCAGAAGCGGATCAAGTTCATCGTGCATCGCATGGAGAACGCGATTGCGAACCACGAGTTCGAGAAGGCACGGTTCTACTCGGACGAGGAGCGCAAGGAACGGGAGAACCTGCGGGCGCTGCGGGACAAGTATCATCTCGACGATTCGAGCGCGGGGATTGTGACGAGAGAAGACATTGAGGATGTGGTCAGCCGCTGGACTGGCGTGCCGATGACCTCGCTGAAGGAGGAGGAGACCCAGCGTCTGCTGCGGGTGGAGGAAGAGCTGCACAAGCGGGTGATCTCGCAGGATAAGGCGATCTCCGCGCTGTCGCGTGCGATCCGGCGGTCGCGTGCGGGTTTGAAGAATCCGGCTCGGCCGATCGGCAGCTTCCTGTTCCTTGGGCCGACGGGCGTGGGCAAGACGGAGATGGCGCGGACGCTGGCGCAATTCCTGTTTGGCAGCGAGAAGTCGCTCATTCGCTTCGACATGTCGGAGTTCATGGAGAAGCATTCGGTATCGAAGCTGATCGGGTCGCCTCCGGGGTATGTCGGGTATGAGGAGGGCGGGCAGCTTACGGAACGGGTCAAGCGCAATCCTTATTCGGTCGTGCTGCTGGACGAGATCGAGAAGGCGCATCCGGACGTCTACAACCTGCTGCTGCAGGTGTTTGAAGACGGGCAACTGACGGATGGCCTGGGAAATACGGTGGATTTCAAGAACGTGATTATCGTCATGACTTCGAACATCGGAGCGAAGCACCTGCAGAAGCAGCAGGGGCTAGGGTTCCAATCGAGCGACGAGAACATGGCGCTGGACAAGATGGAAGAGCTGGTGCGCGGCGAGGTGAAGCGGACGTTCAACCCGGAGTTCCTGAACCGGCTGGACGAGATCATCATCTTCACTTCCCTGTCTGAAGCCGACCTGATGCAGATCCTTGAACTGCTGGTGCAGCAGTTGAATACCAACCTGGTGCATAAGGCGATTACGCTGTCGGTGAATGACGATGCGAAGCGGTACATCCTGGCGAAGACCGCCTCGGATCGGACTTACGGCGCGCGGCCCCTGCGTAGGGCTTTGCAGCGGTTCGTCGAGGATCCGCTGTCGGAGGCGCTGATTGCGGGCGGGATCAAGGAGCGACCGGCGTTCCTCGAGGTCTACATGGACAACAACCAGTTGTTCTATCGGCCGATTCTTGCGGACTCGGAAGAGAAGGCGGCTGGGTTGGCTTTGACTGCGGTCTAAGGTAAAACAATCACGATCGGAACAAAGGAACCCGCGAGATTTGCGGGTTCCTTTGTTTTTGCGATTCGCAAATAGCTGGTGATGTATGGTGTTTGCGGAGGTACTACAGTTTATGGATCGTCGGGAGTTTGCGGTGGGATTGCCGGGGTTGATGGCGCTGGTGGCGGAGGCGAAGGGACAAGCTCCGGCCGCGCCGTTGAAGACGTTGACTTCGGGGACGTTCAAGCCGGGAGCGGGCAAGGCATCGCAGGCCAGGCGGACATCGCACCCCTACCTTGCGGGGATGCTGAAGGCGGGGAACATCCGGCTGGAGATGCATGAGACTGTTCAAGAGGCGGGCGCAGAGCATGAGCCGGTGGGGACGCATCTGCACAACGAGATTTGGTGCGTGCAGCGGGGAACAGCTACCTTGTTCATCAACGGGGCCGAGCACACGATGGAGGCGGGTGACGTGGGGCTGGTGTGCGCGGGCGATGAGCACTGGATCAAGAACGCGGGGAGCGGGGAGCTGGCTTATTTCGTGATTGCGGTTGGGCCTCCGGAGTGAAGGTAGGTTGGAGCGTTGAGGGGAAACTGAGCTTCCGGCTTCGCCAGAATGACGACTTCGCGGCTGCGCTTCACTTTGTGTCTCTCTGAATGGCATCGAGGACGATGCCTTTGGTGAGGAGTTCGGGGAGGACGTCGGCTGGGGCGGTGGAACCCGCGGGGTAGAGGACGTAGGTGGGGACGCCGCTGCGGTGGATGGATTGGAGCTGTTTGGTGATGGCAGGGTCGTACTGGGTCCAGTCGGCCTTGAGCAGAGTGAAGCGCCTGGCGCTGAACTGGTGCTGCACGTCGGCGGAGCGGAGGACGAGGCGCTCGTTGACTTGGCAGGAGAGGCACCAGGCGGCGGTGAAGTCGATGAAGATGGGGTGGCCGGCGGCGCGGGCTGTGGCGAGGGTGGACTCGGAGTAGGGCTGCCAGACGAGGTTGGTGTCTCTGGGTTGGTAGATGGGGATGGCCAGTGCGATGACGGCGATGCCCATGGCGGCGAGGGTAGCGGACCAGCGCGCGGGCCATTTGCCCAGGACCCAGCCGGCGACAGAAAGAACCAGGAAGCAGGCGAGGAGGAGGGCTACGCGGTAGACAGCCTGGTTTGCGACAGGGCCGGTAGCGAAGAGCGCTCCATAGACGTAGGTGAGCCAGATGACGGTAGCGAAGAAGATGACTGCGGTGATCTGCTTGAAGACTTCCATCCACGCGCCGGGACGGGGGAGGATGCGGGTCCACGCAGGCTGGAAGGTGAGCAGGAGGTACGGGGCGGCGAGGCCGAGCGCGAGCGCGGTGAAGATTGCGAAGGTGATGGGCGCGGGCTGGGCGAGGGCGAATCCGATGGCGACGCCCATGAGCGGCGCGGTGCAGGGCGTGGCGACTACGGTGGCGAGGACTCCAGTGAAGAAGGTGCCGGTGTAGCCATGCTTCTGGGCTAGTTCGCCGCCTACGCTGGTAAGCGAAAGGCCGATATCGAAGAGGCCGGCGAGCGAGAGAGCGAAGAAGAAGATGGCGGAGGCGAGGATGGCGAGGAAGGTGGGGGATTGGAGCTGGAATCCCCAGCCTGCCTGGCTGCCTCCGGCGCGCAGAAGGAGCAGCACGGCGACGATGATCCAGAAAGAGACGAGGATGCCGAGGGTGTAGACGAGACCGTGGGCGCGCAGGTGTTTGCGCTCCTGGCTGCGTTGGGGGCCGGCGGACTGGACGAGCGCGAGGCCTTTGAGAAAGAGGACCGGGAAGACGCAGGGCATGAGGTTGAGGATGATGCCGCCGATAAAGGCGAGTCCGACGGCACCGAGGACGGTGGTGTTGGATGCGGCTGCGGCGGGCACACCGGCTGCGGCTTCGTCGGGAGGAATGGGAGACTCCCCGGGAACGACTGGGGCGGAGACGTCGTAGGCCTGGCTGTCGGATATCTTGATGACCCCGTGAAAGGTGGCGGGGAGCTTGCCGGTGGCACCGGGGTGATCGGGATCTTCGGAGCGCTTGAGGCGGAGGCGGATGCCGTTGGGGATGTGCTCAACCATCTGGTCGGCGGCGTTCTGGATCTGGTCGGGGTCGACGGGGTAGAACTCGGCGTCTTCTTCGGGCTCGCCGGTGATGAGGGTGACGACGAGGTCAGACTTGCCGCCGAGGACAGAGAAGCTCATATTGGCGGGGAGCGGCTTAGGGA
>CAXTPN010000163.1:0-5406 GCA_964246125.1 uncultured Acidobacteriaceae bacterium
CACCGCCAGGAACGCCTCCTGCGGAATATCCACCTTGCCGATCCGCTTCATCCGCTTCTTGCCTTCCTTCTGCTTCTCCAGCAGCTTGCGCTTGCGGCTGATGTCCCCCCCATAGCACTTCGCAATCACGTTCTTGCGGATCGCCGTCACCGTCTCCCGCGCGATCACCTTCGACCCGATCGCCGCCTGGATCGCCACCTCGAACATCTGCCGCGGAATCAGCTCCCGCATCTTCGACACCAGCGCCCGCCCGCGATTTTGCGCGAAGTCCTTGTGGATGATGATCGACAGCGCATCCACCGCGTCCCCGCCGATCAGAATATCCATCTTCACCATCGGCGAAATCCAGCTTCCCGCCAATTGATAGTCGAGCGAAGCATACCCCCGCGACACTGTCTTCAGCCGGTCGTAGAAGTCGAGCACAATCTCATTCAGCGGCAGCTCATAGGTAATCAGCACCCGCGTGTCCGAGACGTACTCCATATTCTTCTGACGCCCGCGCTTCTCTTCCACCAGCTTCAGAATGCCGCCAACATATTCTTCATTCGTAAGAATCTTCGCAATGATCACCGGCTCTTCGATCGTTTCGATCTCGCTTGGGTCCGGCCACCGCGAAGGATTGTCGACCTCCACCACCGTCCCGCTGGTCAGCGTGATCTTGTAGCGCACCCCCGGGGCCGTCGTAATCAAGTCCAGGTCGTACTCGCGCTCCAGCCGCTCCTGAATGATCTCCAGATGCAGCAACCCCAGAAAACCGCAGCGAAACCCAAACCCCAGCGCCACCGAGCTCTCCGGCTCGAATGAGAAGCTCGCATCGTTCAGCCGCAGCTTTTCCAGCGCATCCCGCAGCATCGCGTGCTCATGCGAATCCACCGTATACAGCCCCGCGAACACCATGCTCTTAATGTCTTCAAACCCCGGCAGAGCCTCCGCGCACGGCCTCTCCACCTCCGTAATCGTGTCCCCCACCTTTGTATCCGCAACGTTCTTGATCGTTGCCACGAAGAACCCCACCTCGCCCGCCGAAAGCTCATCCAGCGCCAGCGGCTTCGGCGTCATCACCCCCATCGAGTCCACGTCGAACTGCTTGCCGTTCGACATCACCTTGATCTTCATGCCCTTCTTGAGCCGTCCGTTGATGATCCGCGCCAGCACGATCACCCCGCGATACGCGTCGAACCACGAGTCGAAAATGAGCGCCTGCAGCGGAGCTTCCGGGTCGCCCAGCGGAGGCGGCAGCAGGGTCACCACAGCCTCCAGAATCTTCTCCACATTCAGCCCTGTCTTCGCGCTCACCGCCACCGCGTCGTCCGCGGGCAGCCCCACGCTCTTCTCGATCATCTCCTTGGTCCGCTCGATATCCGCGCTCGGCAAGTCGATCTTGTTGATGATCGGGATGATCTCCAGCCCCCCCGCGATCGCCAGGTAAGCGTTGGCCAGCGTCTGCGCCTCCACGCCCTGGCTCGCGTCCACCACCAGCAGCGCGCCCTCGCAGCTCGCCAGCGACCGCGAAACCTCATACGAAAAGTCCACATGCCCCGGCGTATCGATCAGGTTCAGCTGATACGTCTCGCCATCATGCGCCTTGTACATCATGCGCACGGTATGCGCCTTGATCGTGATGCCGCGCTCGCGCTCCAGGTCCATCGCGTCCAGCACCTGCGCCTGCATCTCGCGCTCGGTCAGCGAGCCTGTCAGCTCCAGCAGGCGGTCCGAAAGAGTGCTCTTGCCATGGTCGATATGTGCGATGATCGCAAAGTTGCGGATGTACTGGGGATCCATAGAAGGGTTCAAGCGCCCGGAAAACAAGCGCTCCAGTCGATGCTACCATCGCCCCGCCGCGCGCATTTCCAGCATGCTTTTGCGCTCGACCCAAACTCACGACACCCTCAGTCCGTCTTACAATCAGACGTACCCTTCCACCGCGCCTCCGACACACTCATTGATGATCGAATCAAAACTCTTACGCCGCCTCTCGCTCGCCCTGCTCTGTGCGCCCATGCTTCTACTCGCGGGCTGCCCCGGCGACCCTCCCCCATCCTCACCGCAAAAGACCTCCGCGAAGCAGACCGCGCCCACTCTGACGCAGACCGCGCCGCCCCCCGCAGCCAAGCCCGGAGCGCCTCTACAAGCCACCACGGCCGCCGCGCCGCAGCTCCCGGATCAGAACAGCGCCAAGGTCCAGCAGCTCATCGCCAAAGCTGAGTCCAGCTACAACTCCGGCGTCCAGAACTACCGCGCCAACCGCCTCGATGCCGCGCGCCTCGACTTCGACTACGCGGTCGACACCATGCTCGCGAGCGGCCTGGACCTCAAGTCCGAAGGCCCGCTGTCAGACGAGTTCAACCGCCTGCTCGACGCCATCAACGGGCTTGAGATGGCCGCGCTCAAGCAAGGCAATGGCCTCACGCCCAAGCTCGAAGCCGCTCCCCTCGACATCGCCGAAGACCTCACCTTCGCGCCCAACCCCGAGCTCGTCGCCAAGCTCAAAACCGAGCTCAGCATCCAGTCAGATTTGCCCCTCGTCATCAACGATGAGGTCGCCGGCTACATCGGCGTCTTCTCGCAATCGGAAAACTTCCGCAAGCACATGGCGGCGTCGCTGCGGCGCGTCGGAAAGTACCGCGGCCTCATCCAGAACACGCTGCGCGAGGAGAGCGTCCCGCAGGATCTCATCTACCTCGCCGTAGCCGAGTCCGGCTTCCAGCCTCAGGCCGTCAACGGACGCTCCGGCGCCGGCGGCATGTGGCAGTTCATGGTCCGCGACGGCGCCGAGTACGGCCTCTCCCGTAACGGCTTTTACGACTACCGTTTCGACCCCGAAAAGGCGACCCGCGCCTACGCCAAGTACATCAAGAAGCTTTACGGAATGTTCGGCGACTGGTACCTCGCCATGGCCGCGTACGACTGGGGTCCCGGCAGCATGCAGCATGCCATCCAGCGCACCGGCTACGCCGACTTCTGGGAGCTCTACCGCCGCAACGCCATGCCCGCCGAGACCCGCGCCTACGTCCCGCAGATTCTCGCCGCCATCATCATGGCCAAGAACCCTGAAAAGTATGGCCTGGACAAGCTCACTCCCAGCCCCGCCGTCATCTACGACACAGTCTCCGTCGACTATCCCATCGATATGCGCCTCGTTGCCGATGTCACCGAGGTCTCCGTGCAGGAGATCGTCGCGCTCAATCCCGCGCTCCTGCGCCTCTCCACTCCGCGCGACATCAGCTTCGACCTGCACATACCACCCGGAACCAAGACGCTGTTCACCGATCGTCTAAGAGACATTCCCACCGATCGCCGCGGCAGTTGGCGCTTCCACATCGTCAAGCCCGGAGAAACCCTCGAAGCCATCGCCACATCGCTGCACGCCCACGCCACCGAAGTCGCCGAGACCAACGGCATCACCGCGCAAGACCCCATGAGCGTTGGCGATGAGCTCGTCGTGCCTGTCGAATCCGTTGCCGCCGCGCGGTCCCCTCAGCGTTACACCGCGCGCCGTGGAGATACGCTCGTCGCCGTCGCCGACCGCTTCAACATTTCCACCGACCAGTTGCGCAGGTGGAACAAGCTCTCCACTTCCAGCCTCAAGCCGGGCCGCGTGCTGTACGTCGCGGAGCCTGTGCGGCTTGCGCCGTCGGCGCGCGGACGGGGACGGCGCGCATCCGCCCGCGGCGCGCGCCGAGGCTCTTCCCGAGCATCAAAAGGTGCCAGGTCGAAGACCACATCGCGCACCGCGAGCCGCTCTTCAGCCCACTCTTCCAGCGCCCGATCGCACACAAATTCGACACAAGCAAAACGCAAGGCTGCACGATGAGCTTCATCATCGAAAAGATTGCTTGCCTTCGCTAGCGCAGTGGTCTAGCGTGTTGCTAGAATCGCGCGCGCATACTGACGCGCAACGCAATGCAATGGGCCAATGGAAATGACCCAGGCACGACTTCATACGCAGGGGATAAAGCATGAAACACGACGGTCAGCTAGAAGAGATCATTCCACAACACGCACAGGCCGAGCACGACGACGAACTGGACGAAACCCCCGCCAGTCGCGGCTCGATTGAGCAGGAGGATGAAGACGAGGAAGAAGAGGAGGTCACCCTCACCTCTGATGATGATGAAAATGACATCGATGAAGATGAAGATGAAGATTAAGATGAAGACGAAGATGACGAAGACGAAGATGAGGATGACGAGGACGAAGACGAGGACGCAGACGACGCTCCCCTAACCACTCACTCTGAAGAAGCCGTCCTGACCGCTAGCCCCTCCACCCCCGTCGATCCATACGAACCGCCTGCCGAAGAGTCCATCCTCCCAGTTCCCAACGAAGCTGAAACCCCATTGAGTGCGGTGCTCTCGCCGGCAGCGGGCAAGCCGGCCGACAAATCAACGCCTGCGAAGAAAGCTCCCGCGAAAAAGAAGTCTGCCGCCCCAGCGAAGAAAGCTCCCGCAAAGAAAGCGCCCGCAAAGAAAGCGCCGGCAAAGAAAGCTCCGGCAAAGAAAGCTCCCGCAAAGAAAGCTCCGGCAAAGAAATTACCCGCCAAGAAAATTACCGCGAAGAAGTCGGCTCCGGCAAAGGCCCCGGCCAAAAAGACGCCCGCAAAGAAGGGTGTCTCCTCTTCCATCTCAGCATCTGCCGCGAAGAAAGTCAGTGCTCTGCGCGGCGGGAAGACTGCTTCCAAAAAAGCAGCCGGCAACAGGAGCACCGCAAGCAGTAAAAAATCAACCAAGAGAGGTACTACTTTGGCAACGAAGAAAGCAGCAGCAAAGAAGACCGTCGCGAAGAAGGCAGTGGCCAAAAAAGCTCCGGCAAAGAAAGCCGTAGCCAAGAAGGCTCCTGCAAAGAAAGCCGTAGCCAAGAAGACTGTTGCAAAGAAGACCACCAAGTAGTTCAACCGCACTAGGCAACGCAGCAGAACTACGCAGTCCGTAATGCAAGGCAAGCAAAAAGGCCCGGTCCCTCATCAGAGAGTCCGGGCCTTTCTGCGTCTGCCGTTACTTCTTCAATTCGGTAATGGCCGCCAGTACCTCGTCGCTATGCGTATTCACGTCCTTCACCTCCCAGAACTTCAGCACTTTGCCGTCCGGCCCGATCAGGTAGGTGTCGCGCTTCGCGATCTTCACCGGCCCCGTGGGCGCCTGCATCGTCACCGTCGGCACTCCATACGCGTCGATCACCTTGCCCTCGGGATCGGCCAGCAGCTTGAAGTTCAGGCTGTCCTTCGTGCAGAACGTCTTGTGGCTTTCGACCGTATCCAGGCTCACGCCCAGCACCACCGCGTTCAGCGCCGTGTACTTCGCCGTGTCGCGCTCGAAGTTGTGCGCCTCGATCGTGCAGCCCTTGGTCATGTCCTTCGGGTAGAAGTACAGCACGAGCGGAGCGCCGAGCAACTCGCTCGTCGAAAGC
>CAXTPN010000164.1:0-5323 GCA_964246125.1 uncultured Acidobacteriaceae bacterium
TGAACAAGCAGCGCGAAGCCGTCTACGGCCTCCGCCGCCAGCTCATGGAAGGCGTAGACCAGAAGCAGCTCATTACCGAGGACTACACCTCCACCATCCTCTCCAACATCCTCGACGAGTACGCCCCAGACAAGATCACTCCCGACGAATGGAACCTCGACAAAGCCTTCGAGCAGCTCCACGACATCTTCGGCGCCCGCTTCACCGCAAACGATCCGGGTGCCCCATCTCAGACGGCTCTATCGTCTGAGGTGGGGTCGAACCAGACCATCTCCCTCGACCCCACTCTCTCCCGCCACGACCTCGGCGAAACCATCTTCGAAAAACTCCGCGCTCGCTACGACATCAAGGAGCAAATCCTCACCCCTCCTCAAATGCGCTACCACGAGCGCATCGTAATGCTCTCCGTCCTTGACGGCCTATGGAAGGATCATCTCCTCGCCATGGACCACCTGAAAGAGGGCATCGGCCTCCGCGGCTACGCCCAGCAGGACCCACTCGTCGCCTACAAAAAAGAGTCCTTCGACATGTTCGAAGCCATGATGCTCCGCTTTCAGGAAGACACCGCGCGCCACCTCTTCCGCATGCAGATCATCGGCCCCGACGGCCAGCCCATCGAGACCGCCGAGCAATTAGCCGCTGCCCAGGCACCCCGTCCTCCCCAGCCAGCCCCTGTGCAGCAATTCCCACCCGCGCTCCGACCACCACCATCGACGCACTTGAGCGCGAGTTCCAACGGAAAAAAGAGCGCGAACTCGTCGGAGCCCGCCAAGCCGGTGCCTCAGCCGCGACCGCGGTGGCCACACGAAAATCCGGAGAAAAAGTAGGTCGCAACGATCGCTGTCCCTGCGGCTCAGGAAAGAAGTTCAAAAACTGCCACGGCGCAGCCGCTTGAACCGCAAACAGCGGCTGCTCGTCGCTGCCATCTCCCGCTGTCACTACTTCACCAGATCATCCAGCAGCACCTTCGCCTTCGTCGCCAGCGTGACCGCCCCATCTGAGTCCCCTGCGTCCAGCGCCGTCTGTGCCTGTCGCTCGAAGTTCCTAACTCGCAGCAGCTGTTCCTTCTCTTTCTCCTTCACCTCTGCCGGCAGCGACACCAGCCTCTTTTCCAAGGCTGCAATCAACTCCGCAGCCTGTTTTCGCAGCTGTGGAACGTCGTTGCCGCCGGGCGTCAGCGACCCGATCACATTCGCTTCCGGCGATAGCCCCGAGCTCGCCACCTGCACCGGAGCGGCAGGGGCAGGCGGCGGCACTGCGGAAGCCACCTGCTTCCGAGGTTTCTTAACCTTCTTGGTTGGAACCGTCACCGCAGGCAACGGGGTCGGCTGCAGCGGCACCGTCTGCACCCACGGCTGCGCCTCTGCCTTTGCCGTGGTATCCACCGGCAGTTGCTGCGGCGCAGGCAGTTGAACCACCGCCACCTTCGTCTTATGCCTGCATCCCGTCACGCCCGCCAGCAACAGCCCCAGCACGGCGGCCTGCCATCCAGCCCGCATCCAGCCCGCGTTCATGCCCGGCTCCCTACAGCCAAACGCCCATGCATCTTGATCTCAGCCGGCGCGGCGGCCACGGCCGGCAGACGCATCGTGAATACCGCGCCATTGCCGGGCTCGGACGCGGCATCCATAGCACCGCCATGCATCTGCACAATCCGGTACGTCATAGCCAGTCCAATCCCGCTTCCCTTGGCCTTCGTCGTGAAATAAAGATCGAAGATCCGCGGCATCAGCTCCGGCGCGATTCCCTCGCCCTGATCTTCCACTTCAACTACCGCCGTATCCTTCTCCTGCCGCACCATGATCCGCAACGCCCCTCCATGCGGCATGGCTTGCATTCCGTTCAGAACCAGGTTCAGCAGCGCCTGCCTCAGCATCTCGCCGTCGGCCCTCACCATCACCGAATCCTCGAGTCTGCACACAAACTCGACGTGATGCGCCTCCATCTCGCCCGAGGTCAGTTCCACCACCGCCTCCACGACATCGCTCAGGTTCATCTCCTCAATCCGCAGTTCCATCGGCCGCGTAAAGTCCGCCAGTGTCTGCACTACACGGTCCAGCCGCTCCATCTCCCCCGCCAATATTTCAACATGCCTCTGCGCACCCGAAAGGAACGATCGTCCTTCGCCCGCCGCCTCCAGCTTCGACCGCAATAACTCCAGGTGAACCACCATCGCATTGATCGGGTTCTTCACCTCATGGCCTACGCCCGCGGTCAAACGGCCCACCGCCGCAAGCCTCCGCGACACCTCCAACTCCTGCTCCAGCTTCAGCGCCGACCCGCGATCCCGCAGCGTCAACAGCGTGCCCATGCGGCCGCCACGCCTGTCATGGTCCACGCCTCCCTCTTCCAGCCAATCCAGCGAAAACTCCACCTCTCGCCCATCCTCCATCCGCACGCGTTCCGCGGCCACATGCTGCCTTCCGGCAAACGCATCCAGTACCGCGGTGCCCAACGCGGTATTCGCTCCGAATATCTCCGCCACGCCCCGCCCAACCAACGGCTTGCCATCTGGATTTACAAAATTCGCCACCGCATCCGACACCATCACTGCCCGCCGCTCCGCGGTGAACAGCACCACCCCATCCCGCAGCGTATCCAGCATCTGGTTCAGGTTGGTTTGCAGGTTCGTGTAGACCGCCTCGCTCGTTCGTATCCTGCGGCCAAGACGGTCGATCGTGTCGCTCACCCGCACCACCGCGTCCTCTCCTTCCGCAAAGCGTCCTTTCGTGAGTGCCCGCGGCATCGGTTCCATCTCCGGCGTGCCGGTCAGCCGCTCCAGCCTGCGGCTAATGTCTTCGATCGGCCGCACCGCCATGTGCGTCAGCAGTCCCGCCGCCAGCGTGGAGATGAGCGCGCACACCAGCGCCAGCAGCAACCCATCGCGCAAACGGGGCAAATAATTGTTTTTCAAAAATGTTGATCGCACGCCCACATGAACCGTCAAAAACGGCTTGCCGTTCCGGTCCAGCGGCAATGCCACATCCAGCACGCGCGGCGTGCCCAGCACGGCCCGTACCTGCATCAGCGGTCCCGCATCGCGCAGCCGGTCGAATCCCATCCGCGAAGCCACGGGCTGGCCCAGTGCTTGCGGATCGGTAGAGACCAGCGTCAGCCCATGCGAGTCTGTAACGCTCGCGTCCAGAACCGACGAGCTATAGCGCACAAACGAGTCCATCGTATCCAGCAGCGGCTGATGGCTTCTCAGTGCGTCCCCCACCGCCGCATTCAACGCCTCATCCGTGCCGTCGACCGGCGGCTGCGTTCCCAGTCCCACCTCGACTGCCTGCCGCGTCATCATCAGCACCTGCCGGGCCATCACGTCGGTTGTCGACGCCGTTTGCGCGATCCTCTGCCGCAGCAGTTCCCCCAGGAACAGCAGCGACAGCGCAATCACCATCGCAAACGTCACCGCCGTCGCGGCCAGCACCAATTTCGTCTTCAGCCGCATCGTCGCTCCGTTCGCGTCTCATTTGCTCTTAAACAGGGTCTGCTCCTGTCTCATCGCCGGACGATCCTGACACGATCCAGAGCCTTGCTACCGGGTCCCTGCCGCCGAATATTCTTTCAACTTATTCTGCAATGTCTTTGTGCTGATACCAAGAATCTCCGCCGCCCGAGTCTTATTGTTATACGTCGAGGTCAGTGTCTTCAAGATCAATTGGCGTTCCGCCTCATCGACCGTCGTTCCCACCTCCACATGGACTGCCGTATCGCTCGCTGCGATGGCCCCGCTCTCGGCCGCCCGCTCGCCAAACCCCGGCGGCAGATGCTGCGCGCCCAACATTCCCGTACCAGCCAGCACCACAGCACGCTCAATCGTATTCCGCAGTTCCCGCACATTTCCCGGCCACTGGTAAATATCCATCCGCGTCAAGAGCTCCGCCGTCATGCCCGTCACCGAGCACCCATGCTTCTCATTCATATCCGCGATCATCTTCTCCGCAATCGGCCGAATATCCAATTTGTGCGACCGCAGCGGAGGCATATGCACGTTGAACACATTCAGCCGGTAATAAAGGTCACCGCGCAGATACCCCGACGCCACTGCCGTCTGTGGGTCCTTGTTCGTCGCCGCAATCACCCTTACATCCACCGGAGTCTCCACCTTGCTGCCCAGCCGCCGCAGCTTGCGGTCTTCCAGCACCCGCAGCAGCTTCGCCTGCGTCGCCGCCGGCATCTCCCCAATCTCGTCCAGCAGCATCGTTCCACCCTCGGCCAACTCGAAGCACCCCGCGCGCCGCTCCACCGCCCCCGTAAACGCGCCCTTCTCGTGTCCAAAGATCTCGCTCTCAATCAGCGTCTCCGGTATCGCCGCGCAGTTCACCGCCACAAACGGCTTGTTCCGCCGCGACGATAGATCGTGCAGCGCCCGCGCCACCAACTCCTTCCCCGTCCCGCTCTCCCCCGTCACCAGTACGCTTACATTCGACGACGCCACCCGTTCCACGAGGTCGAACACCGCCTTCATCTCCGGAGTGCTTCCCACCAGCTCTCCTAGGGCTCCTGCCGTCTTGGCCGGTTTCCTGCTCGAAGTCTCAATCTCCGCCTCCCTCTGGCGGCACGCGCTCTGCAGGATAGCCTTCAGCCGAGCCGGCTCCACAGGCTTGGGCAGGTAGTCCCATGCCCCGCTGCGCATCGCTTCCACCGCGCTCTCGATCGACCCCTGCGCCGTCAGCATCACCACGCAGGTCTTCTCCGGCCGATCTGCGAGCCGCCGCAGCAACTCCATCCCATCCATGCGCGGCATCTTCAAGTCCGTCACCACAATCGCCGGAGACCACCTCTCCACCGCGTCCAGCGCCTCCACCCCATCCACGGCGCAGTCTGCCTCATACCCCCACGATCCGACCAGCTCGGTCAACCCGGTTCGCGCATGCAGCTCGTCTTCCACAATCAGCACTCGTTCTTGCAACTCCCACATCCTTCCTCTAACCCGCTCTTGCACGAATACCGCACTCATTCAGATGCAGAAAACGAACGCTCGTAGTACAGGCGGTCAGCGCAAACCCTCCCTGTATGTTATTTCAACTCCGACCATTTATCCTTGACTCATGCTAGACCCCGAACTGACTCCTGAAGCCTTTGTGAGGCTTCGCGCCGACACCCAGGGAACTCCCCAGGCACCCCTCCTGCTTGACGTGCGTGAGCCCTGGGAAGCTGCCACCGCCGCCATCCCCGGCGCCACCCTCATCCCCATGGGCGAGATCACCTCCCGCGCCCACGCCGAACTCGATCCCGACCAGCCCATCGTCGTCTTCTGCCACCACGGTGCACGCTCCCTCTCCGTCACCATGTGGCTCCGAAACCAGGGCTTCGACCA
>CAXTPN010000165.1:0-5317 GCA_964246125.1 uncultured Acidobacteriaceae bacterium
TCGCCCACCCGCAACGCCTTGACCTCGCCCCGATCCGCCATCCTTCCATCGTCGCACGGCCTAAAATAGAGCCTGCAACTTTCCACGCTTTCCACGCACGTTTACCACTCCACACCACAAAAAGGACGCTCGTGCAACACGTCGATGTAGTGATCCTCGGGGCCGGGGCCGCCGGCCTGATGTGCGCCATCGAGGCTGGTAAACGCGGCAAACAAACGCTTTTGCTCGATCACGCCGACCGTATCGGCAAGAAAATCCTCATCTCCGGCGGAGGCCGCTCCAACTTCACCAACCTGCATGTCAGCGCCGATAATTTCCTCTCCGAGAACCCTCATTTTGCCAAGTCCGCCCTCGCCCGCTACAGCCCCCAGGACTTCATCGAGCTCGTCCAAAAGCACCGCATCCCCTACCATGAGAAGCACTTAGGCCAGCTCTTCTGCGACCGCACCGCCCGCGACATCGTCGACATGCTCGAACGCGAAGCCCTCGACGCCCACGTCCGCATTCAGCTCAACACCTCCATTCAAACGGTCACCCGCACTCACAACTCCTTTGCCATCAACACCTCCGTGCGCGTCCTCCACGCAAACTCGTTGATCGTCGCCACCGGCGGCCTTTCCATCCCCAAAATGGGCGCCACCGGCCTCGGCTATGACCTCGCCCGCCAGTTCGGCCTAGGCGTCGTCGAGCCTCGGCCCGCACTGGTCCCCTTTATTTTCAGCAGCTTAGACCACGCCTCCTGGTGCGACCTGTCCGGCGTCTCCGCGAACACCATCGCCACAATCAACAAACCAGCCTCGCCTCGCGCCAGCCCCGCACCCTCTTTTCGAGAAAAATCGCTCATCACTCATCGCGGACTCAGCGGCCCTGCCATCCTGCAAATCTCCTCCTACTGGTCCCCCGGCGACACGATCGCGCTCGACCTCGCCCCCCGCCAGAACGTCTTTGCGCCACTCCTCGCACCCGACGCTCCGCGCGATCTCGCCGCCGCCCACGCCGCCCTTCGGGCTGTCCTGCCTGCTCGCTGGGTTGAACGCTGGCTCTCCCTGCACCTTCCTGTCAAACCTGCCCAGCGAACTCTCGGCAATGCCACCATCGCCGCGCTTGAAGCGCAACTCCACTCCTGGCGTATCGTCCCCGCGGGCACTGAAGGCTACGCCAAGGCGGAGGTCACCGCGGGCGGCGTCGACACCGCCGAACTTGACGCCAAGACGATGCAATCCCGCAAAGTCCCCGGCCTCTACTTCATCGGCGAGGTCGTCGATGTTACCGGCTGGCTGGGCGGCTACAACTTTCAATGGGCCTGGGCCTCCGGCTTCGCGGCCGGCCAGGCCTGCTGACTACTGCACCACCAGCGTCAGCCCCACCGTGCGCACCAGACCCGCGCTCGAGCCCGCAACCACAAGCGAATAGCTCCCACTCGGCGTCACTGTAATGGTCGCGCCGCTGCTGCCGTCCGACGGCACCAGCCTGCCCGCCGAGCACCCGCTCACTCCTATCAGCGCAATCGCCAGAGCCACTCGTTTCAGCCAGCGCCTTCGCCGCAACAACCCCACGGGAAGCAGCAGAGCAAGCCATGTCAACTTCGCGCTCCACGGCATGCGCGGACCATCGACCGCCGCGCTCGCCAGCCCCGTCGCCACGGTGACCGTGAACGCGGTTGTGCCACCCAGCGTCACGCTTGCCGGATTCACCGTACAGATCGCATGCGCCGGCACGCCGGAGCAAGTGAACGCCGCGCTGCCCGGCAGGCCCGCCGCCGAGTTCAACAGCAACGCATACGTCGCCGTCTGCCCGCTCGCAATCGTCATCGTCGAAGTCCCGCTGGCGGCGACCGCGAAGTCCACGCCCGTTCCTGCAAGCCCAACCGTCTGGGGCGAGTTCGCCGCGTTGTCCACGAAGATCACGCTCCCGCTTCTCGCCCCCGATGCCGTCGGCGTGAACACGAGTCCCACGGTACAGACCGCCCCCGGCGCCACGGAGCTTCCGCATGTATTCAGGCCCGCCGCCAGCGCGAAATCGCCGGTTGCGGTTATGCTCGTCAAACTCAGCGGCACCCCGCCGTTGTTCGTGAGCGTGACCGTCTGCACGGCTGAATTCAGCCCCACTCCCACTGCGCCAAATGCAACGCCATTCACCGGCGAAAGCGACACTCCCGGGGGTGCCAGCCCCAGACCGCTCAACTGTACGATTTGGCTGCGGAACTGGTCCGACACTGTCAGCACCCCGGCCTGCGCACCGACGCTCTTCGGCGCGAAGCCTATGCTGAACGCGCAGCTCGCATGCGCGTTCAGCGAGTTTCCGCACCCGTTCACCACGGTAAAATCGCCCGACGTGATCTGCGCCGCGATGAGCGTCAGCGCCACATCGCCTGCGTTCGTCAGTGTCACCTGCTGCGCCGCGCTAGCCGCATTCAACTGCGTTCCCGTAAAGCTCAATGTAAGTGGCGTCAGCGAGTCCGTCGCCGGGTTCGTTCCCACTCCGCTAAGGCTCGCGACCTGCGTGCCCGCGTCATCTGTAACAGTCAGTGTCCCACTGCGCGTCCCTGATGCGGTCGGCGCGAACACGATCGAGACGGTGCATCCTGTCGAAGGCGCCAGCGATCCCGTGCAAGTGTTGGCTGACATTTTGAAGTCCCCCGAAATCACGGGCGTTTGCACGTTGGCCGTTGTCCCGCCGGTATTCGAGATGGTGATGTTCGAGACCGAACTCGTCGCTCCCACGCTCGTCGAAACAAAGGTGAGCGCCGCAGGCGTAAGCACGATGGCAGCCGGCGGCGTGCCCGTCCCGCTCAACGCGACCGTAGCCTGCCCTCCCGCAACGTTCCCGTAGACCGTCAGCACGCCAGTTCGCGTCCCAGCCGCCGTCGGCGCAAACCGCACCTGCACCGCGCACGTCGCACCCTGCGCAATCGCTGCACCAACGCAGCTGTCCGTCTCGTTAAAATCTCCTGTCGTGGTCACGCTCGAAACCATCAGGCTTGCATTTCCAGTATTCGTAACTGTCACTGTTACATAACTACTCACAGTGCCAACCTGCTGCGTCGAGTATGTAACAGAAGTTGGATTGAGAGCGATCGCCGGCATCGCGGGGCTGGTGGCCGTCAGAAGCGGTATCTGCCAGATGCCGCGCCCATACGTTCCCGCCCTCAGTTCGCCGGTGCGTCCGTCCCCAGTGGGCATGGCGGCCGCCGCATCCAACTCAATCACGGGCGCATTCGGCAGCGCATTGCCCAGCACGCTCCAGCAGTTCGTGCTGGTGCAACTTGCAACCTGCGTAGTTACATACACTCCTGTGTCCAGCGCCACATAGAGGGTGTTTGCATCGTTTGGGTCCACCAGCACGCTATTGGCCGGCGCATTGGGTAGGTTCGACGAGATATTTACCCAGTGACCGCCCGCATCGACAGACCGGTACACATGCGGGGCGTTGGTCCCGTTCCCGGCAAAGCCCATCACTGTTACATATACCGTGCGTCCCGTTGCATCGTGCGAGTCCACAGCCACAGACGACACATCGAAGCCGCCGGGGTTGAACACGCCCGCATCCGCGGCGTCATTGCTGACGATCGACCTGCCGACATCCGTCCATGCCGTCGCGCTGTTTGCAATGTTTGCCGCCGTCGTCGCGAAGACATGCCCGCCCAGGCCGTGCCCGCCATCCAGCGTTCCCGCCAGGCCCGCGTAGATCGCCGGAGAACCGGCGTTTTGCGCATTCGCGGCCGCGCTCACGGGCCCGCCCGCTCCCAGCGAATGCACTAGCGGCAAACTCGCGCTGCACGCCGCAGCTGCCGCAGCTCCAAACGGCGCGCTGATTGCATTCGAGCTCGACCACAACGAACCGCCGGTCGCCGGCCCGCGCCACGCCCGGCAGGTTCCCGCGATCAGATTCGTGCTCAACCCCGGATCCAGCAGCCACGGAGCATGGATCTCGGCGGCGTCGCCCGCAACCTGCGCCGCGCCGATCACCGTCCCCGTAAAGTCCGCCGAGGTACAAGCGGCCCCCTTGACGCATCGTCCAATATTGACGCCCGCGCCAGTCGAGAGATACCACAGCAGCGGGTTCGCCGGATCGATCGCAACCGTGCCGCCCTCGCCTGTCGCCAGCTGCGCCCAGCTATTTGTAACAGTGCCCGTCCCCGCCGTTCCCAGCGCGCCCAGCCCCGCAATTAGGCTGCCCGCATCCGATGGCGACTGTGCGAAACTCACCACCTCGGCCAGCGATCCAAGCCCGCCGTTCAGATTTTGAAAGTGACCCGCATCCGCCAGCGAGCAAACCCCGCCCGTCTCATTGACGCCGTCGGTCGATCGCCACATTCCGCCATCGTTCCCCAGATAAACCAGCGGCCCCCCCGCGCCCGCCAGCGTTGCAATGGCATGCTGCGCAGGAGCCACCAGCGCCGAGTTCGCGCACCCATTTTCGGCGTTGGTGGTGTTGCGCAGGTTGCATCCAGCCGCCAGGCTGCAGCGGTAAAGATCGATCGTCCCCGCATACAAGATCGTGTCGACACCCGAAGCCGCCGCCGCAAGCGCGAGATTGTAGTCCCCCTGAGATATCTCGTGGCTTCCACTGCCCACCTCGAGCGGCGTCGCATTCAGCGCGGTGCCGAACGTGACCACGGCGTTTCCACACGCCCCCGCGCTCAACCCGCATGCATCCCGATACAGCCCTTCATCGCTATTCGCCGCATCCACCGTCAGCGCAAATGTATCCCCCGTCGCAGCCTGCACCGCCAGCGCCCCGCGAAATATCGGGCAACTCGCCGCCGCTGCCGCCGTTGGGCAAGCCGTCGCCGTCAACCCTGCCCCCGGCTGATGCGCCAGCCGCGTCCAGGTCATCCCATCCGCCGATTCGTAGTACCCATGGAACCTGACCGCCGCATAGAAACGCTGACGCATCGGGTTCCAAACCACTGCCGTCGCCGCGTTTCCGCTCGCTGCGTGCGCTTGCGGCGTCTGCACTGCCTGCGCTCCGTCCAGGATCGTCGCCATATGCCACGTCACACCCGCGTCGCTCGACCAGTACAAGCCCGGCACGCTGTAGGTGCCGTCCGGCGCATTCACCAGCGTTCCTTCCGCCGCCTGCGACAGCGCCGCAACCATCAGCGACGGGCTGACGGACGACGCCGCGAAGCCTGCCACGGCCAACCCGAAAAAGCTGTGGTTCCCCGCCACGCCATCTTGCGAACCCTGCGCCAGCGTCCACGTCACGCCGCCATCCGCAGACCGCAGAATGCCCGCGCCATAGTATGAGTCCGTCGCATCGTTCGGATCGCCCGGGCCCGCCAGCACCACGCCATTCGCCACCGCCACCGCAC
>CAXTPN010000166.1:0-5266 GCA_964246125.1 uncultured Acidobacteriaceae bacterium
CCGCGACACTCCAACTCGCAACAGATCTCGTGCAGATCGATCTCGGCCCCAAAGTCCCGGCGCGCAAGCCCGAGTGGCTGAAGGCCCGCGCTCCCGGCGGCGACACCTTCCACGCGCTCAAGAAGCTCGCCCGCGATCTCCATCTCCATACCGTCTGCGAGTCCGCCCACTGCCCCAACATCGGCGAGTGCTGGAACCAAAAAGCCGCCACCTTCATGATGCTCGGCAACCTCTGCACCCGCCGCTGCGGCTTCTGTGCCGTCCCCAAGGGCCGCCCAGAACCTATCGACCTCGACGAACCCCGCCGCGTCGCCTACGCCGTCGCCCAGCTCGGCCTCGCCCACGCCGTCATCACCAGCGTCAACCGCGATGACGACAACCTCGGCGCCGCCCAGGCATTCGTCGAAGTCATTCGCGAGATACGCGCCCAATCCCCCGGCACCCGCATCGAAGTCCTCACCCCCGATTTCCAGGGCAACGAGCAAGCCCTCCGCGCCGTCGTCGACGCCGCCCCCGAGATTCTCAACCACAACATCGAAACCGTCCCACGCCTCTACCGCATCGCCAAATCCGGCGGCCGCTACGAGCGCTCCCTCGCCTTCCTCGCCAACGCCAAATCCATCGCCGCCAAACAGAATCGCACCATCGTTACCAAAACCGGCATCATCGTCGGCATGGGCGAAGAAATGCACGAGCTCCTCGGGGTCTTCCGCGACCTCGCCGCCCGCAACGTCGACATCCTCACCATCGGCCAATACCTCCGCCCCTCCCGCGACCACCTTGTCATGAGCCGCTTCTACACCCCCGAGGAGTTCGCCTTCCTCAAGCACGAAGCCCTCGCCTTAGGTTTCAAGCATGTAGAGTCCGGTCCCCTCGTCCGCTCCAGCTACCACGCCCAGCAGCAAGCAGAATCCACCGGCCTCGCCTAGAGCCGTTTGCACTTCGTCATGCGATACAGTAGGACCTACGATGCGCGTCCATGAGTCCGTCTTCGATCAGCCGGTATATAGCTGCCATCTAGCAGCCCAATACGCAGGTCTCAGCAACGCCACGCTGAGAAGCTGGATCGGACAAGATGGTCTGATTAAGACCCCGATCGCTTCGGTGCTTTCGTTCAATAATCTTGCGGAGGCACACGTCTTAAAGGCAATGCGCCGGGTCCATTCATTACCTTTGCAGCGCATCCGTAAAGCGCTTACAGAACTCGCTACTATCCGCAAAACCACTCACCCGCTACTCGATCAAACCTTCGAGACAGATGGTGTCGACCTCTGCATCACGGAGGAAGATAGCGTGATCAATCTTTCGAAGCGCTCGCAGCGGGAGATCCGGGAATTCGTGGCACTCTACCTGCATAGAATAGAAAGAAATCCGGACGGTCACGTCTCCCGCCTCTATCCGTTCGTGACTGCCGAACGCGAAGATGAGCCTAGGAACATTTCCATCAGCCCCACGGTGTCCTTCGGAAAGCCGGTGTTGGCCGGGACTGGCATATCAACCTCGGTCATCGTCGGGCGCTTTAATGCTCGGGATTCTATTCAAGATCTGGCGGCGGAGTATCAAGTGGAGACGAGTGTACTCGAGGACGCAATACGATGGGAGATGAGCCTCGGCAAGGCGGCCTGATTGAGGCCAGCCAACTCGTCATCTTCCTTGACGAGAATCACTGCCGAAATCAAAAGCTGATTGCCGCCTTGGAAGCGCAAGGCATTTCATGCGAGAAGCACCACGACCATTCCCCGCAGGCACCGAAGATGTGATCTGGCTGCCTGAAATTGGAAGACGAGGCTGGTGCCTGCTCACATCGGACGCGCGCATCCGTTGGAATCATCTGGAGAAAGAAGCGGTTAGAGGCAATGGTGTTCGTATGTTCTACTTCACTTCGAACAATCTGAGTGGCAAGGAGATGAGTGATGCCGTGGCGCGTGCCCTTCCAGCAATTGATTCAATCAGCCACCAGCAGCCCGCTCCGTTCATTGCGTCCATTAGCAAGTCCGGATCAGTGACGGTGCGTGAAACCTTCGACCATCCTGAGTGAACCCATGGCCCTCCCCTCTGAACTCCGCCGCGTCCAGGCCGCCATCGACAACCAAAACCACAAGGAACTCGAGTGGAGCCTCTGGTACGCCCGCATGCGCCAGTCCGTACCCTCCGCTCGCCCTGCCGACGTCAAGTATTGGTCTGCGATCGAGCGCCGGCTCCAGGACATCCTCACCCCCTCGCCACCCGAGAAGGCTTACCCCACCCGCAAGAAGAAGAAAGAGAACCGCGGCCTGGGACTCAGTCCGCTACCTTCCGAGATCGTGATCCAACCCGGCGAGGAAGCGGAATAAAATCGTAGAAGCATGACAGCCACCCACAACCTCCACCTCTCCGACCTCGCCCCCCGTACCATCCAGTCCGAAATCCGCGCCATGTCCGTCGCCTGCGATGCCATCGGCGGCGTCAATCTCGCCCAGGGCGTCTGCGACACCGACCCGCCCGCCATCGTCTCCGAGGGTGCCCAGCGCGCCATCCGCGACGGCCACAACATCTACACCCGCCTCGACGGCATCTCTCGCCTGCGCCGCGCCATCGCCGGCCAGATGGCCCGCACCCACGCCATCGGCGTCGATCCCGACCGCGAAATCCTCATCACCTCCGGCGCTACCGGAGCCTTCCAGGCCGCGGCCTCCGCCATCCTCAACCCCGGCGACGAGGTCCTCCTCTTCGAACCCTTCTACGGCTATCACGCGGGCATGTTGCGAAGTCTCCGCGTAGTCCCGGTCCCCGTCGCCATGCAGGTCCCGTCGATCGCTTCCTCCGAGTCCGAGTGGACCCTCGACCTTCCCGCCTTGCGCGCCGCCATCACCTCGCGCACCCGCGCCGTCATTGTCAACACTCCCTCCAACCCCGCCGGCAAAGTCTTCACCCGCGCCGAGCTCGAAGCCCTCGCCATCATCGCCGAAGACCACGACCTCTTCCTCTTCACCGACGAAATCTACGAGCACTTCATCTACCCGAAGCTCCCGGACACAAACCACTTCGTTCCAGACCTCTCCGTGCCCCATTCATCGCAGCCTCACCGCGATGAGTGGGATTCCTCGGAAATCCCAACCAGGCACTTAAGCCCAGCCTCCCTACCCGGCATGCGCGCCCGCACCATCCTCATGTCTGGCTTTTCTAAAACCTTCTCCGTCACAGGCTGGCGCATCGGCTACCTCGTCGCCGACGCCCGCTGGATTCCAGCCATAGGCTATTTCCACGACATGGCGTATGTCTGCGCCCCTGCCCCCCTCCAACATGGTGTAGCCGATGGCGTCGAGCAACTTCCCCCCAGCTTTTACACCTCGCTCTCAACCGATCATCTCGCCAAGCGCACCATACTCGTCGACGCCCTTCGAGCCGCCGGCCTTACCCCCCACATTCCAGACGGCGCATACTACATCCTTGCCGCCACCGGCTCCTTGCGCGGGGCAAACGTCGCGGAAAAGTCCCGCGACCTCCTCGCCCGCACCGGTGTCGCTTCAGTCGCCGGCTCCGCGTTTTTTCGCCCCGGCAGCCCGGAAGGCGAGAACCTCCTGCGCTTCTGCTTCGCCAAAAAAGACGCCGACCTCCGCGATGCTTGTGACCGCCTTCGTGCCCTTGGTGCCGTATGAATCACACCGAACACCTCCTCGAAGACGTCCGCGCTTTCTTCAACAACCGCACCGATGTCGCCGAACAGCGCTCCATCGGCGGCAGCCGCACCTTTACCGTCGCGGGCAATATGTGCTGCGGCGTGGGCAAGAAGGGCCTAATGGTCCGCGTGGGCCCGCAGCGCTACCCATGGGCGCTCGCCCAACCTCACTGCTCCCCGCTCGTCATGGGCAGCAAACACCCCATAGGCTACGTCCATGTCCACCCGCTTGCGCTGGAAAACGACGGCGCGCTCGCTCAATGGATCGATCACGCTCTATGCTTCGTTCTAACCCTTCCGCCGAAACACCCCGGCTCCCCAAGACCACGCTCCCGTTCGTAATTCGCTAGAATCACAAAGGCGCAACCGCGCATAAGGACGGCACCATGCCATCAGGAATGGCCAACATCCCCCCACTCAAAGACGTACACCAGCAGCTCAAGTCCCGCATGGAAAAGACCGTCGACGACTTCCGCGCCAACCTTCTCTCCGCGCGTACCGGCCGTGCCAGCGTTCACATGCTGGACCAGGTCAAGGTCGACTACTACGGCACCGATACGCCCGTCTCCCAGGTAGCCCAGATCACCACCCCCGAGGCCCAGCTTATCCTCGTCCAGCCGTGGGAGATCTCTCTCGTCCCGGCCATCGAAAAGGCCATCCGCACCTCCAACCAGGGCTTCAACCCCATGCACGATGGCCGCATCATCCGTGTCCCCATCCCCCCCATGAACGAGGAGCGCCGCAAGGAAGCCGTCAAAAATCTAGCCGCCGTCCTCGAAGGCCACAAAACCTCCATGCGCAACATCCGCCGCGACGGCAACGAGCTCATCAAGAAAGCCGCCAAGGACAAGCTCATCTCCGCCGATGACGAAAAGCGCGCCACCGAAGAGGTCCAGCAGCTCACCGACGCCGAAATCAAGCGCCTTGAGGATCTCTTTAAAGCAAAAGAAAAAGAACTTATGACTGTCTGACAACGTATTTGTACCAAACAAAGAAAAGCGCCCGGGACCGTTATTGTGGCGTCACTTCTTACGTCCTCTATTCTGCCTTGGACGATCATGCGTTGCTCGTCCGTTCCGTCCACCATCAACGGCTCGGAAACACTATGTCTTTCAACACACGCCCGCGCTTCACCTGGCGACTCCGCACCCGGACCCTGCCCCTCGGACGCCGCACTCTCCTCGTCGGCATCCTCAACGTCACCCCCGACAGCTTCTTCGACGGCAACCGCTTTCTCACCCCTGTCGCCGCCCTCGATCAAGCCCTGAAGCTCCTTGATCAGGGTGCGGACCTCATCGACCTTGGAGGCGAATCCACTCGCCCCAACTCCACCCCCGTCACCGTCGGGCAAGAGCAGCGCCGCATTCTGCCCGTGCTCAAAGCCATCCTCAAGGCCCGCCCCTCAGCCATCGTCTCCGTCGACACCTACCACGCCGCCACCGCGCAAGCCACCCTCGACCTCGGCGCCGAGATCATCAACGACGTCTCCGGCCTGCTGTGGGACCCAATGATGGCCGCCGTTCTCGCCGCCCATCAACCCGGTGCCGTCCTCATGCATACCCGCGGCGCGCCCCGCATGTGGAACACCCTTCCGCCCCTCCCCCACGC
>CAXTPN010000167.1:0-5209 GCA_964246125.1 uncultured Acidobacteriaceae bacterium
GGGCCTTGATGGCGTCGGTGAGTTGGAGTTCGCCGCCCGCGCCGGGAGTGATGGGCTCGATCATGTTGAAGATGCGCGGGGTTAGGATGTAGCGGCCGATGATGGCGTTCTGCGAGGGCTGGGGGCCGGGGGCGGGTTTCTCGACCATGTCTCTGACGTCGAGCAGACGCGGGTTGCTGGGGTCGGGGGTGCAGTCCAGGCAGCCATAGGCGGAGATGGCGTCGCCTTCGACGACCTCCGAGCCGAGGATGGACGCCTGCGTCTGGTTGAAGGCTTCGACCATCTGCTTCATGCAGGGGATGTCGGCGTCGACGATGTCATCGGGGAGCAAGACGGCGAAGGGTTCGTCGCCGACGATCTCCTTGGCCATCAAGACGGCGTGGCCTAGGCCAAGGGGTTCGGGCTGGCGGGTGAAGGTGACCCTGGCCAGCTTGGAGACGGCACGCGCAATCTCCAGCAGCGCAGTCTTGTTCCTGGCGGCGAGGGCGGCTTCGAGTTCCGGCGCGGAGTCGAAGTGGTCTTCCATGGTCGACTTGCCGCGGGAGGTAATGATGATAATTTCGGTGCAGCCGGCGGCGACCGCCTCCTCGACGCCGTACTGGATCAACGGCTTGTCGACCAGGCAGAGCATCTCTTTGGGAATGGCCTTGGTGGCGGGCAGGAAGCGGGTGCCGAGGCCTGCGGCGGGGAAGACTGCTTTGCGGATTTTCTGAGGGGTCTTTTTCTGGAAAGTCATAGGGAGGCATTTCCTCGAAACATTGAGCGTTTGAAGTCTCATCGTAACAAGCACGAGGTTTGCTGCGAAAGCGAGCGGTCCGGCGGTGCCGTATCATGCCAAATGGCTCAGGGCTCAACAATGCGAGCGGCGAGGTCGGGAGCGATGCGGCGGGAGTGCTTAATGTCCAGCGTGTAGATACGCGTCGCGTTGACCTTGCGGGCGCACGCCAGGATGAGAGCGTCGTAGATCATCGCGCCTGTGAGTCCTTCCGCGACAAACCTCTCAATGGCCGCAAACTGCTCAGTCCATGTCAATGCAACAACAGTAAACCGCTTGCTAGTATGTCTTACGATTTAAGCGCCGCATCGGGAGGAAGGCGGTATGAAAGCGGCAGCCTTGTGAGAACGGCGAAGATTTCCGAAAGAGTGTGGGCCGCGCATGCACCGCCCTTAGTTTCCATCAGCGCAAGACGATGGACGCAGGCGTTCTGACGCGCGTCGTGAGGCTGGGAGGCGGTGATGATGACGGAAGTATCCGCAAAGATCATCGCTGCATTAGCCTATCGACGTGTTCGTTGCGATCTTTTTCTAGCCACTGAAGAATGTCGATGGGAGAAAGTGGACCCGCATCATAGACGAGGGTACCCCGATCAACATATAGACGACAAGCTCTCGCCTCCTGGCCGATCGTGATGGTGTCGCCCGTCTGGCTAAGAGTCAGACGCGTCCCTGGAGTGAGATGGAGTGCGTCGCGCATTTTTTGGGAACAACGATCCGTCCTGCCTTATCAATTTCCGCAGTGGCATTCATAGATACCATTTTACCATTCGGAATGGCATGAGGAAGGTCCTTTGCATTCGCGATTAGTGGAGACAATCACCAAAAGCAGTGCCATGGAACTCGTATCTGGTGCGTGAGCTCAGGGCAGGTTCCTGTTGCGTTTAGCCTAGTGTGCGGCATTGATCCCTTTAGACGGTGACCTCCCAGCCCTTCTCGTAGTCGCGTGCCCAGAGCTTCATGGCTTCGGGGTCGTTGAGGATGTGGCCGGTCTTGTTGTCGAGCTTAAGCTCGCGGTTCACACGCCATGCGATGTTCGAGTGCTGCACCATGGTCACGCTGACGTTGGCAATCTGGATGGGCGAGTGAAGCGTTTCGCCGGTCCGGATGCCGGCGATCAGGTTGGCAAAATGAGCGTCGGTCATGGAGTCGCGGCCGATGGTGTCCGAGCTGGAACTCGATTTGCCTTGCCTGAACTCATCCGTCTTCTTGCCGTTGAGGTCGTAGACCTCGTACCCTCCGCGATCGATGAGGACCGTGCCGGTGGTCCCGTGAACGGTGACGCCGCGTTCGCGCCCATAGACGGGCATGTTGTTGCAGCAGCGGCATTCCCAGGTGATCTGGTGCTCGGGGTAGATCCAACTGGTGTCCATCGTGTCGTAGAACTGCCAGTCGTCCTTGAAGGCGAAGCGGCCGGCGGAGGCGGTGACGCGGTCGGGATAGCCGAGGCCGAGCAGCCAGCGCGCCACATCGACCTCGTGCGTGCCGTTGTTCAGGCTCTCACCCGTGCCATAGCGGAAGAGCCAATGCCAGTTGTAGGGATGGATGTTGTCCTTATAGGGGCTGCGCGGGGCCGGGCCTTGCCATAGATCCCAGTTGAGCGAGGCAGGCACCGGGGCCACCTTGCCGGTGCCCATCGACTTGCGATTGTTGGTGTACCAGGCCTTCGCATAGTAGGGATTGCCGATGACGCCGTCTTTAATCATCTGCACCATCTTGATGGTGTGGGGCGCGGAGCGTTGCTGGTCGCCTACCTGGACCAGCTTCTTGTACTTCTCCTGCGCCTCGATGAGGAGTTCACCTTCGCGCGGGTTGTGGCTGGACGGCTTTTCGCAGTAGACGTGCTTGCCGGCCTTCAGGCCCAGCACGGCCATGGGCGCGTGCCAGTGGTCGGGCGTGGCTACCGTGATGACATCGACGTCCTTCGATTCGAGCACGCGGCGGAAGTCGCTCTCGGGCTTGGGCGCGTAGCCGAGTTCCTTCGTTGCCTGCGCGGTGAAGGATTCGAGAACGCGAGAGTCGACATCGCAGACGTGGGTGACGTGTGCATCCGCCTTGTTGCTGTTGAGGGCGGAAAGATGGGCCTTGCCGCGGCCGTTGAGGCCGGTGATGGCGAAGTTGACGCGATCATTCGCGCCGAGGATCTGGCCGTAGCTTTTGGCTGTGGAGGCGAGCGCGGTAACAGCGGCGGTGGTGGCCACCGTGCGGTTGAAGTTTCGGCGTGTGATCATGCTGTGTCCTCGTAGACGCTGAAGGATACCGCGTGCGGGTGTGACGCGTCCACTGCGGCGCGTTTCGACGGTGATAGGATGGCGCAAGTGGAGGTCGCATGAGCGAAAACGTCTTAGAGACAGTCGTGCGACTGTGCAGGATTTCCTGGCGCCGGAGATCCGAACGCACGGGGTGAAGCTGGATAGCCTGCATAAGCGTCTGGAGGATACGAAGAAGAGCCTAGAACAGCGGATCGAGGATAGCAAGAGCAGCCTGCAGCATCAGATCACCGATACCAAGGAGACGCTCCGGGCGGAGATGCGAAAGCTGCAATCGCGGTTCGAGATTCTTGAGGTGCGGTTTGGCTCGCTCGAGGAACTGATTCGAGCGTCGATGCGGCAGATTGGGTCAAATGGTGCGCTGCGGGAGCGGGTGGCTCTGCTGGAAGCGCGGATGCCGAAGCAGTAGGACTAAGTCGAATGTGCTCGTTGCAAAAGCAGTTCGCTCTTCATCCCTTCTCCACGAAAGAAAGCCAGCCGTCCTGGAATGCAGGAAATTATGCTGCCGGATTGTTGACCCCAGACTAAATTCATCGCGTCAGCCAACTCAAAGGTGCGCCCGTCTAGGGAAAGGACCTCCGAGATGATGTGAACCGTACCGCCGGCACTCTTCGACCTTAGTAGCGCAACAAGCTCGGATGGTGTACGCGCAAGGCTTGCAGGAATAGGTGTGGTGAATCGCGTGTCAAAGCCACTGAAGTGGGCGAGCGCCTCCGTGAACTTTCGGCGATGCTTTGGATCTGCGAGAAGAAAGAGGGCTCGCTCCTGACGCAGCTTTGGCAGGAACGCACGTACAAATTGCTCTTCATGAACGTCGGAGGAGACCAGCATGAACGTCAGTCTACTGTGTTAGGGAGTCGAGGAGGGCGCGGGTTTCGGCTAGGACGTCTTCGGCTTTGGCGCTGGTGAGGGGCCAGCGGAGGATGCCTTGGGGGGTGAACTGGGCTCCGCGCTTGCTGTTGCGGGCTACTAGTTTCATGAGGAGGCCGGGGTCGACGGAGGTATGGGCGAGGTCGTTGGACTCGGAGGATTCCGGGGTGGCGAAGCGGAGGTGGAGCATTTCCAGGAAGGACTTCAACGGTTGTTTGCGGTTGCCGTTGGGGTTGGGGAGTTCGATTTGGGTGCGCTTGCGGTCTAGCTGGGCGACGCCGAGGCGCTCGCACTGGAGGCGGAGTTCGCCGGCGGCGAGGAGGTTGAGGACGGACTCGGGTGGGGCTCCGTAGCGGTCGTGAAGCTCGGAGCGGACGTCGTCGATCGAGGCCTGGTCGAGGGCTCCGGCAATGCGCTTATACATGCGGAGGCGCTGGTTTTCCTCGGGGATGTAGGCGGCGTCGATGCGGACGGAGATGCCGAGATTGAGGACGGTGGTGCTGTGCGCCGGCTTGTCGCCTTCGCCCTTGAGCTTGTTAACCGCCTCTTCGAGCATGGTGGTGTACATCTCGAAGCCGATGGCCTCGATGTGGCCGGACTGCTCCCCGCCGAGCATGTTTCCGGCTCCGCGGAGTTCGAGGTCGAGGGCGGCGATCTTGAATCCGGCGCCGAGGTCGGAGAACTCCTTGAGGGCGGCGAGGCGGCGGCGGGCGATTTCGGTGAGGGTGGTGTCTGGCGGGATGAGGAGGTAGGCGTAGGCGCGGCGGTTGGAGCGGCCGACGCGGCCACGCAGCTGATAGAGTTCGCTGAGGCCGTGGCGGTCGGCGCGGTTGACGATGATGGTGTTGGCGAGGGGGATGTCGAGGCCGTTTTCGATGATGGAGGTGGCGACGAGGACGTCGTACTCGTGGTTCATGAAGGCGAGCATGACGCGCTCGAGTTCGGCCTCCGGGAGCTGGCCGTGGCCGATGCAGATGCGGGCGGAGGGGACGAGCTCGCGGATTTTGGCGGCGAGCTCGTAGATGGTCTCCACGCGGTTGTTGACGAAGTAGACCTGGCCTCCGCGCTCGAGCTCCATCTCGATGGCGGTGCGGATGAGCTTCTCGTCGAACTTGGCGACGATGGTCTGGATGGCCATGCGGTCCTTGGGCGGCGTCTCGATGACGCTCATATCGCGCAGACCCATCAAGGACATGTGCAGCGTGCGCGGGATGGGCGTGGCGGACATGGCGAGCACGTCGATGGAGGCGCGCATCTGCTTCAGCCGTTCCTTGTGCTTGACGCCGAAGCGCTGC
>CAXTPN010000168.1:0-5202 GCA_964246125.1 uncultured Acidobacteriaceae bacterium
CCCTCCCACCCCACGAAAAGCAGCAGAAAACTCTCCGCCAGCACCAGCACCGACATAAAGAACATGAACAGGTTGAGGTACGCGAAGAACCTCCAATAGCCATCTTCCTCCGCCATGTAGCCGACAGAGTAAACGTGAATCAGGAAGCCGACGCCCGTCACCACTGCAAGCATGATCATCGTCAGGTGGTCGACCGTAAACGCGAAGCTGACGTGAAACCCCGTAATTGCAATCCAAGGCCGCGACGCCACCGTCATCACGAGCGGCGCGCCCGCCGCCTTCATCGTTATCCATAGCCACGCCACAATCGCCGCCGGCAACGCCGTAAACAGCAGCGCCACGCCGGCCACCGCCGCGCGCGGCAGCCTGCGTCCCACGGTTCCGTTGATCAGGAAGCCGGCGAACGGAAGCAGCGGAATATACCAGAGCAGGGAAGCAGGCATCGTTTCGGAAATCCTCAGTTCTGCATCAGGTTGATCTGGTCTACGTTCAACGTCTTACGCGTCCTGAATATTGCGATGATAATTGCCAATCCCACCGCTGCTTCAGCCGCGGCCACCACCATCACGAAGAAGACAAAGATCTGTCCCGACACCGCGTGCCAGCGATGCGCGAACGCTACAAACGTAAGGTTCACCGCGTTCAACATCAGCTCGATCGACATGAACACCGAGATCACATTGCGCTTGATGAGAAAAGCCGCGATCCCAATCGAAAACAGCACCGCCGCCAGGATCAAGTAAGCCGAAATCGGCACTTCTGCATGCATCACTGCTGCTCCTCCTTGCGCGCCAGCACGACCGCGCCGAGGATCGCCACCAAAATCAAAATGCTTGTCACTTCAAACGGCAGCAGCAGCTTCGTAAACAGAACCTGGCTCAATTCACCAAGATTGTTCACCACATCCAGCGACCCACCCAGATGTGCGTTGCCGATGGCTTTGCTCTCCGACAAAAAGACGAAGCTCAACAGGCAAAATACCGCCGCCGCCCCCGGAACCCCCGCTATGTAGGCCGCCCTGCTGCCGCTGGTGTGCTCTTCCTCGCCCGCATTCAACAGCATGATCACGAAGACAAACAACACCATGATCGCGCCCGAGTACACGATCACCTGAGCCGCCGCCAGGAACTCCGCCCCTAATGACCAGTACAGCACCGCCAGCGACACCATCACCACCACCAGCGACAGCGCGCTGTTGATCGGGTGCTTCTGCAGCAGCAGGTTCAGCGCTCCAGCAACAGCCAGCGCAGCGAAGATGAGGAACAGGGCAAGTTGCATGGGTACGTCAAATCCCTCTGAGTGCTTTCAGTACCAATCGAAATTCCGGGGCTGTCCTGTTGATTGTAAAACAGCTTTGTGCATCATCCCTTGGCGCGTAACGCAATTACCAGGCTCGTAAAAATGATGTTGACGATGGCCACCGGCAGCAGGAACTTCCAGCCGAAGCTCATCAGTTGGTCGTAGCGGAAGCGCGGCAGTGTAGAGCGAACCCAGATATACAGAAACAAAAAAGCGAAGATCTTGAATACAAACCAGAAGATGGATTGAATCCCCATCAGCACCGGCCCGCCAAAGTCGCTCAAGTGGCCGAACGGACTGGACGCCCCACCAAAGAACATCAGCGTGGCGACGCATGAGACCGTAATCATATTCGCGTACTCGGCCATGAAGAACATGGCAAACTTCATCGAGCTGTACTCCGTGTGATAGCCCGCGGTCAGCTCGCTCTCGGCCTCGGGAAGGTCAAACGGCGAGCGGTTCGTCTCCGCGTATGCACTCATCAGGTAGATGAAGAACGCTACGATTTGCAGCCCGCCGAAGATATTCCAACTCAGCATCCCATGCGCCGATTGCGAGTTCACGATCGTGCGCAAGTTCAGCGATCCCGCTCGCAGTACCACGCCCACCAGCGAAAGCCCCAGAGCCAGCTCGTAGCTGATCATCTGCGAAGTCGCCCGCAGGCTTCCAAGCAGCGCGTACTTGTTGTTGCTTGACCACCCCGACAGCGCGATCCCATACACGCCGATCGACGTAATCCCAAGGATCACCAGCAGCCCGATATTGACATTCGCGATCTCGAACAAGTCTACGCCGTGGAACGTAGTAAGCGCCCCAAACGGCACCACCGAAATCGAAATCAGCGCGCACGACAGCGCAATCACCGGCGCAGCGAGGAACAGCGGACGCTCCACCAGCAGCGGCGTCAGGTCCTCCTTCAGGAACAACTTAATGCCGTCGGCCAGCGGCTGCAGCAGCCCGAACGGCCCGGTCCGCGATGGCCCCCACCGATTCTGCATCCGCCCAATCACCTTGCGCTCCAGCAGCACCGTATACGCAACCGCAGTCAGCGTAATGACGAGCACCACCGCGATCTTGAGCACGCTCAAGAAGAAGAAGGTCTGTAATTGCGTCAAATGGCTCACGTCTTCGTATGTCCCGGCTCTCGTCTGGCTCTCTGTTAGTTTATTGTTGCTCGCCTCTGTCTGTCCCTGCTTCCAGGCTTCTGTCTGTTTCTGCTTCCGAGCTTCTGTCTCTTCTTGCTTTCATCCCCTGTCTGTTCTTGCTTCTAGGCCTTGCTTCCAGGTCTCTGTCTGTTCTTGCTTCTAGGTAGGCCAGGGCTTTAGCCCTGGCATTCACGCTCAAACGGGGCTTTAGCCCCTGGGGTATGCCTTCGTCTTCAATCCGCGGCGGTCTCGTTCAAAACGGTCAACTTACGACTCTCGTTCTCCTGCAAATCCAACAGCATCGCCGAGTAATGCCCCAGCGTACCCGAAGTAAACAACGTATCACCAGAAGGCAGCACCAGGTCCTTTCGCGGCGGCGCTCCATCGATCTGCACCAGGGTAGCCGCCGGCTCCAGATGCTGCTCATTCCCGCTCATCAGCTGCAACCGCAGAACATCCTTGTACCCCGGCACCAGCCGCTGAATCTCGTCCAGAATCGCATATGGATCGAATGGGCTCAACCGCGGCTCCAGGTTATTCGCGGTCAGCCAAACAGCATGCCGGTCCGCCTCGCCAGATTGCGCCCCGCGCGTCTGCCCCATGTCTGCCCGCAGACCGCCCGCCCGCAGCCCCTTGCCGAACGGAATCAGCGTAGGAATATGCGCGTCCATCTTGTCCGCGATCCGCACCATCATCTCGAAGTCGCTTCGCACCCCCGCCCGATCCGCAGCCTTGCTCACCTGCTGCAGATCGCCATAGTGGGTCGTCACCGACCCCGCCTTCTCATAGAGGTTACTTGCCGGCAGCACCACATCCGCAAGCACCGCCGTCTCCGTCATAAACATCTCCTGCACCACCATGAACGTATCCTTCAGCGCACTCGACTCTACCCCGTACCGCAGAACAGGGTTAGCCCCCACGACATATAACGCCGAGAGCTTGCCCGCCGCTGCCGCATCGAACATCTCCAGCATGTCGAGGCCCTGTAGGCTCGGACCGCCATACTCCGCGAAAGCCTCCGCCCCCAGCGGAGTATACCCCGGCAGCATATCTGGCAGCAGTCCCATATCCGCCGCGCCGCGCGAGTTCACATAATCCGATAGCAGCGCAAACTTCGCTCCCGGCACGCCCAGTCCAAACTCGACCAGCTTCTTCAAATCCGTCCCGCGCAACTCAGACCCAATCAGGATCAGCAAACCCTCCGCGCCGCGCAGCGTCTCGCGAAACCCGCCTAGCGCCTCCGTGTCGTGTACCGCGCCCGCCGCAGCCGCATCGTCCCCCGCGAGGAACCCCGCCAGTGCCCCATACCCGAACGGCTGCAACCGCACAAACGCCTTCGCCTGCCGCCGCAGCTTGATCTCCTCCGTATTCGCGAGATACAGCTTGGCCCCGTTGATCCGCACATTCGTCCGCAGATTCCACGCCGTAGCCGGCGACTGGTTCGAAGGGTCACCTCCCACGATCAACACATTCTTCGCCGTCAGTGTATCGCGCAGCGAAGCTGTCCGCCCCGTCTGCCCCGCCAACGCCTGGGCAAACGCCACATGATCCGCCGTCCGATGGTGGTCGATATTGTTCGTCTTCAACACCGTGCGCGCCATCTTCTGCAGCAGGTACGCCTCCTCGTTCGTCAGCCGGTTCCCGCCGATCACCCCAATCGTCTCGCCCCCGCGCGTATCGCGCAATTCCCGCAGCCGCTTGCCCACATGCGAGATCGCCGCCTCCCAGCTCGCCGGCTCCAGCTTTCCACTCGCCCCTCGCACCAGCGGAGTCGTAATTCGGTCATCATGATTCGCAAAGTCGAACGCGTACCGTCCCTTGTTGCACAGGAAGTCCCCGTTCATCCCGCTCTTGTCGCGATTGTCCCCCCGCACAATCTCCGTGCCATCGCTCGTCGAGCGCACCCCCAGTGTCGTCTTGCACCCATCCCCGCAGTGCGTGCAGATCGTCGCCACATGGTTCATCTCCCACGGCCGCGTCTTATACCGATACGTTCCGCTCGTCAGAGCCCCTACCGGGCACGCGTCGATGCACATCCCGCACTGCTCGCAATCCACATGCGCCAGGTGGTCGGGATTCTCCGCCGCAGGGCTGTTCGGCGCAATAATGCTCGACGACCCGCGATTCTGTATCCCCAGCGCGAACACGTCCATCCCCTCGCCGCACATCCGCACACAGCGATAGCACAAAATACAGCGCGGCCGGTCAAAGTACACCACCGGCGACCACTTCTGCTCCTCGCGATGATTCTTCGGCTCCGCATAAAACGAGTCCGCCGCCCCATACCGGAAGGTCATATCCTGCAACTCGCACTCGCCGCCCGCGTCGCACACCGGGCAGTCCAGCGGATGGTTCCCCAGCAGCAACTGCAGCGTAGCCTTGCGCGCCTGCGCAATCTCGGGTGTCTCCGTCGCCACCACCATCCCCTCCGTCACCGGAGTCGTACAAGCCGTCTGCAGCTTTGGCATCTTCTCAATTCGCACCACGCACATCCGGCAAGCCGCCTGCAGGCTTAGGCCGGGGTAGTAGCAGAACGCTGGAATGTCGATGCCGGCCATCTTGCAAGCCTCGATCAGCAGCGTCCCCGCCGGAGCCGTTACCTGCTTCCCATCCACCGTAAACGTCACATCCGCCATCTCAGATCCTCTACTTCGACTTCCGAATCAATATATTCTGGTCTGCGCTCTGGCTCGAGTTATGAACCATCACCAGCCGCATCGCCCCGATCAGCAGCACAATCACCACCAACACCCAAACC
>CAXTPN010000169.1:0-2957 GCA_964246125.1 uncultured Acidobacteriaceae bacterium
CCAAAGGGGGCTGCGGAATGAAAACCATATAAGACAGAACAGGCAAAAGCGGAAGCCAAGGCGACGGCAAGTGCAACCGCAGGTTCCTTCGCTTCGCTACGGAATGACAACCAAGGGGCTGCGGAATGACAACCAAAGGGGGGCGGAATGACAACCAAAATACGGAATGACAACCAAATGCGGAATGATCAATTGCTGGTGAAAAGAGAGGCGATTCTTCGTCTATTCACATGGTTCTGGGAGCATGGAAGGAAAGAGCAAGGGATGAGATTGGAGCAGGCCTTCGGGCTCGAGGCTCCTGCTGTGCGTATTCCTTGCCTTATGTATTTCCAGAGAGGTTCCATGACGAAGCAGATGAAGGCGGCTATGGCGGCGATGCTGATGGTTGGCGCTACGTACTCGAATACGGGGCCGATGATGGCGCAGCAGTCGCAGACGGATGTGGTGAAGGTGGCGCCGGGGCAGAAGAAGACGACGGTGATTCACCGTAAGAATGGCGCGACGGATACGGTGGTGAGCGAGGGCGTTTCGACCGGTGGAAGGTCCAAGCGGAAGAAGCGGGGGACGCGCAAGGTGGCAGCGGCGAAGAAGGCTCCGGTGGAGAGCCAGATGGCGCGGGAGATTCGGGAGCTGCGGGAGAAGCAGGCTTCGCAGCAGGCGCAGATTGACGCGCTGACGGCAGCGAATGCGGCGAAGGATGCGGCGCTGGCTCAGGCGCAGCAGGCGGCGACGACGGCCGAGACGCAGGCACAGGCGGCTACGGCCCAGACGCAGACGGTGACGGCGACTGTGCAGGCGAATACGGATGCGGTGCAGGCGTTGAAGTCGAATGTGACGGACTTGCAGACGACGAATGCGGGACTGGCTTCGACGATCAGCGCGAACAAGGTGGAGTTGCAGGAGAAGATCGACAGCCCGACGACGATTCACTACAAGGGCGTGACGATTACGCCGGTGGCGTTCTTTGCGTTTGAGGGCGTGTGGCGGCAGCGGGCGATGAACTCGGACATCAATACGCCTTTCAACACGACGCCGTTCATGGGTGCGACGGACGCGCATACGACGGAGCTGAACTTTACAGGGCGGCAGAGCCGGTTGGGCGGGTTGTTCGAAGGGAACGCTGGGCCGTTCAAACTTTCGGGGTACTTTGAGTCGGACTTTTTGAGCGCGGGGGCTACGTCGAACAACAACCAGTCGAACAGCTACTCGTTGCGGGTGCGCCAGATCTGGGGAAAGGCGGAGACGAAGAGCGGATTTGCGGTGACGGGCGGGCAGACGTGGTCGCTGTTGACGGAGACGGGCAAGTCGACGGATGTGCGGACGGAGAAGCTGCCTAATACGGTGGACTCGCAGTACATGGTTGGGTATACGTGGGCGCGGCAACCGGGCATTCGGCTTCAGCAGAAGTTTGCCGGGGCGAATGCTGCGAATAACTTCACGGTTGCGGTGGCGGTGGAACAGGCTCAGATCATCTTCGCCGGGACGACGAATGCGCCGACAAACTTTGAGTTTGGGGCGTTGGGGCAGGGCGGCGGTTTGTACAATGCGACGGCCAATTACACGAGCAACATCGCGCCGGATGTGATCGCGAAGATCGCGGCGGATACGAAGTTCATGCACTTCGAGCTTGCGGGCGTAGGGCGGTTCTTCCGGGATCGCGTTTATCCGGCTGTGGGTTCGGCGGCGACCGGGTATGTTGCGGGCTCAGGCGGGACGGTGCCATACAACAACGTGAAGTTCGGCGGAGGCGTGGAGGCGGGGCTGCGGGTGTCTGCGAGCAGGTACCTGGATGTGGCGCTGGTGGGGATGACGGGGGACGGTATCGGGCGGTATGGTTCGGCACAGTTGAGCGATGTGACGGTGCATCCGAACGGAACACTGGAGCCTATCCGCAGTTCGCATGGGCTGTTCTCGGTGGAGATGCATCCTGCTCCGAAGCTGGATGTGTATGCGTACTATGGTGGAGAGTATGCGCAGCGTACGGTGTATGCGACGGGCGTTGCGGCTTCACCATTTACCGGGTACGGAACGGTTACGACCAGCGATGTGGGTTGCAACACGGAGGTTCCGCCGACGACCGGCGGGTTTACCGGGTCGGTGACGCCGGTAGGAGCTTGCGGGGCGGATACACGGTACATCCAGGAAGGGATGGCCGGGTTTACGTATCGGGTGGTGAACAGTCCGAAGTATGGACGGCTGCAGTACCAGGCGACTTACAGCTACCTGACGCGGTCTCTGTGGACTGGGTTTACGGCGGGAACAGCGGGTGCGATTACGGCTACGGGCGGACCCAAGGCAGTGAACAACATGGTGCATGTGGGGATGCGGTACTACATTCCGTAATCTGATTGCGGTTTGCTGAAGAGGGGCACCCGAAGGTATGGGTGCCCTTTTTCGTTGCTTGAGGGTGCGAGTGGTCAGGCCAGTTTGATAGGCTGCTTAGGTTGAAGTGATCAGGAGAGTTTGCGATGTTGCATGAGCATAGGTTGTTTCCGGTCGAGGGTGCTGCGCGGGTGATGGCGGCGAAGCTGTATGAGGCGGTGAAGGATCTGCCGATCATCTCGCCGCATGGGCATACGGACCCGCAGTGGTTTGCGGAGAACAAGCCGTTTCCGAACCCGACGGCGCTGTTCTTGCAGCCGGATCATTACATTTTCCGGATGCTGTACTCGCAGGGGATTTCGCTCGAGTCGCTGGGGGTGCCGCAGGGTGGGGCGAAGGGAGATGCGGCGACTACGGTGGACCCGCGGGAGGCATGGCGGATCTTTGCGAAGAACTACTTCCTGTTTCGGGGGACGCCTACGCGACTTTGGATTGACTATGCGTTTTCGACCTTGTTTGGGCTGACGGAGCGGCTTTGCGAGGGGAATGCGGATGCGCACTATGACGCGATCGATAGGGCGCTAAGGACGCCGGAGTTTCTGCCGCGGGCGCTCTATGAGAGGTTCGGGATCGAG
>CAXTPN010000169.1:2967-5199 GCA_964246125.1 uncultured Acidobacteriaceae bacterium
CTGTTTGAGCAGTTCAGGCTGGAAGTGTTGGCCACGACGGACACGGCGGTCGATGATCTCAAATGGCATAAGGAGATCCGCGCGAGCGGATGGAGCGGGCGCGTGCTGCCGACGTTTCGGCCGGATGCGGTGGTGGATGCGGAGTATCTGGGGTTCAAGGAGAACCTGGAGCGGCTTGGGGAGGTTGCGGGGGAAGATGTTTCAACCTGGAAGGGGTATCTGAATGCGCTGCGGGGTCGGCGGGCTTACTTCAGGGCGATGGGGGCTACGGCTACGGATCATGGGCATTTGACGGCGATGACGGCGGACTTGGCGGCGGATGAGGCGGCGCGGCTTTATGGGCGGATTTACTCGGGGAAGGCCGAGGCTGGGGATGTGGAGTTGTTTCAGGCGCAGATGCTGACGGAGATGGCGGGGATGAGCGTGGAGGATGGGCTGACCATGCAGCTGCATCCGGGAAGCATACGGAATCATAACTTGCAGGTGTATGAGCGGTTTGGGCGGGATAAGGGGGCGGATATACCTTCGGCTACGGAGTATGTGCGGGCGCTGCGGCCGTTGTTGAGCAAGTACGGGAATGAGCCGGGGTTTACGTTTATCGTGTTTACGCTGGATGAGTCGACGTTCTCGCGGGAGCTGGCTCCGCTGGCGGGGCACTATCCTTGCCTGCGGTTGGGGCCTCCTTGGTGGTTTCATGATTCGCCGGAGGGGATGATGCGATTTCGGGAGACGGCGACGGAGACCGCGGGGTTCTACAACACGGTGGGCTTCAATGACGATACGCGGGCGTTTTTGTCGATTCCGGCGCGGCATGACGTGGCTCGGCGGGTGGATTGCGCGTTTTTAGGGAAGCTGGTGGCGGAGCATCGGCTGGATGAGGATGAGGCGTTTGAGGTGGTAAGGGAATTGACGGTGGGGCTGGTAAGGAAGGCTTATAAGTTATGAGGGAATATGAGTGGATTTGGTTTCCATCATTTAGCTTGGCTAAATAAGTGGTCTCAAGAAGCGGAAGAGGAGTGGGGTCGTGCCTTCGGTAAGCGCACTGTCCCAAGCCACCTCTGTCATTACACTAATTCTTGGAAAAGATCATCGAGAACGGTTGTCTGTGGAGTGTTGCTCTAACTGAGCAAACTGACTCTCAGGAGTTGAGTTGGGGTATTCAGCTTGTGCGTGACGAGGCAGAGCGCCTTCATGTACCTGGGGGCCAAAGCCTCGTGTCGACCGTAGTCGGATTGGTGCCGGATATGATTGCAACTCGCAAGAGCTACAGTTTCGTAACTTGCTTCTGCGAGGATTCCCAATCGCCGTACCACTTCAGCAAGTATGGTCATGATCGACTGGGCTTTGATACTTTTGGCGTTGAGAGCATAGATGCAATGCGCATACCAGCATTCAGCTCTAACATACTGCTTTTTCCGGTGATCTACGACGAAGTTCAACAGAGGACAATTGTACGAGGCCTTCTTTCTCAGCTCATGAAGACGATGGCTCCTTACATACCTGGCGAATACTCATTCAAGACCATAGATCGAGCGTGGATAGAGAGCTCAGTCGCGCGAGACGTCGGTCAACTCTTTCTCGACTTCCTACTTGGGTTCAAAGAAAATAGGTGGAAGGATGATCGAGAATGGCGGCTTCTTTGCCGACCTACATTGAAATTAGGTAGCACAGCTCCAAAGATGGCGGATGAGGTTTTCGATGTTGCTATTAGAGGTACGCACGGCGTGAAGTGTAACCCTAGACGTGTTGAGTTGCGCTTGCCGAAGCGAAACACGAAATGTGGGCTTCCATTAAGTAAGGTCTGTCATTCGGGTAGTGAGGACGGCGTACATGTGATTCGCGAGTGGCTTGCGAAGCGTTGGTACGACGATGTTGAAGTCATGGTAAGCCATGATGATAGCCTATGCGTCAGAGTGATAGCCCCGGTTGTTCACTGCCTAGATAAGACCGGGAATTAACACGTTTGGTCGTGCCGATAGATGTGATTTCCGCTTGAATCTAAGATCAACATCTCTCTTTCACAAATTAGCGCCTTGTGAGATGTAGCGAATCGTATTAGGAAGTTCGCTGCTTCTTCAGGCGTGATATTCAACGATGTCGCCTCTTCCATTAGGATTTCGGCTACATCTTTGTGAAGTGCGATTGTCATGGTGAAACCTCTAGTATTGAGACAATGTTACTGCTTGTGAGGGCGAGGATGAGCTCACTGTTTGGGGTTGGGTCGGCGGAGAC
>CAXTPN010000170.1:0-5192 GCA_964246125.1 uncultured Acidobacteriaceae bacterium
TGCTCTCTGTTGACGGTAGTTTCGGACGTGGGTTCGACTCCCACCGCCTCCACCACATTTTAGATAGAGTAAGTACATGGTTTACTGAGCCTTTCGTCGCTGCCATCTCTCAGCCTCGGGGCGGCGACGTCTTCTAAAAGACAGTACCGGCACAGCTCCCGTAACAAGTCGGCCTACACGTCAAGCGGCGATATTCCTTCAGGACCACACCAGCCATATCTCCTTTGAACGTGACCGGGACGCGAGAATTGCCATACTTCAGGAGTCGTTCCGCTCGTCGGATGCACTGGAAAGCCCATGCCCGCGTGTGCCGAGAGCGCCATCGCATCGCGCATTGCGGACTTGATCTCCGGCGTCATCGCGGACGGATCAGGCGAAAGGAACAGCGATGTGCCGCTCCTCGCCACCACATCCATCCACTGACTGGTCTTTTTCCAATCAACAGCCAAGGTCAATGCGACGATGTCTGGATCGATATGCGAGAACGTCCGATGCTGCGCCATTCTGTGAGCCAGAGTGTTTACGCCGAAGCGTCGCGTCCGCTCCCAGTCGCGCCCGCTTGTATCGTCGCCGATGCGTTGCGACTCGAAGATTCCGGCGGCGATGTGTCCCACCGTGTTGCACCCGAGGATGGTGGTCTGCTCTCCGGCCGCGGCCCGGATCGCCTGATAGAGGTCGTGGACAATCTCTGCATTGGTGCGCGACTTGTCGTGAAAGTGCCAGCCCGGACGCGTCACCTGGGAATGCATCTCCGAGCCCCAGCGGCCGAACATCTCCCATGTGGAAAAGTCGTGTTTGATGAAGCCGTAGCCCCACGCGACGGCCTGGCGGACACTCTTCATCGCTTCATCGAGAGCCTCGGGAATGGTGGGATCGACGGCCAGATTCGTGTGAGTCGCCCCTTTTCCAAAGCGCTGATCGGGCAGCAGCCATCGGTCATCCACCTTGCGGTCAGGTCGCAGCGGCCGAATCCAAAGCCCCGGAGAAAGATTCCGGCTGCGAATCTGGGCTGCGAGATCGGACATGCTGGGAAAGCGAGCAGAATCCTGCCAGCCATCGTCGACGACAACCTGAGGTCGAGTGTTGCCGGCCGGGGCCAGCGATGCAACCAGATCTGCGTCACGAAGAATTCCCTTCGCCGTGTTCTTGCCATAGGCGTAGTTCCAGTCGTTCACGCCGAAGATCGGTCCCGGCGGAAGCCGGGGAGCAGGGCACATCAGTTTGCAGAACTCCTGCCCGGCACGCCATATAGGCTCGCCCGTCGGTCCCAGGCGCGTGATTACCGTACAAGCCTTTAACTCCCTGTTGCCCAAATGCGTAGCCTCTCCGCCATTGCGCAGATCGATGGACAGCGTTATCCCCTCGGCATCGCGCTGCCAGAAGCAAAAGGCGGCGGGTGAGGTCTTGACCCCATACCCGTTCACACTACTTCTGTCGGTGGTAAGGAAGTACCAAGGCATCACCCGCTCGGGGATGGTGCCGCGCCATTCGAGATCGCCATAGCTTCTTTCCCAGTGGTCGCCTATCGACAGGACACCCTCGCTGTCACTGCCGTGCCACCTGAGGTGAAGGTATGTGAGATCCTTGCCCTCATTGGTCACGCTGACCGGCAACTCGCGGTACACCCCTGATTGTGCGGGCTCCGCCGACACTCGAATCCCGGGACAAGTCCACGCACCGGTCGAATATTGCATTTTCACCACATCTTTAAGACCGAACCGGGCGCTGACATAGTCCGGACGGCGCATCAGGTCGACGCCATGGCTCGCGGCGAGTTGCTGAGAAGCATGCACGACCTGGCTTCCCGAGGAGGTTGCGGGTACGGGTACGGTCGCCGCAGAAGCCGCGGTCTTCAGAAAATTACGTCGCGTGACACTCACATTCACCTTCCGTCACTCACCCGCAGCATCAGCACGCCATGGGACGCAAGCTTCGCGGTGTACACGGTCGCCCCGGTCGTGCGCATATTCACAGTTCCCACCGCGACGGAGCCATCTGCCAGCGACTTCACCCGCATACCCAGTCTCCAGACTTGACCGGCACGGCTTGCTTGCCGAGGATGTCCTGATCCACTGCGATCACCTCTCGATTCAGAAGAATGTCGCGGGTTGCCGCGGACATGGTGCGAATGTCGTTTCCCGCAAGCAGCGGAGCCGCCGTCAAAGCCCACAGGCTCATGTGGGTTCGATCTTCGTCATCACTCATGTGGCCGCTCCCGATCTTAAGCACATGTGCGGATTGTTTCTAGTGCCCCGGTCCCGCAAAGGGAGCGGTAGAAATCTGCTCCTTGATATTCAGATCATACTGCTCCAGGATTCGTGAATTCTCCAGTCGTGCGCCAAAGATTCGCTCCAGTTGCGCTTACTCCTGGCGTCCCGACCATTATCTTTCTCCAAGCTTCAACACTCGTTGGGCTTGCTTCCAGAATCGGCAGGAACTCTTCTACAACGTTGTCTGATTAGCATTGAAAAGTAAGGCAACGTCAGTGGCGTTGTCACGCAACCAAATCCGAGCGATGCAAAGCGGCGCGTAGACGCTTTGATGTACCCTGACATCGATGCACACGGCCAACAATATCATTGTTCTTCAGGCGGCCGGTACAGCCGCGATCGCGGATATATTCGATCAGCTGAACTTGCAGCCGCCGGTTCTCGATGACGACCTGTTCCCAGTCCTTGAAGGCAGCGTGTTTGCCGGCCCGGCATATACCGTAACGGGCGAAGCCACGACATTTTCCGGTGGCGACCCTATGAAGCTCGAGGCCATTGACGGCATGCCGCAAGGCGCCGTGGCTGTATGGGCGGGACGGGATGTGAAGGGTGTCTGCTGCTTCGGCGATCTGCTGGCCACTGCAATGCGGGCCCGCGGAGTAGCGGCGGCGGTTGTCGATGGCGGCGTGCGGGATATCCGCTTTCTGCGGGACTGCGGCATGCCCGTCTTCACCCGCTACCGCACCCCGGCGCAAGGTGTGGGACGGTGGAAGGTGACCGCCTTCCAGACACCGATCAAGGTACGCGGCGCGCTCTGCGAATGGCTTACGATTGCACCTGGAGACCTAATTGTGGGCGACGCCGACGGGGTTATCGCCATTCCATCCGCGCTGGCCTTGGAGGTCGCAAGCGCCGCCAACGAACTGTCGCGTACCGAAAGCGATGCGCGGCGCGACATCGCGCAGGGTCTGCCTCTGCTGGCCGCGCTGGCTAAATACGGGCGCCTGTAGGCATGCGTACAAATCGAGCGAAACTTGACGATTAGATTACATACAAGTCGACGTACTCATGCACGGGCATGTTTTCGAGCGTTTCCTGGTCTAGCGATGCGCTGAGAATCTTTTCCTGTTGCCGTGAAGGAAACCTTCGCGTCAGATTTTTCCTGAACTTCGCTTCGAGCAACGGTATTCCATCACTCCGCCTGCGTCGATGTCCGATCGGATATTCGACTGTTTCCTCCAGCACCGTGCCGTCGAGCAGTTCGATCGTCAAGCCATTGGCTATCGAACGTTTGTCAGGATCGTGGTAATCGCGAGTAAACCGTGCAACCTCAACGGTCTGCATCTTCGCGCGAAGTGCATCGATCAGCGGATCGCACGCGATGTTGTCCTCATAGTCGGCTGCGGTGAGCCGCCCGTAGAGCAGAGGAACGGCTATCATGTATTGAATGCAGTGGTCGCGATCCGCCGGATTGTTAAGCGGACCCTTCTTATCGATGATGCGCAGGCAGGCCTCATGCGTGCGGATGGTGAGGCTTTGAATGTCCGCGGCGGATTTGCCTATTTCGTGCAGCCTGGTATGCAGCGTCATGGCCGCTTCGACTGCTGTTTGCGAGTGAAACTCCGCCGGAAAGCTGATTTTGAAGAGCACGTTCTCCATGACGTAGGAGCCGTAGGGGCGTTGAAATTTGAACTCCTTCCCATCGAACAGCACGTCGTAGAAGCCCCAGGTTTTTGCGGTCAGCACGGACGGATATCCCATTTCGCCAGTCTTCGCGACCAGCGCGAGCCGCACCGCACGGCTGGTCGCATCGCCGGCGGCCCAGCTCTTGCGCGAACCCGTATTGGGCGCATGGCGATATGTGCGAAGACTCTGCCCATCCACCCAGGCAAGCGACACCGCGGCGAGGCTTTCCTCGCGAGTGAGTCCCAAGAGCTGAGAGACCACGGCTGTTGACGCTACCTTGACCAGCAGCACGTGGTCGAGTCCCACTTTGTTGAATGAGTTCTCAAGCGCGATGCACCCCTGGATCTCGTGTGGCTTGATCATCGCGGTCAACACCTCGCGCATGCGGAGCGGAGTCTTGCCGGCTGCTACGGCGGTGCGCGAGAGCCAATCGGCCGTCGCGAGAATACCGCCGAGGTTGTCCGAGGGGTGTCCCCATTCCGCCGCCAGCCATGTATCGTTGAAGTCCAGCCAGCGGATCATGGCGCCGATGTTGAAGGCTGCCTGCACCGGGTCGAGCTGAAATTGCGTGCCCGGGACTCTTGCCCCGTTTGCGCACGCAGAAGCAGGAACGATCGGTCCAAGCAACTTGGTGCATGCGGGGTATTCCAGCGCTTCCAGTCCGCAGCCCAGCGTGTCGATCAGGCAGTGGCGCGCCGTCGTATATGCCAGTTCACTTTCGATGTTAAACGTGCGTACATAGTCGACGATGTCGACGAGCACTTTGTCGTAGCTTTGAATTTCTTTGCTGATGGATGCAGACACATTGTCTCCGTAGGTTTGCCGAGCTGAACGCTCATACAGGCCATACGATGCAATTCCGCGGTGCTCCATCGTAGTACGAAGGCGCGATCGGGTGAGTGTACTCGAACACCTAAGGGCAACCGTGCGCGCAGCAAGAGGAAGAAGCCGCGCCATAACACAGTAGACTGACGACATGCGGTTCGAGCTGTTCATTGCGGCGCGGTATCTTCGGGCGAAGCGGCGGCAGGCTGTGATTGGTGTGATCACGGGGATATCTGTGCTGGGCGTGGCGGCGGGTGTGGCCTCGCTGATTGTGGCGCTGGCGATTACGAATGGGATGAAAAGGGATTTACAGGATCGGCTGCTTGGCTCGACCGCGCATGTGGACCTGATGCGCGTGGCGGCGGATGGGATCAGAGATTGGCGGCCGCTGCTGGCGCGGATGAGCGAGCTGCCGCATGTGACGGCGGCGGCTCCGGGACTGTATGGACAGGTCTTGATCTCGCGGGGAGC
>CAXTPN010000171.1:0-2109 GCA_964246125.1 uncultured Acidobacteriaceae bacterium
CGTGACGGAGCTTCACGATCAGCATGTAATTGGGAGCGGCGGGGAGCTGCACCAGGTAGCGGGTGGTTCGCATGCCCAGATGACAAACCAGCATGGCGTCGTGATCTCGGATGACGAGAACTCGCTGAAGGCGAATCCGCGTGGGCCGGTGCTCTTGGAAGATGGGATGCTGCTGGAGAAGACGCAGCACTTCGATCATGAGCGGATTCCGGAGCGGATTGTGCATGCGCGGGGGTTTGGGGCGAAGGGCTACTTCGAACTTACAGACTCGTTGCAGGGCATTTCGAAGGCGGGGATATTCAACCGGGTAGGCGAGAAGACGCCGGTATTCGTGCGGTTTTCCACGGTGGCGGGCAACATGGGTTCGGCGGACACGGCGCGCGATGTACGCGGGTTTGCGGTGAAGTTTTATACGCCGGAGGGCAACTGGGACCTGGTGGGAAATAACATTCCGGTGTTCTTTATCCAAGATGCGATCAAGTTTACGGACTTGATCCACGCGGCGAAGCAGGAACCGGATCGCGGGTTTCCGCAGGCGCAGACGGCGCACGATACGTTCTGGGATTTTGCATCGCTGGTGCCGGAGTCGACGCACATGCTGATGTGGATCATGAGCGATCGGGCGATTCCGCGGTCGTTCCGTTTGATGGAAGGCTTTGGGGTTCATAGCTTCCGGCTGGTGAACGAAGAGGGCAAGTCGACCTATGTAAAGTTTCACTGGCGACCGAAGCTGGGAATGGCGAGCGTGGTGTGGGATGAAGCACTTAAGATTTCAGGCGCGGACCCGGATTATCACAGACGCGATCTGTGGAATGCGATCGATGAAGGCAAGTTCCCGGAGTGGGAACTGGGCGTGCAGCTGTTCGATGAGGAGTTCGCGAAGAACTTCGACTTCGATGTGCTGGATGCGACGAAGCTGATTCCGGAGGAGATACTGCCGCTGCGGGTGATCGGGCGGATGGTACTGGACAGAAACGTCGACAACTACTTTGCCGAGACGGAGCAGGTGGCGTTCTGCACGCGCGACGTGGTGCCGGGGATCGACTTTACAAACGACCCGCTGCTGCAAGGGCGAAATCTCTCGTATGTGGATACGCAGCTGAGTCGTCTGGGAGGGCCGAACTATAACCAGATTCCTGTGAACGCGCCGCATTGCCCGGTGATGAACATGCAGCGCGACGGGCATATGACGATGCGCGCGCAGAAGGGACGGGTATCGTACAGTCCGAGTTCGCTTGAGGCTGACTCGCCGCGGCAGGATCCTACGAATGGATTCAGGTCGTTTGCGGCGACAGAAAATGGCGACAAGCGGCGGGTGCGTTCGGAGGCGTTTGCGGATCACTTTTCGCAGGCGCGGATGGTCTTCAATTCGCAGACAGAACCGGAGCAGAACCACATTATCTCGGCTTTCATCTTCGAATTGAGCAAGGTGGAGACGAAGGCGGTGCGCGAGCGCATGGTCGGGCAGTTGGCGAATGTCGATGTAACGATTGCGCAGCGTGTGGCGGATGGGCTGGGAATGAAGGGCGAGATCAAGAAAGTTGCGACCACGGTTGCGGCTCGTACCGATCTTGCGCCGTCGGATGCTTTGAGCATCGTGAAGAAGATGAAGCCCGGGCTGGCGACCAAAGTCGTTGGCTGCCTGATCGCCGACGGAACCGATGCGGCAGAGGTGCTGGCGCTAGAGACTGAACTGGCCAAAGTTGGTGCCGACTTGAAGATCGTGGCACCGAAAATTGGCGGAGCAGTGGCGGCGGATGGCAGCTTGCTCGAAGCTGATTTTCAGCTTGCGGGCGGGCCCTCGGTGCTATTCGATGCCGTCTATGTGGCGTTGTCGGAGGCGGGGGCGACGATGCTCTCGACTGAGGCGGCGGCGGTGGCCTGGGTGCATGATGCGTTTGCGCACCTGAAGGTGATTGGGGCTACGGCGGGGTCGCAAGCATTGCTGGACGCGGCTGGTGTGGTGCCGGACGAAGGCGTGCTGGTTGGCGCGGAGTCGAGTGCGTTTCTGGCTACGGCTGCGAAAGGCCGGATCTACGATAGGGAGCCGAGTGTGCGGACGGTTTACTAGGTTTTTTGTTCGGAAGCAAGAGTGGGCGCGACTGCGGG
>CAXTPN010000171.1:2119-5178 GCA_964246125.1 uncultured Acidobacteriaceae bacterium
GACATCGAGAGGGTCGCCGTTGCTGATAACGACGTTGGCGGTTTTGCCGACGTCGAGCGAGCCTAGTTTGTCGGCGACGCCGAAGATTTCGGCGGGGTTGAGGGTGATGGACTTGAGGGCTTCGTCGTAGGGCAGGCCGTAGGCTACGGCGTACCCGGCGGCGTAGGGCAAGTTGCGGATGAACTCGTTGGAGTAGGAGGCCAGGGCGATTTTGACTCCGCGTTTGTGGAGTTCGGCGGGGAGCGAGTAGACAGCGTCGTAGCGTTCACCGGCCTCGGGGAGATCGTAGATGGGACCTACGATGACGGGTACATGGTAGCTGGCAATCTTGTCGAGGACTCCCTGGGAGTGGGTGACACGGCTGAGGACCACTTTGAGGTGGAACTCCTGAGCGAGGGCCATGATGGCTTCGACGTCGTGGCCTTCCTCGACCCCGATGACTACGGGGCGCTCGCCGCGCAGGTAAGGGAGGAGGGCTTCATTCTTGAGGTCGAACTTGCCGCCGGGAGTGCCGCCTCGGCCGCCTCGCGTTGCTGAAGTTTCGGAAGGTGCGGTGGCGGCGGGGTTGGCACGAGCCTTCATGTATTCGGTCGCGTCGATGAGGGCTTGGTGTAGCTGAGAGACTTCACCCATGCGGGTGGTGGGGAAGCGACCGCCGCCGGCTCCGCCTTCGCCTCGTCCGCCGCGCTTGGGGGCTTCGCCGAAGTTCATTGGGAGGGCGATGTCGCGGGTGAGGATCATGGCGTCGCGGTCGCGGCCGGCGAGTTGGATAAAGGAGTCCTGGCCGGGCATGGTGTCGGAGCCGCGCGGGGCGACGATGGCGTTGGTGATGCCGTTGAAGCGGTCGATGGGGATGTGCTCGGTCTCGGCGTGGAAGGCGTCGTAGACGTGCATCTGGGGAAGGATCTCGTCGGAAGGCTCGACTAGGTCGTTGTTATTCTGGTCGGCGGAGACTTCGGTGAGGCCGAGGTTGGTTTCGGAGTCGATGAGGCCTGGGTAGACGGTCATGCCGTGGGCATCGACGATGGTCGCGCCTTGAGGAACTTTGACGGATGCCGCGGGGCCGGCAGCGGTGATCTTGCCGGACTCCATGAGGAGGACGCCGTTGTCGATGGTGCCGTGGGTGATGGTGAGGAGCTTGCCGCCGACGATGGCGGTGACGCCTGGCTTGGGTGTGGTGTCGACCATGATGGCCTGGGCTGTCATGATTGCAGGTGCTGCGAGGGCAACGGCAACGGCCAAAGCGAAATATAGGGGTGCTTTGCTACGCTCAGGATGACGTAAATCTTTGTTGGTTATAAAGAAGTTCATTTAGTTGCCACCTCCGATTTCGTCGTCGTCGGAGGCTCCGCCGAAGCCGCCGCCGTGCATGACGCCGGTGAAGTGGGTAAGGCCGTAGCCGGGGAGCGAGGCGTCGAAGTAAAGGTCGCCATCGATGAAGACCTTTTCAGCGCGGGCGTATGTGGAGAGCGGGTTGACGTTCCAGATGACGAGGTCGCCATCCTTGCCTACGTCGAGCGAGCCAACTTTGTCGTCGACGCCCATGATCCAGGCGGCGTTGAGGGTGATCATGCGAATGGCCTCGTCTTCTGTGGCTCCGCCGTAGCGGACCATCTTGCCGGCTTCCTGGTTGAGGCGGCGGACGAAGTCGTTGGAGTCGGATTTGAGAGCGACTTTGACGCCCTGGCGCATGCTCATGACGGCGTTCCAGGGGATGGCGTCCCAGGCCTCGTCCTTGAAGCCCCACCAGTCGGCGAAGGTGGCGATGCCGGTGCCGTCACGAGCGATTTCGGGAGCGACTTTGTACATCTCGAGCGCGTGATGGAAGGCGCGGATCTTGTAACCGTACTGCTTGGCGATGGCCTCTTCGGTGAGGAACTCGTCGGCGCGGTAGCAATGAATCTCCACGAGGAGCTTGCCCGAGAGCACGTCGCTCAGGGCTTCGAGCTTAAGGTCGCGGTGCGGGACGCGGGTGGTGGCGTCGTGCTTGGCGTTGTAGGCGTCCCACTCGGCGCGGTAGACCTTGGCGTCTTCAAAGGCCTGGCGCATCACTTCGAAGTTGCCCATGCGGGTGGAGGGCAGCTGGTTGCGAGAGCCGTAGACGCGCTTGGGGTTTTCGCCCGAGGCGAACTTGATGGTGCGGGGCGCGCCGGCGAAGAGCATCTCGTCGCGGGAGCGGCCGAAGCGGTTCTTGATGGAGACGTTTTGGCCGCCGATCATGTTGGCGGAGCCGTGCAGGAGCAACTCGGTGGTGACGCCGCCGGCGAGCGCGAAGTAGAGGGCGCGATCGTTGTTGTCGAAGGCGTCGATCATCATCATGGACGGAGTGACGGGGCTGGTGGCCTCGTTGACGTCATTGCCGAGAGCGGAGTGGCTGTGCGGGTCGATAATGCCGGGGGTGACGAATTTGCCGGTGGCATCGACGACGGTGGCTCCGGCGGGTGCGGAGACGGAGGCGCCTACGCCGGCGATCTTGCCGTTGTGGACCCACACGGAGCCATTCTGGATGGTGCCGTGCGAAGCGGTCATGACGGTGGCGTTCTTGAGTACGAGGTCCGTGGGGGCTTGTGGGTGGGCGAAGACGGTACCGGATAAGGCAAGGGCGGCGAGGCACGCTGGGCGTAACAGCTTGCGTAGGACCATGAACGAGGATCTCCTCGGGGCAGATGAAGCGGATGAGGAGAATCGTAACATGGGTTTGGGTGGACCCACTCATCGCGTGAGGCAAAGGCGCGATGAATGAGACATGGTTGCGTTGGGGTTAGAAGCTGCTGTCGTCGCTGCTGCCGGAGTCGAAGTCGCTGCTGGAATCTGAGTTGTCATCGAAGGTGGAGTCGGGCGGCGACGGCGGTGCGGGTGTGGTCGCGACTATCTTCTATGTCGGACGAGGGTTGATCGCCGGAGGCGGCGAAGCGGTCGGCTAGATCGCCGTGTCCGGCGTGGTCGCTAGGGGAGGCATCGCCATAGTAGTTGTTGTTGATAACCTCTTCGGGGCGTCCTCCGCCGCCCATGCGCTCGAAGCCTGAGGCGTAGCCGGCGTGCTGCCCGAAGCCGTGCAT
>CAXTPN010000172.1:0-5166 GCA_964246125.1 uncultured Acidobacteriaceae bacterium
CAAACCGCTTCATCGGCCTCGACCCCGCCGGCGGAGGTGTGTACTTGTCATGGATCTCATTTCCCGCCGCCCCATCCGGTGCCGAGTAGTTCCACATCGCCACCACCAGGGTTCCATCCTTCCGCCGAGTCACCAGCGCGTTCTCGCTGTCATTCTTCAGCCGCGTCTCCCCCAGCGTATGCAGCGCCGCAAACACATTCAGCGAAGCCTTCGGGATCCGGTCCGCCGCAATCAGCCCAAACCCCCCGTAAAACGGCGTCCGCACCACTCCCTGCTCTTCAAACACGTCCGAGAAGTCCCAGTACGCCATCGACTCCGTCAGCCCATCGCAAAGCCGAATCGTGTTCGCCAGCCACGGCCCCATATACGCTGCGTCCGTCACATCCGGCTCGTTCGCATAGCTCGCGTTGTACTCGCTGAAGATCAGCGGCAGCTTCGGATACGCCGACCTCCCGATCTCCTCATGCACCTTCAGCACCGACCGCGCCACCATCTTGTCGCGCGTAATCTGCTCCTCGGTCCCAAACACATCCTTCGCCGTATCGTTCGCATACACATGCGTGCTCACGAAATCCACCGGCACGTCTGCCGTATGAACATGCTCCAGAAACGGCGTCACCCACGCCGCCTGCGCTGTCGACGGTCCCCCCACCAGCAGCCGCGGCGAAGCCCGCTTCAACGCCCGCGCCGTATGGTCGTACAACTCAAAGTAAGTCGCCTGCCGCGGGTCCCCGCCCCAGAAATCCAGGTTCGGCTCATTCCAAACCTCAAACTTCCACGTCGCCACCTCGGCAATGCCATACCGCCCGATCAGGTGCCGCGCAAACGCCTCGATCATCGCATCCCACAAGGCATAATCCTTCGGCGGCGAAACCACCGGCCGGTACCAGAACGACTGCGTCTTCTCCGGGTCCGCCGCCATCTTCCTCGGCATGAAGCTCAACTCCACGAACGGCCGCACCCCATGCTCCAGCAGCCCATCGTAGATTTGGTCCACATACGAGAAGTTGTAAACGCTCGCCTCGTTTGCCGCCACCGCCGCCTGCCCCGGATTCTGCGTCCGCCGATCCGGATCGTACAGCCCCACGTCATCCATCAATCTCCCATGACCCCGCACCCACTCAAACCCCGTAGCCGCCTTAACCGTATCCAGGTTCTTGCGATAGTCATCCCGCAGCGAAAGCACCGCCCGCCCCGACCCAAACGTCTTCTCCCAAAAGTGAGGAAACGGAGTAGCCGCCGCCCCCGCAGCGATTGTTACCCGCTCCTGTCCGCACACCGAAAGTGGGAAGCAACCCAACAAGGCCACAACGAACCAAGCTCCAATAGTTTTCCTGTGTTTCCTCATTAGGTCGCTCACTCAGCCTGTTCTTCACATAAGCAGCACTCGGTCAATGCATCCAGGCACGAGACGAGAGTTCTGAGTTGCCCTCGTCTCGTTATTGTCCTAGAAGCTGAAGCGAGCCTGCATGTTGATCACGCGAGCCGCCAACGCCGACTGCGCCTGTCCGAAGTTCGAAGACAAAATATTATTGACGACGCTACCCGAATTCAGGTTCGTCTGGTTGAACAGGTTGAACGCATCCACCCTGATCTCCAACCTTGCGCCCTCTCCAATAACTCGAAAATTGGGAACACCGAACGATTTCGACAACGTCGCATCCACATCTCCATAACCCGGACCGTCGAACGAGTTCCGTGCGACACCCGGCAAGGTCGGCAAGCTATACGTGGTCCCCGTCGTCGGGATCCCGGAACTCGGATTGACGAAGTAGGGCGAAGTTGCAGCACCGTTGACGATGCCCGGAAAGTTGAGATTCGGCTTCCCGTTTTCAAACGCATCGTTACTCCGGATCCGCTTTGCCCCGCCGAGATACGCCGCCGGCCGCAGCGAACCCGTTGGGCTCGAAGCATAGAACACATTGCCGCCGCTCACGTTGTACTGCGGTGTGAACGGAAAACCGGTGTGCATGTTATAAATCGCACTCACAGAAAAACCGTCTGCGATCTTTGACAGCAGCGAATTGCCATGGAAGAACACCGGCTGCCACAGTCCATACACCTTGAACGCCTTCCCGAAGTTGAAGTCCGACCTCCCATACGCCAGGTCTGGACGGTAAGGATAAGGGTCAAGGTAGTAGGGACCGGAACCCGTGTCCATCGTCTTCTCCCACGTATACTCCGCGTCGAACAACAACCCATGGGACATCTGGCGCTTCAGGCCCAGCAGCAGAGAGTTGTTGTTCGAGTGTCCCGTGTTCGCGTAGTAGTCGATGTTCTGCACCAACGGATTCTGCGCATAGCCCATCGCAAACCCGTTCACATAGGAGAAGCTCTGCACAATCAGGTGCCTGGTCACGCTCCCCTGATAGCCAACTGATGCGACCAGCTTGTGGCCAAGGTCGGTTTGGGTGTCGAACGAGTAGTGCTGCGTGTAAATTGTCGGCTGCCTGTCTTGGAACGCCGTAATGAATGCCCCACCCGCCACCGGAAGGTTTGCAGAGTTGAAGCCGCCAACCGCATTGGGATTCGCCGGGTAACCGAACAGGGTATACGAGTTGGAAGGAACCGCATAGACGATCCGAGGGTCGATGCTCGCAACGCCATTGTTGATGCTGCTGTTGCTGTAACTAGCATTCAGTACATTCGGAGGATTGCCGCCCGCGTTGCCCGTGATCGCAATCTCGGTCTGGTTGTAGTTCAGCCCGTAGCCGCCTCGAACTACGAACCTGCGGTTCATGAAGCCAGGATTGAAGGCGAAACCCAGTTGTGGTCCGAAGTTCGCCTTCTGCGATTGCGTCAAGTTCCCGCCGCGCACTACGCTTAGGCCAGTGTAGGTCGCTGCTCCGGTTCCTAACTGAACCCGGTTTAGGTTGTTCTGCTTCGAGGACAAGGGTCCAAAGTACGAGTAGCGCAAACCCATATTCAGTGTCAGGCTCGGCTTCGCCTTCCAGTCGTCTTGCACGAAGAACCCATACAGGTCTTCGCGGCTGTCTTGCCGGTTGGTGATCGGCGTACCCGTTGCAGGATTGAAACTGCCGCTTTCCGAATGGGGCGCGTCGTTCAAGAAGTCCCATATGTTGTAGAAGTTGTACGCGGGTCGCGCTGAGTACGTCGGATTGTTCAGGTAGTACAGCCGCGTCAACTCGCCGCCAAACCTGATGTTGTGGCTGCCCGCCACCTTCGTCGCCACGTCCTTGTACGTGTAGGTATGCTGGTTGAAGTTGCTCGGTCCCGGCGCACCGAACGTGCCTAGATTGATTCCGTTGGTGCCGAGCGAGTCAACCGTGTCCGATGGCAGTCCGAACGGCTCCTGCGGATTGCTGGTTATTTCATTCCAGCGCCAGCCGGCATCATTCACACGTGCTTCGTTCAGAAAGTTCGGCGAGAAAATGTGGTTGTACACCACGGTGTACGCCTCATTTGTCTGAGCATGGTGGTAAAGGTTATAGGCACGCACCGACCCGGTGTAGCTCGTGGTCGTTAGCGGCACCCAGTAGATGGTGAATGCCACATGATCCTTCTTGGTTACGTCGCCATCCAGCCGTCCGTTATACTGCGCGCCTACCGAGGTCGTTGGATTCGCCAAGGTGTAAAACGCGATATCCGGAGTCGTCGTCAAGCCACTGCCCACACCCGGATTCGAAGAGTTCTGGTACGTCAGATCCTGCTTACCCAGACCCGTCGTCAAAGGCGATCCAAGATTCAAGCCCTGGTTCGGGATCGTCGCGCAGTTTACCCCCTCGGTGAACCCCGCCTGAGCACACGTCACGTTTGTGAGCCCCACCGAGTTTGGCGCGGCTCCCGTGAATCCAAGGAACTTCGAAGCGATGCTTCCCGCCGGTGCCAAGGCTCGAAATGCCGCTGTCTCGTACCAACCGGTGCTCTGTGCTTGCTGCGTGTTTCGCTGGGTCTCGTATGCAAAGAATGCAAACAGCTTGTCGTGCAAAATCGGCCCTCCGACGCTTCCACCGTATTGGTCCGAGAACGTCGTGTCCCGCAGCAAGCCGCGGCTTGCCGGAGTAAATGGCTGTCCCGCGACGGGCGGGTTCAGCGAGTTGGCCCCGTTGTATCGCTGGTATGCATTAAGGCCCGGGCGATTGAGACGGATGTAAAGGCTCCCGTGGAACTGATTCGTCCCCGACTTCGAGGTCACTTCGATCTGTGCACCGCTGAAGCGTCCATTCTCCGCGTCGTACCCATTCGACAGTACCTTGATGTTGCCAACGGAATCTTCCGTCGGTGTAATCACCGACGTTCCTCCCCATACCGCGCTTGACGTGCTGATGCCGTCGATCGAAATACCGTTCGTCTCGTATTGCCCACCGTTCGCATTTGCCTGCGGACCGTTCTCCGTCGCGAAGATGCCCGTGCTATGCCCCGGCCCGCCGGGGCCTTGACTACCCGGAAGATTATTTGTCCCGCCGGTCGATTGCGACCCGTCCCCAAACACCCCCGGCGCCAACTGCACCAGCTGGAACACATCTCGTCCGGCAGACGGGAGATGCTGTATTTCGTTCGAGTCCACAGTGCCGCTGATCGACGCGGTCTCTGTGTCCAGCGACGGACGCTCGTCCGCCGTCACATTCACGGTCGTAGTCGCATCTCCCAGCGCAAGCTGCACGTTCACCGCGTTTGACTGCTCCGGAATCACCTGCAGGTCCGCAAGCACCTGCTGCTTGAAACCCGGCGCGGAAGCCACCAGCTTGAAGCGATCCGGCGGCAGCGCGTTGAAGCTGTAAACACCTGCATCGTTCGCCGTCGCCGTCACCTCACGATTTGTCTCTAGATCCGTTAGGGTCAAGACCGCCTTCGGAATCGCTGCGCCTTGAGGGTCGGTAACGGTACCCTGAATCGAAGCGCGAAACTGTGCCCGCGCACCCGTTCCTATCGCCATAAATATCGTCACCAACATCCCCAACCGCGCCATTCCCTGCATCTTCCGTCCGCTCATCTACGCCTCCAGGAACTTGCAACCATCTGTCGGCATAATCTAGGCAATCGTTTGCCGAACGGGATGAATTCTCGACTCAGGCACGCACGCCTGTCAACATATCTTTTTCATCCCGCCCCAAGTTGTGAGACAGTCAGTTACCGGGAGCCCGTCGCCGATGCCATACAAGCCCAAATCGGTATCCGCACATCTCCCCGCAAAACCTCCCAGCC
>CAXTPN010000173.1:0-5128 GCA_964246125.1 uncultured Acidobacteriaceae bacterium
AGCATCCGGCAGCACGGCCTCATTCAGCCCATCACAGTTCGCCCGAATGCGAATGGCTTTGAGATCCGCCACGGCCGCGGGTACACCGGCAAGGTCGAGCAGGCTGTCGAATGCCGACTGGTAGGCTGACCGGAACTTTGAAGTGAGCCGCGGCAGCAAGGTTGCTACAGCAAATGGCGCGATCGACGTCGATGACGATCTGAAGGCGTCAGCATCTCGAAGCTCCATGAGATCCAACTCGCTTTGTAAAAGCCGCTCGGCTCGGGGATATTTGAGATCTCCACGACCTGCCCGGCGGCAAGTGCGACCGCATCTCCGGGAGACGCGGTGCACTCGCCGCTGGTCCATTGGACCCGCTTGCGGCCTTCTTCGACCAAAATGAGCGTGGGTAGATCAATGGTCACGCGATGCGCCCGTAGCCGTGTGGGCTGAACCACGCGGCCGGCTGCTCCGACGCCAGGCCGCATGATGATCGCACGTACTTGTGACCGTTGCTCTTCCATAACCCTCAATCATGGCTTGCAGTTATCCGCTTCGGACAGTTTAGGCCCCAAAGTTGACCGTCAGCGTCGCTTTGTCCAGCGCGTTCATGCCCGTCATCATCCCAACCATGGCCCCGCTTGCATCGTCAGGGACGGGCAGCTTGTCCACTTTCAGCGCGTACAGAGTGAAGATATAGCGGTGCTCCGGTCCGGGCGGCGGAGCAGCGCCAATGTAGCCTTGGTTGCCCATATCCGTGCGGGTCTGGCGTGCTCCCACCGGCAGCGAAGCGGTTCCCGAACCGGCGCCGCTGGGCAGCTCTGTTGCCGTGGCAGGCAGGTCCACAACGACCCAGTGCCAAAAGCCGGAACCGGTCGGAGCATCCGGGTCGTACATGGTGAGAGCGAAGCTTTGCGTGCCTTCGGGCGCGCCGTTCCATTCCAGTTGCGGCGACTGATTTTCGCCACTGTGCCCAAAGCCGTTGAATACGTTTTTCGAAGGCAGAACGCCGCCCTCGGTGAGATCTTTGCTGAAAAGCCGGAATGCCATAATGAGTCTTCCTCCTACACCAAGGCTCAGGCTTGCAGGGCACTCCTGTCGCTCCCGTTCCAATCGACTTCTGTGCCGATTCGCTCACTATGAAGTGTAGAGCTTGTTTGGAGATGCATAGATGCAGTTGCACCTTTTGAACGTGGAGTCTTGCTCCGGTGCAAGCGTTCAATATAGGATTGCGACAGTCGCGAAAAGCGACGGCCTGCCCTCGGGGCGAACGCCCGGCAGATCGTCAAGTGCACGCCAGTTGGGCTCCACCTGATCTGGCCAGCGTCTCCAAAGCAAAGCCTGAAGACTTCAGGTTGATTGCCGCAGTCAGCGTAAGCGCTGATCGCTACAAGGGAGCGCTACATATGCGAAATCCGATCACAATTATTGGTGCCGGCCTAGGCGGCCTCATCTTGGCCCGCATTCTGCACCTTCATGGCGTAGCAGCCATCGTCTACGAAGCAGAACCCTCTGTTCATGCGCGATCGCAAGGCGGGCTCCTCGACATCCACAAACACAGCGGACAAATAGCCTTGAGAAGGGCGGGATTCCGCTTCTGCTCGGCCTCATAGTCGGCCATGCGCTGTTCGTGTTCCGCTTGGCGCTGTGCTGCCTCTTCCTCCGTCTCCTGCTCCGGTGCGGGTTCCATCACAGGCGGCGGGCCGGCGGGACGCTGCACCACAGTCTGCGGATGGTGCACCGAACAGTCGTTATCCAAGCAGATGCGCTCTTGCACAAACGCCTCGGCAACTGCCGGAATGAGTTGCAAGAGGCTCAGCCGCGCGTAGATATGTGCGGCACTCTTCCCGGACTTCTCGACCAACGCGGTTACGTCATAGCCGGGAAAATCCAAGAGGCGCTGAAAGCCCTGCGCCTCCTCATACGGGTGCACGTCCACGCGCTGCGAGTTCTCCACCAACTGCCACTCCATCGCCTGGGAGTTGGTCAACTCCACGATGCGGGCAGGCAGGGAGAAGAGTTCGGCAAGCTGCGCGGCGCGGACGCGTCTCGCTCCTGCGACGATCACCGGTTGCGCGAGGTCCTCGTGTGGCTGCAGGAAAGGGGCGTCTGCTTTCCTGCAGCCGAACCCGACCGGATCAGCCTGCGGCTGCGCCGCCTGCTGCTGAGCGACCCTGCACACCCTTGGTCGATTGAAGAGGTCGCAAGCTACGCAAAGTGCAGTCCAGCAACGTTGCGGCGACGGCTTGCGGCGGAGAACCTGTCCTTCCGGGAGATTCTGCAGGACGTGCGCATGTCCTACGCGCTTACGCTTTTGCACGGCACAGACACGCCTGTTCTCTCGGTTGCTCTGGCGGTCGGCTACGATTCGGCATCCCGCTTCTCTGCGCGGTTCCGGTCGCGCTTCGGCTACCTGCCCTCCGATGTCCGAGGTCATAACCGAGGTGCGCTGGCGCACGTTGTCGAGCACAGCGTAGCCCCGAGGAGCCTGGAGGCATAGAGCTACAACTAAGAGCCGATGCTCGCTGCAACGAACGCCAGCCCAGTCAGTGCGGTCTCCGAGTTCACCAAGTCACCTATCGGTGCTTATACCCTATCGAAAATCTGCCGCGTGGTCTTTCGCCCATTGAGCAAAGCTCAGAGCAGGCCGGCATAAGAGCTGCGGCACGGCATGTACATGAACGTCTGCAGGAACTTGCGGGATCTCGCCCTTGAACTGGATCAGACGTTCCGCGAGGTGTCAGGCACTGTTATCAGTTCAGCACGGTAGGTCGCAGCTCGCGCTTGCCATAATGCCCGGCTTTCGCAGCGGGATCATGGCACCCTCCTCAACATGGGATCGGTTTTGGGTTCTATGGCTATACATTGACAAGCGCATACAGTGGCACAAAGACCTACGTGCTCGGCTTCACCCGAGGTCTACAGGCCGAGCTTGCCGGCAGCAACGTCAAAATCCAGCTTGTCGCGCCTGCAGGAAGAGCGACGGAGGGATGCAACAGCACAACGGTCGATTCGTCGATCGTGATGACGGCGGAAGAGTGCATGGAGTCTTGCTCAAAGGACTGGACCTGCAGGACCGACGACCTTGCCCTCCGTAAACGACCTCCTGTTACCTGGCACCTATGAGGCCGCAGCCGGTGCCCTGATGGGAGCGGCCCAGACCGGCAAGTCTGCGGATCGGTACAGACACGTCTGGTAAACGTGCTTAGGGGCAGGAGGAACACCCGTTGTCCGCCCTGCTCCCGGGTTTCTAGCGATTACTTGTTACCAGTTTGCTTCCACAATGACGAGCGACTCAGCCGGTCATTAGCTTTGGGAAGCGGCTGCCCTGGAAGCTCCTGTACGCGCAGGTGCTCACCCAAGTCAGAGACGGCTTTGCGTAATGCTTTCAGATCGAACTCCGGTGAGAGTGCCTCGGGATGGAAGCTCTTTGCCAGCAAATCTATCCCAAAGAGAGACCGCGTTAGTTGCGGATACAGGATCTGACTCAGCAGGCGATGAGCAGCATCGGAAGCGGACCGCGATGAAATTGGGAACCGTTCCTTGAGGTAGGTGGAAAGACGGATGTGGACCTCCGTGAACATCACGTTGAAGTAGAGCTTCGCCTGATCGGGAAAGCGCTCGCTTTCCGCCATGCTGACCCGCATCATCTGGACGTTGCTCTCGTAAAGCAGGATTTCCAGGTACCGGCCGCAGTAGATGACGAGAGCCTCTTGCGTTCTGGGCGAGTAGTCGCCAGGCACGCCCAATCTTCTAAGGAATAAGCCCCGCACCAACTCGATGACGGCGAGGAACAGCTTCTCCTTACTTTCGAAGTGGGCGTACAGCGTCCGCTTCGAAGTCGTCGCGCGCGCCGCAATGACATCCATGGACGCCCGTTCAAAGCCCAATTCAAGAAACACGTCCTTTGCGAGCCAAAGGATGTGTTCGCGTAGCTTGTCTCCTCGTTTGTCCACAACTCTATTGTGCATCTCTGCACTTGCTGCTGCATCATGTATACGGTACGGTGTAGTGTAGATGCAGCAGAAAGGTAATCGAATGACAAGGCTTACTAGAATCAGCATCGCAGCAGTGACGGTTGTGGCGTTCAGCTTCGCCGCCAGCGCAGTGTTTGCGGCGGCACCAAAGCCTGGAAACGACATCGGCAAGGCCATGACGATGTTTCAGGGCATCGGGAACAGGGATGCCGCGCTCGCGGCCAAGTACATTGACGCCAAGCACTTTGTAAACCATAACCCGGAAGCCTACCCCGGCGTGGCCGGCATTCAGGGCTTCATCAGCCATCTGTCGCCGGAGAAGAGCCCGATCACGGTGGTACGGGCCTTCGAGGACGGAGACTACGTCTTCACGCAGGCTGAAGGCGATCTATATGGCCCCAAGGTGTTCTTCGACATCTTCCGGTTCGATTACGGCAAGATCGTCGAGCACTGGGACAACCTGACGGAGCAAACACCGCCGAATGCGAGCGGGCACTCCCCAGTAGACGGGCCCACACAGGCGGAAGATCTCTCCGATACGGCGAAGGACAAGGCTCTCGTACAGGACTTTATCAAACAATCTTTCTGAACGGCGACTTTGCCAAGATGGGCACCTTCTTCGATGGCGACAACTTCATCCGGCATGACGCCAGGGGCGGCGACGGGCTGTCCGCGCTGGCTGCGCTGATGCAGGAGCAGGCCAAGCAGGGCATCGTGATGAAGGTAGGCAAGATCGAGAAGGTTCTGGGCGAAGGAGACTTTGTTCTGGTTGCCGCCAGCGGTTCCATTGCCGACAAGCCTGTTGCCTACTACGACCTGTTCCGTGTTGCTAACGGAAAGATTGCCGAGCACTGGGACACCATACAAAACATTCCTGCGCAGGATGAGCGGAAGAACCAGGACGGCAAATTCTGAGTAGACCCGCTTAGCTGAGGCTGCATGTTCGGTAAGTGCGAGTTCACGTTCGCACACAACATCAATCGACAACAACCAAGGATAGGAGCAACGATTATGATCGTCCTCACCGCACCCACCGGTAGCATCGGCAAGCAACTTCTGAACACTCTTCTCAGCAGCGGCGAGCAGCTCCGCGTCATCGCTCGCGAACCTTCGAAGCTGGGAAACCTGCCCAGCCATGTCGAAGTGGTCGAGGGCTCCCACGGCGACAGCGC
>CAXTPN010000174.1:0-5111 GCA_964246125.1 uncultured Acidobacteriaceae bacterium
GGATGGAGCCGATGGGAGTGACGGAAGAGAGTACGAGGCAGGAAGCGGCGGGACGAGTTTAGTGGCGGTTAGCGAACGGATTTAAGTGGTGGATGAGAGAGCCCGGGGTTGAGCATGCAGGAGGTTGAGGATGACGGAATGACTGAAGGCGCATCGGCAGTGGCGGGAGCAGTGGATGCCGGGATAAGCCTGCTGTATGACATTGAGTTGAACGCGACGCTACAGTTCGGGTCGCGCGAACTGCCGCTGCGGGAGATTCTGGAGATTGGGCCGGGAGATGTTGTGGAGCTGGACAGGCATGTATCGGAGCCGGTGGACCTGGTGGTGAGCGACCGGATTGTGGCTCGCGGGGAAGTGGTTGTAGTGAATGGAAACTTTGCGCTTCGGATTACCGAAGTGGCAGCGCCGCAACTGCGGCTGGAGAGCATACGATGCCTATTTTAGGGAAGCAAACAGCTGCATTGACGTTGGGGCGGCCGGAGCTTGCATACGGAACACGGGACACAGCGGGCTATGGCACGGACCGGTACCGTCCGGGGTTGGCGGGCAGCGTCTCTGACCGGACTTGCGGGGCGGCAGGCTGCGCGAGCGGCTGGATCATGCCGTGGAAGAGCCGCACGCGGCCCATTTTCGAGGGGGAGTGGGGATGTAGCGGACAATGCATTCGGAGCATGGTGCGGGCGTCGGTGCGGCGCGAGAAGGGCGACGGCGCGGGGACAGGCTGGACCGAGCCGCATCGGCATCGGGTGCCGCTGGGGTTGGTGCTGCTGGCGCAGGGATGGATCACGCATCCTCAGCTGCAGAGCGCGCTGGAGGCGCAGCGGGCGAGCGGGCGAGGACGGATCGGCGACTGGCTGGCGCAGGAATGCGGGCTGGAGGAGGAGCGGATTACGCGAGGGCTGGGCATGCAATGGAGCTGCCCGGTGCTGGCGATGGATGGGTTCTCGCCGGCGGCAATGGCGCTGGTGATGCCGAAGCGGTTTGTGGCGGAGTTTGGGCTGGTGCCGCTGCGGGTGGCGGGGTCGCGGCTGCTGTATCTGGCGTCGGCGGACAGGATGGATGCGGCCACGGCGCTGGGCGTGGAGCAGATGAGCGGGCTGAAGGTGGAGAGCGGGCTGCTAGCTGGGACGCAGTTCGAGGCGGCGCGGGCGAGCGTGCTGGCGGCGGATGGAGTACCGGTGCGGACGAATCTGGTGGCGGACGCGGACGAGATGACTTCGGGTATTGTGAAGTTGCTGGAGGCGAAGCAGCCGGTCGCGGCTCGGCTGGTGCGGGTGCATCAGTACTACTGGTTGAGGCTGTGGCTGGAGAGCGGCGCGATGGGCAGAGCGGGAACCCTGCCGGCCGGCACGGCTGATGTGGAGGATTGCCTGTTCATGCTGGGAGATCGGCGGGCGAAGGCGTAGCTTTTCCGCCGCTGACTCTCGCACGCTCTGCTTCAAGAGTTAGCGAAGATAGAGGCTCCCTTGCAGGGAGCCTCTATCTTTCGGCTGCGGGCTACTGTTTGGATTCGGTGGCGACGGCGGGTGCTTCGGAGGTCTCAGCGGTGGAAGACGCCAGAGCGGAGACGGAGCCGGATTTGGGGCCGAGGCCAAGTTTGATGATGGCGCGGGCGTCCGGGACGAGCTTAGTTTGCCATCCGTTATCGGCTTGCAGCTTTTCCATAGCGGCCTGGGTCTTGTCATCCCATGCGCCGGAGGGCGTTCCGGTGAGATAGCCGGAGGAGATCAGCGCGGTTTGAATCTGGGTGGCGCGTTGGGAGTCGATTGCGCGAACCGCGGCAGCCTTGGGCCTGGGCGTGGAGGCGCGCTCCTTGAACACACGCGGCGATGTCGGTCCGCGGTGGACCTTGGGGCTGGCCGTCGCGGGGAGTGCCGACGCGAGCAGAAGAGCCGAGGAGATGGTGCCGAACTGAGCGAACCGCATGCGTTGTGGTCCTCCGACAGCAGTATCAGTGTGGAAATGGTTCCCGCACTGAATAACGTGACTAGAGTACCGTGCCGGTTAATGGTTGACAAGAGAAATATTAGCGGTTATCCGATGCGCGGTTTTCACCTCGATCAATTGACCATCGAAGATGAAGAGAATTCACCTTACCCTTCCGGGATGTAGAAAGACATGCCGGAAGGGTAAGGCCGTAAACAGCAGTTTAGTGCAGGGTTCCGCCGACGAAGGTGTTTCCATTCTTGCCGCGGGGATCGTGCAGGACGAAGACTACGTCGTCGCCGGTCTTGATGCGGGAGACGATGGCGCGGTAGCTGCTCTCGTCGGTGATGGGCTGGCGGTTGATTTCGATGATGAGCGCTCCCTTGCCGAGGCCGATCTCGTCAGCGAACGAGCCGGGCGTGACGCTGGATACGGTGACTCCACCCTGAATCTGGAGTTTGGCGGCGAGCGCCGTGGAGATCGATGTGACGGTGATGCCGAGCTTGGTTTGCCCGGCGTCGGACTGGGCCGGCGAGTCGGCATCCTGCGAGTCGTTTCCGGCTACCTCCGCGTAGGTTTTGGCGCGGTCGCCGATGACGACGGAGGCGGTGTGAGGCTTGCCGTCGCGCAGATATCCGATCTCGACCGAGGAGCCGACGGGGCGGGAGGAGATGTCACTGACGAGGTCGTCGCCATCCTTGATCTGGTGGCCGCCGACTGTGGTGAGGATGTCGCCGGGCTTGATGCCGGCCTTCGCGCCGCCGCCCGAGGGCGTGACCGAGGCGACGATGACGCCGCCGTTCGAGAAGCCATAGACGCGGTTGACTGCGGAGGCGGTGGTGGCCTGGAAGGTGACGCCGATGGAGCCGCGGACGACCTTGTGGGCGGGCCCGATGAGATCGTTGTAGACCTTGGCGAGGATGTTGGACGGCATGGCGAAGCCGACGCCCTGCGAGCCCATGGACGAGGTGTAGATGGCGGTGTTCATGCCGACGACGTTGCCTGCCATGTCGACCAGTGGGCCGCCGGAGTTGCCGGGGTTGATGGCGGCGTCGGTCTGGATGAACTTTTGGAACTGCTTGGAGAGGCCGGCGGCGTCGCGGTCGTCGATGGAGCGGTTTTTGGCGGAGACGATGCCGGCGGTGACGGTCTGCTCAAGCGAGAAGGGGCTGCCTACCGCGAGGACCCAGTCGCCGACCTGGGCGCCGTCGGAGTTGCCGAGCTTGACGGTGGGGAGCGGAGTCTTGGTGTCGATCTTGATGACGGCGATGTCGGTTTCGGTGTCGACTCCGATGACGGTGGCGGGGCGGCCCTGGAGGCGGGTGCCGTCGTCGGGGTCGCCTGCGAGCTTGACGTAGATCTTGTCCGCCTTATCGACGACGTGGTTGTTGGTGATGATGTAGCCGCGCGGGTCGACGATGAAGCCTGAGCCGAGGGCCTGGCGCTCGCCACCGGCGGGGCCGTCTTCGTCATCGCCGCCGGGGTTCTGGCCGCCGAAGAAGCGATTGAAGAAGTCCTGCATGTCGCCCTGGTTGGGCTGGTCGTCTCCGCCATTGGGGGTGTTGGGGGTGTTGCGCTGGCCGCGGCGGCCGGGCCGGACGGGAGCCTTCTTGGCAATGGTCTCGGTGTTAATGTTGACGACGGCGGGACCAACCTGCTTCACGATCTGGGAGAAGCCGTTCGAGAGCGCGGTGGGACTGGGAATGACGAGCGGACGGGCGTCCGAGGTGTCGATGTGCTGCTGCTCCTTGGCGCCGACGCCGTGGGTGAGGACCGAGCCGGCGAGGACGCCGACAGTGAGCGCGGTGAGCAGGGTGAAGGTAGACGCGAGGCGATTGGCGCGGAAACGGTTCAGGAAGGTGGGAGTGGCGGGTGATTCCATGAGCGGGTGAGACCTCGTTTCAAGTCGTTCTTTTCAGGCGTTCGGATCGCGGAGGTTCGACAGCAAAGGTTCGATGCGCTGCCTTGCCGGGTCCAGCGACTCTGCAAGTATAGATGGTGGCGCGGGCAAGATGTTGCGGCCGATTGCGGGCGACGGTGATTAGACGCGATGGTGTGGGAATGGTTGAAGGAAGGCATGGGAAACGTCATGCGGGTATCTCTGTCGAGTGCTGGATGGGGAGGAGTTCGACGATGAGAATGCCTGCGAAGATGAGGGCTGCGCCAAAGAGGGCGCGGCCACCGAGAACTTCGTGCAGGACGACGATGGAGGTGAGCCAGCCGAAGACGGGTTCGAGGGCGAGGATGAGGACGGTGTGGGTGGGGGGAAGGACCTGCTGGGCGAAGCTCTGAATGGTGAAGGCGGCGGCGGTGGCAAGGATGGCGCAGATGAGGAGGCTGAAGATAATGCGGGGGGTGAAGGTCGCGTGGGCATGTTCGAGCGGAAGGGTGAGGAGCATGAAGAGGGTGCAGAAGGCGATCTGGAGGGTGGCGAGAAGGCCGGCGGGGATGCCGGGGGAGACGCGCGCGAGGCTTAGGAGGTGAAGAGCGAAGGCGAGGGCGGCGATCAGGGTGAGGAGGTCGCCGGGGTTGACGGCGGCGAGGGTGAAGTGGGGCGGGGTGGTGATGAGGATGAGGCCGAGAAAGGCGAGGCCGGCTCCGACGGCGGTGCCGAGACCGGGACGTGCGGTGGCGGCAGGGCGCAGGATGGGGATGAAGGTGAGAGCGGGGACGAAGACGACGACGAGGCCTGTGATGAAGGCGGATTTGGCGGCGGTGGTGCGGGCGAGGCCGAGGGTCTGAAACTGGTAGCCGGCGGCGAGGAAGAGGCCGGCGGCGGCTCCTGCTTTGAGGTGTTTTCGGGTGAGGGCGTGGAGGTGTCCGCGGTTGATAAGGAGCAGGACGCCGGTTGCGAGGGTGAAGCGGAGGAGGTTGAAGAGGAGCGGGGAGGCGTTGGCGAGGGAGGATTTTACGAGGGTGAAGGTAGTGCCCCAAAGGAGGGCAGTGGCGAGCAGGAGAATGTGGGCTAGGGTGCGCTTTGAGAGAGGCACACGAGTCAGACGAGGACGGGGGCGGCAATTTCGGCGTCAATTTCACTGAAGGTGAGGTTTTGGGCGGGGCTTCCGGTGCGGGCTTTCCAGCCTAGGAAGAGCTTGCCGTAACTTTCGGTGAGGCAGGTGGCGGGGTCGACGCGGAGGTTGGAGAGGGCGCGGTCGATGAATGAGGTGGGGCCTTCAAGCTCGGCG
>CAXTPN010000175.1:0-3427 GCA_964246125.1 uncultured Acidobacteriaceae bacterium
TTGACTAGCCTAACCCCGCCCCATACGATTGCCTTGAGACACAAGGCACGGCCCTCACCTCACCCGATGAACAATCCGGTTTTTTACGATCCGCAACGCAAGCGCTGGAAGCGGCTCCGTCGCATCTTCGACGTCCTTGCTCTTGTCGGCGTCTTCCTCGGCGCCATCTTCATCGTCGGCCTGCTGCGCATGCAGCCTCTTCCAGAGCTTCGCCTCACCGCCGTATCCCGCAACTACCGCGCCTTGGCCACCCCGCCCAAGCCCGTTCTTAAACCCGGCCAGAAACTTGCCATCTCGCCTCACCGCAAGACCACCCTCAAGCCCTCCGATGTCACCATGAACACAAACGAGGGCCTGCGCGCCGCCTACTATGTCGACTACGACGCCGCCAGCTACTCTTCGCTCAAACAGCACATCAAACAGATCGACCTGCTCTTCCCAGAATGGCTCCACGTCGTCAGCCCCGACGGCGGCCTCACGGCCTACACCGCCGGCGATTTCCAGCCCTTTCCCGTCGTCGATAAGGCCGGCGTCCACAATGTGGACCAGGAAAACAAGATAGCCCGGGCCATTGCCGCCAACCGCGTCGACACCGAAGTCTTCCCTCTCGTCAACAACTACGACAGCGTCACGCAAACCTACTCCGACACTATTGGAGACTTCCTCGCCGACAGCGACGCCCGTGCCAACTTCATTCGCCAGTCCGACCGCTTCCTCGCCGCGAATCCGGGCTACCGCGGCCTTACCATCGACTTCGAAGACTTCGACGTCTCCGACCAGCCCGGCTTCAAGGCCCTCATCGCCGCGCTCTACGCCGACCTCCACGCCCACAACCTCCGCCTCTACATCAGCGTGCCCGTAGGCGACACCGACTTCGACCTGATCTACCTCGCGGCCCATGCCGACGGACTTATCCTGCAGGACTACGAAGAACACGGCTCCGGATCGGCCCCAGGCCCGGTCGCCAGCCAGGATTGGTTCACAGACAATCTTCAGGCAGCCCTCAAGGTCATTCCCAAGGAAAAAATCATCCTTGCTATCGGCAGCTTTGGCTACGACTGGTCCACCGCTCAACCCGCGCCCCTTCCGCCCGCCAAACTTCACGGCAAAACTCCCAAGCCACTCCCCTCCACCGAACCCAAGGTTCTAAGCGCCCAGGAGGTCTCCACCCAGGACGCATGGCAAGCCGCCTCCGACGCCGGCGCCCAGGTCGAGATTGATCCCGACTCCCTCAACGCACACTTTGCTTATGACGATAACGACGCCCACGTCCGCCATCAGGTCTGGTTCCTCGACGCCGTCACCGTCGTCAACCAGATGCGCGCCGCGCGCGCCCTCGGAATTCAGACCTTTTCCCTCTGGCGCCTCGGCCAGGAAGACAACTCCCTCTGGAAGATCTGGGACGCCCCCGTCCATAGCGATCCTCCTCACGATCTCGCCACCGTCGAGCCCGGTTATGCCGTCGACACAGAGGGCGACGGAGACATCCTCCGCGTCACCCGCAAGCCCCAGAATGGCCACCGCACCCTCACCCTGGACGATGACGACCAGGTCCCGCTCGGCATGAAAATGGTCACCAAAGAGACCATGAACTCCTACCCGCTCCCCTACACCGTCGAGCAGTACGGCTACCGCCCCAAACGAGTCGCCATCACCTTTGACGACGGACCCGACTCCACCTGGACCCCGCGCATCCTCGACGTACTCAAAAAGTTCAACGTTAAAGCTACCTTCTTCATGATCGGCGAGGTCGCCCAGGACAATGTCAGCGTCATGCAGCGCGTCTACAACGAAGGCCACGAGATCGGCAATCACACCTTCACCCACCCTGACATCAGCGAAATCTCCAACACACAAGTCGATCTCCAGCTCAACCTGACCGAGTCGCTCTTCGGATCGAAAATAGGCGTCCACCCTCTCTACTTCCGGCCGCCCTACTCCATCGACCAGGAGCCTGACACCAACGACCAGGCCGCCCCCGTAGACCGCATTCAGGGCCTCGGCTACGTCATCATCGGCAACAAGATCGACACCAACGACTGGGACGAGCATCCCCGCAAGACCCCGAAAGAGATCGCAGCCGCAGTCTTCCAGCAGCTCGCCGACATGGAGGCCCATCCCGACCGCCGCGGCTCCATCATCCTCATGCACGATGGCGGCGGCGATCGCTCCGCCACCGTCGCCGCCCTGCCCGTCCTCATCCAGGCCCTCCGCGCCCGCGGCTACGACATCGTTCCCGTCTACCAACTCCTGGGCCGCACCCGCGCCGAGGTCATGCCGCCCCTCAACAATTCTCAGCGCTGGCAGGCCCGCGTCGACTCCGTCGCCTTTTTCCTCCTCAGCCTCGTCAATCACCTCGTCATCTGGGTCTTTTACCTCGGCGACATCCTCATGTCCGGCCGCCTCATCATCATCGGCCTCTTCGCCATCGTCGACCGTCTGCGCACCCGCAAAAACTTTGCGGTCCCCGAGTACGCCCCCAGCGTCGCCGTCCTCATCCCCGCCTACAATGAGGAGAAAGTCATCGCCCGCACCATCCGCTCCGTCATGATGTCCACCTACAAGAACCTCCGCATCGTGGTCATCGACGACGGCTCCTCAGATCGTACCCTCGAAGTCGCCCGCACCGCCTACCCGGAGCAGATCGCCTCCGGCCGCCTCACCGTCCTCACCAAGCCCAACGGAGGCAAGGCCGACGCCCTCAACTTCGCTCTCGAACACATCGACGAGGAGATCTACATCGGCATCGACGCCGACGGGGTCATCGCCCACGACGCCGTCTCCAACCTCATCTGCCACTTCGCCAACCCCAAAATCGGTGCCGTCGCCGGAAACGCCAAGGTCGGCAACCGCGTCAACCTCTGGACCCGCTGGCAAGCCCTCGAATACATCACCAGCCAGAACTTCGAGCGCCGCGCCCTCGACCTCTTCGACGTCGTCATGGTCGTCCCCGGAGCCATCGGAGCCTGGCGGACCTCAGCCGTCAAAGCCGGCGGTGGATACGCCGTAGACACCGTCGCCGAAGATGCGGACCTCACCATGAACCTCCTCGAACAAGGCTTTTGGGTCATCTACGAAGACCGCGCCCTCGCCTTCACCGAGGCCCCCATCAACGCCAACGGACTCATGCGCCAGCGCTTTCGCTGGTCCTTCGGCATCCTCCAGGCCATCTTCAAGCACAAGGGAGCCATCCGCAACCGCCGCGCCATGGGCCTCTTCGCCCTGCCCAACATCCTCATCTTCCAGATCCTCCTCCCCCTCGTCTCCCCCTTCATCGACCTCATGTTCGTCGCCGGCGTCGTCCACTACCTCCTCGACAAGCACTTCCACCCCGAAACCGCCTCCACCGACTCCCTCGTCAAGCTCCTCACCTTCTTCCTCGCCTTTCTCCTCATCGACTTCACCGCCTCCACCCTGGCCTTTGCAC
>CAXTPN010000175.1:3437-5094 GCA_964246125.1 uncultured Acidobacteriaceae bacterium
CCTCAGCCCTCGCCTTCCTTCTCGAACGCAAACACCCCGCCAGCAAAGGCGACGTCTGGCTTCTCTTCCACATCTGGATTCAGCGCTTCACCTACCGCCAGGTCTTCTCCGTCGTCCTCTTCCGCACCATCAAGCGAGCCATTGACGGCAAGCCCTTCGCCTGGGACAAACTCGAACGAACCGCCACCATGTCCAAAGCCACCGAACAAATCACGTCGTAACTCAACCCCTACACATATGACGCACCGCCAATGATCACCGGCAAAGAAAGAGATGCTGAGTCGGGGCTCGACTACTTCGGTGCCAGGTACTACGCAAGCAGCATGGGCCGGTGGATGTCGCCGGACTGGGCCGACAAACCGGAAGCTGTTCCGTACTCCTCGCTGGACAATCCGCAGAGTCTGAATCTCTACGGCTATGTGTTGAACAATCCGCTCAGCCACGCCGATGCGGACGGCCACTGTTGCGAGTCTGACTTCAACTCTTTTTCAGACCATCCGGGGACATTTACCGGCGGCGGACCAGGTACTGACGGTGCGTTTTTCAAGCAGCTCTTCGCACCCGTCAGCCAGTTCATGTCGGATCACCCGGTACTCACAAACATAGGAATAAACGCAGCCCTGGCGATCATGACTCGTGGCGAAGGTGGCGAAGTTGCAATGCCACGGTTACTGAGGGTACTGAGGCTGTGCCGTCCGCACCGAGCATGGGTGCTGCGCAAAGACAGGCCATGCAGGATCAAGGCATCCCGACCAGCCAACAGCCAGCTACACAGACGAACACTCCGGCTGGAAAGCAATACACCTACGACGTTGCCAAACCGGGCGGCGGCACCGAAACAAAGATCGTTCAGCGCAACACCGGGACTGACAGCAGCCATCCAGGACAACCTCACCTAGAGGCAGGTAGTCCGAAGGCGAATGGGCAAACTGACAGCATCGGGCGGCCTCGCTTAGACAGCAACAAAACCAAGGTCAATGTGAAGAAGCCAGATGGACAACAGTAGGCGAGAGAAGATACAGCTGCTCTCCCGGACAAATCGTGGGAGAGCAGCTGCTCCGTCGTTCTTGGAGGAACTTTCGGAAGCCCTGGGGGAATCCGTGGAAGCCGGGGCGCTTCAATCTCTGCCCGAGACGGATGTGCTGCTACGAGCGTTCCGGGAGGGTTATCAGGCAGCGATAAAAGATGGAGCGTTGCGCTACCGTAGGTTCTTCTTCGCTACCGAACGAGCTTCTGTCTTAAGAGTTGCAGACTGCCTTGGAGATCAACTCCCCACAGAAAGCGTCTTCTTCCTGACGAGACTGAGCAGCGACTGCGGAGCGGTTCGCGTGGATGCCTCTACTCTTCTATCGCACACGGCTTCCATCATCCGCTTGGATGGTGACTCCCTATCCGTGATATCGAGCGACCAGACCCAGGGTATCCTCATCGACCACAATCCGGACGATCCTCCGCAGGCTTATGAGGTGGTGGTATGGGGAGATCGCTGGTCGCTTCTGGGTCTGGCCTGCGATCAGACGGGTCACTGAGAAAGAGCACGCTGCTGCGCATCGGTAGTAATAACGACACGTCACCCCAGAATGGGAACTGCGGAGGAACTTTCCTCAGCTTCAACACCTGTTATGTTGATTGGTTTACGAGAACAGTAAATTAGCCG
>CAXTPN010000176.1:0-5082 GCA_964246125.1 uncultured Acidobacteriaceae bacterium
CACCAGCCCCGAACCCAACCCAATCTTCACCCCAGTCTTCATTCTGCTCCGCCTTCCTGTACTCGACTGTTCTTGACTGCCTTCAACTGTACTCAACTAATCCACCGGCTCCGCCTCAGCCAACTCCGTCTCCGCCGCCCTCAGGCTCTCCGCCGTCAATTGGTCCGCCCGCCGCAGCGCGGGGAACAACACCGCCGCGGCTCCGGTCACCACCATTGACCCCAGCCCGCCGATCACCACCGCGCGCACCGCGCCCCACCAGTGCGCCGTCAACCCGCTCTCAAACTCGCCAAACTCGTTCGATGCCCCAATGAAGAGCCAGTTGACTGCGCTGACGCGGCCGCGCATCTCGGGCGGCGTCGCCAGTTGCAGAATGCTCGACCGCACCACCACGCTAACCATGTCGCTCGCCCCCACCAGCAGCAGCGCCACCATGCTCACCCACATCGACCGGCTCAGCCCAAACAGCACCGTCACGCCGCCAAAGACGCCCACGCACATCAGCATCAGCTTGCCTGCCCCGCGCTTGATCGGCCGAAACACCAGCGTCAGACTCACCGCCAGCGCGCCCAGGCTAGGCATCGCTCGCAGCAGCCCCAGCCCCTGCGCTCCCGCGTGCAGCACATCGTGCGCGAAGATCGGCATCAGCGCCACCGCACCGCCCAGCAGTACCGCAAACAAATCAAGCGAAATCGACCCCAGCAGCAGCTTCGTCTCCGCCACATACTTCAGCCCTGCCAGCACCGTCTGCGCGTTGAACGCCTTCTTCTCTCCGCTGACCGCGCGCATGCGGATCAGCCCCACCAGCACCATGAAGCCGCAGAGCATCGCCAGCGTAAACACATACACGATCGGCGCGCCGCGCCACCGGCCAAGCCCCGCCAGCGTCGCGGTAAACAGCAGCCCGCCCACCATCGGCCCGGTCGCGTTCGCCGTCTGGAAGATCGTCGCCCCCCACGTCACCGCGTTGACGAAGTCCTCCTTCGGCACCAGCATCGGCATCATCGCGCTCGCCGCCGGCCCGGAAAAGCAACGTCCCATCCCGATCAGGAACAGCACGCAATAGATGGGCGCGATGCTCCCCACCCCGTGCAGCGAGATCCAAAGCAGCGCAGCCGTAGAGACGGCCTGCAGCGCGTAGCACGCCAGAATAATATGTCGTTTGTCGTACCGGTCCGCCACATGCCCTGCCGGCAGCACGAAGATCAGCCCCGGCAAAAACAGAGCCAACCCCGTATACCCCAGGCTCAACGCCGAGTGCGTCAGTTGATACACCTGCCACGCCACCGCAACCGACTGCGCCTCCGCCCCCAGGATCACGAACAGCCGAGCCGTCTGGTACAGCCGAAAGTCCCGCGACTGAAACGCGCCCCGCCCTACCGCTTCGGGAGTCGTATTGACGATTGCATTCGCACTGGCCATCCCTGCCTATGGTTTCATACTTCCAACCGATAGGCACCTAAGTTCCACGCGTTCGATCTCGAATTCCGTTACGAGTTCTCTTGCGGTTTGTCGGGGTTCGCGCTCTTGCGAAACAGAAACAGCTTCAACCGGCGTCGGAAATAAAACATCAGCCCCGTCGCGAACGCCGTCATGCTCTGATACACAAGAAGTCCCGTGCCCGGATCGACATACGCGTACGCTGCGCCGGTCGAGAAAGTCAGACACGCGGCCAAAACAGTCAGCGTCATCCCAAAGTAAAGAAGCTTTGAATTCATTAGAAGTCCTTGGCACTGCGAAATACGATCATGAAGCCGATGCGCGGTCTCGTAAATGCCCCAAACCCGTCATCGGCGAAAAAGTTGCGCTCCATACAGTCAGCGATTTTTCTACGCCAGACGCTCGTGTTGTATGTGACGGCGGAGCACCCCGGCTAGTTTCACCCGCCGTAAGCGACCTCCCGGCTATCGCCCCAGGTACTGCCGGTACTGCATCTCCACCACGCCTGTATTCCGCGCCAGCGTCAACTTGGCGTAGTTGTACTCAAACTGAGCCTGAATCACCTGAGTCTGCGCGCCTACGAGCGCGGCCTGCGCCCGCACCACCGGCAGGTCGTCGTCCACGCCGGCGGTAAATCGCTGCGTCGCGTCGCCCAGCGCCTGGCTGGCCAGGTCCACGTTGCTCCGCGCCACCTTCACCCGTTCCTCGGCCGATTGCACATCCAGCAGGCTCGATCGAATGTCCGCTTCGATCTGGCTCTTGCGCGCCTCGATCTGCTGGCGCAACGCGATCTCCTGCGCCTGCGCAACCTCCTTCTGGCCGCGCAGCTGCGCCTCCTGAAATACCGGAATGCTCAACCGCCCCTCCGCGGCGAATACCCCGTGATAGAGCCCCGTGGTCTCGCCCAGCACGCCGTAGAACCCGCCAAACCCCAGAATGGGAAGCCGCTCATATCGAAGCGCTTTCCTGGTCTCCTCGGCCACGGTCAGTTGCGATTCCAGCCCCCGCAGATCCTTCCTTCTCTCATACGCGATCGCCAGCGCAGCCTGCACCGCGGCATCCCCCTGGTTGGCGTCGAAGTCCGCATACGGAACCCCGTCCACCAGTTCCAACTCCTGTCCTGCCGGCTGGCCCATCTCGCGATTCAACTGAATCTTGTCCTTCGCCTCCGCGTTGATCGCCTGGATCAGCGCCTGCTGCTCGTTCTGCAACGCTACCTGCGCCCGCAGCACGTCCAGGTTGATCCCCACCCCCGCCTCCCGCGACGCCTTCGCGTGCTCGTAGACCAGCTCATCCTGCTTGACCAGAGCCTGCGCGTCCCGCACCTGAGCCGCGTCCGCCAGCGCCCGCAGATACAGTCCGCCCACCTCCAGCACCACGTTTCCGCGCACCGTCAGCGTCGCCCAGTTGGCGGAGGCCGCCGCCTTTTCCGCCGCCCTGAACAAGAAAAACGCGGGCGCATTGAAGAGCTGCTGCGACAACGAAAGCTGCGCGTCCGTGGTATTTACCTTCACAATCACCGGAATCGCGCCGTTGAACCCCGGAATCTTGATGGAGCCCGGCTTGAACCCCATCGCGGCCAGGTCGATCTCCTGCGCCCGGCTGTAGGCGGAAAATTGCAGGTTCGGAGCCAGCACATTGCCCACGGTCAGTATCTCCCCGTGGACCAGCCGCTCCTGCTGTGTGCTGATCGCCAGCCCCGCGTTGTTCTTCAACGCGGTTCCTATCGCCTGCTCCAGCGTCAGCGTCACCGCGCCCGGCTGTTCGCGCGCGACCGGCACGCCTCCCGCCAGTCGCAGCGGCCTTAACACCGCGCTCGGCGCACTCGGCAGCGGCCCCGGAGTCGCCCCGGTCTGCGCCCCGGCCACACCCCAGGCCAGCGCCAACGCCCCCGGCGCTATCCACGTTCTCATAGCTTTAGTCACTACCGTTAGAGTGTCACAGAGTCGCCTCGGTTGCGAATTCCGCAGGCGAATCGTCTCCCGCTGGTTGGCCTTGCTCATTCTTGCTATATAGGCTGTTCGGCCATTCGCCCCGCCTCCGGTGTAATCTTGCTCCTTAGGGGGGATTTCTATCCGCCAGTTCGGAGCCCAAACCGTGTCCGCTGACAACGCGCCGCAACCTTCGGTCTCCCGCACCCCCCTTTGCGTCGACCTGGACGGCACCCTGGTCAAAACCGACACCCTCGTCGACTCCATTCTCGTCCTTGCCCGTCAGAATCCCCGTGCCATCCTCTCCATCCCCGCGTGGCTCACTGGCGGCAAAGCCGCCTTCAAGCGCCGCGTCACCCTCGCCGTCACCATCGACATCGCCGCCCTGCCCTACAACAAGCCACTGCTTGAATACCTCTTCCACCAGCACGCCGCCGGCCGCGAACTCTACCTTGCCACTGCCGCCGACCGCACCCTTGCCGATCGCATTGCACAGCACCACCAGATATTCCAGGACGTACTCGCCTCGGACGGCGGCCACAATCTTGCCGGCGCGAACAAACTCACTGCCTTCCGCGACCGGTTCGGCGACGACTTCTCCTATATCGGCAACGCCCGCCCGGACCTCCGCATTCTCGCCGCCTGCGCCGAGCCCATGGTCGCCAATCCCGACGCCGCCCTCATGCGAGGCCTGCATCAGGCCGGCATCATCCCCAGCCGCATCTTCCGCGACGTCGTCACGCCCCTCCGCGCCTGGCTCAAAGCCATCCGCCTCCACCAATGGGCGAAAAATACTCTGGTCTTCCTTCCACTTCTGCTCGCCCACGCGTGGCGCGGCGCAAATGCCTTCGCCGCCGTCGCAGGAGCGGCGCTCGCCTTCCTCAGCTTCGGCCTCTGCGCCTCCGCCACCTACATCGTCAACGACCTGCTCGATCTCGAAGCTGACCGCCGCCACCACACCAAACGCAGCCGCCCCTTCGCCGCGGGCGATCTGTCCGCCATCCGCGGAGCCGCCGTCGTCATCCTCTTCCTCATCGCATCCGCCGCCCTGGCTCTGGTTCTGCCGCATGTCGTCGCGGCCCTGGGAACTCCCCTCGCCGCGCCCCACAGCTTCATCGAGTGGCTCGCCGTCTACGCCGTCTCCACCACCGCCTACTCCTTCGCGCTCAAACGCATCGTCCTCGTCGACGTTCTCGTCCTCTCCGGCCTCTACACCATCCGCATCTTCGCCGGCGCCGCCGCCAGCGGCAACCCCGTCTCCAACTGGCTGGGAGGCTTCAGCGTCTTCTTCTTCCTCTCCCTCGCCTTCATCAAGCGCTTCGCCGAGCTCGAAAGCCTCCGCATGCGCGACCTCGCCCCCTCCAACGGTCGCGGCTACCTCATCCCCGACATCGAGCAGCTCCGCAGCTTCGGAACCACCGCCGGCTACGCCTCTGTAGTCGTCCTGATGTTTTACATCTCCAATCTCGATACCTCGCTCTACCGCCACCCCGGTCGCCTCTGGCTCCTGCTCCCGGTCCTTCTGTTATGGGTCAGCCAACTCTGGCTCCTCGCCAGCCGCGGAGAACTCAACGAAGACCCCGTCGTCTACGCCATCACCGACAAACGCTCCCTCCTCCTCGGCGTCCTCGTGTTTGCGGTCATCCTCTCCGCCCTCTAACTCACAACAAAATTACGTCATCCTGAGCGAAGCAGAGGACCACTCACAAGA
>CAXTPN010000177.1:0-5071 GCA_964246125.1 uncultured Acidobacteriaceae bacterium
GCGGGCGCCGGGAGGTCGCCCGCCGCAGCTGACGGCAGGGCGATGAAGGCGATGATGGCGGCAAGGGCCGCGAGGGCCAGCCGACGGAAGACGGGGCGGGTGAGGAGGGGCAGCAGAAGGCGCTCGGGAACGACCGCGGTGAGCAGGGTGAGGGGGACCGCGACGACGAGGTAGTAACGAGGCTGGAGGTTGTTGTGGTAGGCGAGGAAGGCGGCGTACCCGAAGACCCAGAGCAAGAGCGCGGGGATGAGAGGATGGGAGCGCAGCCGGCGGAGGTTGAGCAGAGCAAAGAGGAGGGCGGCGCAGGCTACGGGGTAGAGACGGCGTCCAATCCACATCCCGTATTTGACGGTCCCGAGGAGGACCTGAGCGGCGTTGGCGCGGGTGATGCCGGTGTATGCGTTGGCGCTGAAGAGGTAGCGGTAGTCGAGGAGGAAGTGGGGGCGGACGACCAGCAGGAACCAGCCTGACCAAAGCGCGAGAGCGAGGGTGCCGGTGGGCAGGGCGACGCGCAGGAACGGCGCGAGGCGATAGCGGGAGGCGGCGAAGAGCATCCAGGCGATGGCGGGAAAGAGGAAGATGGCGGTGGTCTTGGTGAGGACCATGACAGGGAGGAGCAGGCCGAGGGCGAGGATGGGACCAAGATTGAGCCGGATGGCTGCGACGGTTTCGGCGCTGGCCGTAACACTGGGTGAGGATGGCACGCGCGCTTGGCTGGCGGTGAGGAGCGCGAGCAGGGTGAGGAAAATCAGCAGCGGCTCGATGATGGCAAGACGCGTGAAGACAAAGCAGAACGGACTGAGGGCGAGGAGCAGGACAGCCGCGGAGGCCGCATAGGAAGTGTTGGATTGCGGTGGGCGGCTGCGGAAGATCAGAAACCAGGACGCGGTGAGGATGCCGCCGAAGACGGCGACGGTGAGGGCACGGGCGGCGACGAGGGAGACGCCGGTGAAGGTGAAGACGAGTGCCTCGGCGAGGGGCCAGACGGGGAGAGCGGCGGCGGGGTTGAAGTCGCCAGGGACGTACCAGTGGCCGAGCTGGAAGTGGCGGATGGCGGCGTCGCCATACCAGCCCTCGTCGGTGTATTTAGACCAGTCCATCCACCGGGACTGGTTGGGGAAGTCGGCCGAAAGATGGACGAAGTGGAAGGCGAGAAAGACAGCGGCCACGCCGAGCAGGACAAGGTGGACGACGCTGGAGAACGCGGGTTTGGAGAAGTTGGAGTGAGCGGATTGAGGTGGGTTGGTCATGCCCGAAGTTGCTGTGCAGATTAGAGCAGAAGGTGGCCTTGGGGGTTTGTTCAATTGCCACAGACTGAACAATACGACTGCGGTTGATCCCGAGACAAAATCAGGCGGGGGGACGAATGTCGTTGGAGGCTGCGGTCGTTAAGCGCGCGGGATGTATGCGCGGCTTCAGGTCTGCCAAGGCCCGTGGCTGTAAAGGGATGCTCCGCTCACCCCCGAACAAGCCGTTCGTTAGAGGCAGGACATAACGCACAAACCAAGCCACGAGAAGCAGACCGGCGATGCCATAGGTCGTTAGGAATATGATTCCCCCCAACATTCCCTCGGGCGCTGCGTGCGGCGCGATGGAGATGGACAGAAGCGCCCATGGAGAATCACGGGCATTGCCTGCCAGGGAATCGCTGACGTAGAAGAACAAAAAGGCGACCAAAGGCCACACAATCAGGACGCCGAACCATTGAGCTTCGTGATAGGCGTCGCCTGCGGGGCTGAAGGAGATGCCCGTGCCTGTGTTGTTTTCGTCGATGACGCCGATCTGCCTGCCGAAGAGATTGCCGTAGGCGAAGACGGGCTTATCTTTCCAGATGAAGTGCGGGACGATGTTGGAGTAGGCGTCAAAAGTGGGCTGCACGCCAAAGACGTTGCCCTGATCGGTGTAGTTGATGAGGGCATCGTCGAACGCGAGCATATTGATCCGATCCAAGAAGCCCTGCGGAGCACCAAAGAGGTGCGGCTCGTTCGTAATATCGTGATCTCCCAGAGTTTCATCGTAGAGACGCCGGGTCTCGTTGAGGTTTACCAGATACTTAAGGCCGATCTCCAGGTTGCCGGCGCGGCTTTCCACTCTAAAGTTGCGCACATATTGCGAGTAAGGGATCAGGTAGTACAGCATGACAAAGGTGGCGAGAACTCCGCCAACGATTTGCTTTTTCGAGAAGTTGTAACCTAAGGCTACGGTCGCGATGACCCAGATCACGGGTCCGGTGAACATGCCTTCCTTGCTGAAACTTATGGCGCCGAGCGCAAAGAGCCATGCTTCAGCGGCCCAGAAGACCCAGTTGGTTGATGATTTACCGTTGGTTCGCTGCATTTGCCAGGTTATCGCGAACAGAATGGCCATAAGGGGGAAGCGATTGATCTCTCGTAAGGCGCTGCCCAGCGTGCCCGGGCCGGAGTTGGCGGTGACAAGACTAAGGACCGCTCCGACCAGGAAGCAGCCAATGGCGGCCTGCTTCATGCGATCCCCGGCGGCAACATCGGCGAGCAGGCCACGTTTCGGCCTGAGCCGATTGCTGACGGATACCGCGATCACCATGCTGAACATGCCGCAGCAGTAGGCAAGCATCGTGGTGTTGGGGCTGAGCAGATACTTTTCGCCAGGCTGAAGCAGGATCGTTTTGTAAGCAAGTCCAACAATCGCGGTCAACATGCCGTTAAAAAAGATGAATGCGCCCGAGGTATAGAGGATGCCACCGCCGACGTTGCAACCGATGAAGAAGAGAGCCAGGTAGATAGCAGTCAGAAGCGAGAAGAGCGCATCCGTACCTACGATCTGCTGGCCCAGAACGAAGAGCGAGATAAAGACGACAACGAACTTTGCGCTGAATCGCTCTGGAATCGGTATGCGCATATGGACGCTTCAGTTTAGCAGTCCTGCGCGGTGGATGGCTCAGGCAGACAGGGTAAAGAAGGTGAGAGCTGGTCACCTTACAACAGTTTATGGCGAAGTCGTGAGTTGATGTATGAACTGCTCCAATCTTGAGGCAGCGGAAGTAGTTTAGAGTTAGTTTGTCGTTGACTGACTACCGTATGGCGTAGGAGTACATGACGAACAGTGGGCTGGGCTTTGGCGAGGCGCTGAGGTTGGAGCGTGAGCATCGCGGGGTGTCGCTCGATCGTCTCTCGGCCGAGACGAAGGTGAACCTGCGGCACTTTCGAGCACTCGAGGAAGGCGATTATAAGGTGCTGCCTGGAGGCGTGTTTCGGCGCGGTATCGTTCGGGCTTACCTGAGGTCGGTGGGGTTAGATGAGCAGGAGTGGATGGCGCGGTTCCAGGCGAGCCATGCGGAAGCGCTGGTGGGAGAGTCGGTGGACGAAGAGGCGTGGGCCACCTTCGCGGACAATGTGAGGCGGGGGCGCAGCCGGAAGCAGGAGAGCAGACGGGGGCGCTGGCTGGGAGTGCTTGCGCTGCTCCTGGCGGTCGCGGCTGCTGCCTGGGCTCTGTGGTTCTATTTCCTGAGGTTTCGGGTTCAAAGTTGAGAGACATGCTGATCAACAGAGAACCTCTGCATGGCGGCGAGGACGGTGGCGGGAGCGACGGCGAGCGCGATGGGCAGGAAGATTCTGACCTCTTCCATGCGCCCCACGGAGAACCACAACAGCAGGTAGACGAGCGAGGCGTAGAGCATGGCGGTGGCCGGCGGCTCCAGCGCGGCTCGCCGGCGGAACACGGTGAGGACGGTCCAGGCGAATGGCAGGATGAAGAGTAGAAAGGCCGTCCATTCGCCGGGTGATTCAAAGTTGAGCAGCAACTGGAAGACGGGGGTGCCACCGTAGGTTGCGTGGGGGTAGCGCACATGCATGAGGTAGAACTGCACGCTTAGGGCGGAGGCCCCGGCGAGGACGGAGGTGACCATCTGCTGGGCTCGGGACAGGACCAGACCGCCGGCGGATGAGGGGACGCAGTAGAGGAAGATGCCTAGGTTCAAGGCGACGGCGAGATCGGCGCGGACAAAGCCCTGCAGGATGGCTAAGACGATGATGGCGGCGGAGGCGGCGAGGGCGGCGTAGGGCCTGGGCAGCGGCAGAGGCACGGTGATGAGGAGGAAGACGAGGGCGACCAGGGCGGCGCTGGGCAGGGTTTCGGGGCGTTGGAAGAAGGTGACCCAGACGAAGTCGTATTGGACGAGGAAGACAAAGGCAGCGGCGCCGAACCAGTGTCCCGCCGTGTTGGCGCCGCGCCAGATGGCGGACCGGCGGAGCAGAGAGAAGAGGATGAAAACGGCCAGGAACGCAGAGACCATTTCAATGGCGGTGAGCCAGTGGCGCAGGGGCAGCGGGGTATGGCGTCCGAGGAAGGCGGCGACTTCGAGCACTCCGATCCTGTACTGGGAGGGTGCGGTGGCAGTGCCGTTGAGGACGTCCAGGTACACGTTTGGGTCCTGGCGATGGTGCTTGCTGTACTCCATGTCTTCGCCGAAGCACATGACGAGGATGACGGCGGCGAGCAGGATGGACGCGACTCGCACCGGGGTGGGACGGCTGGTTGTCGAGGGGTTCACCCCAGAACTATAGCATCGGGATTTTGCCTTGTGAGAGCCGATTTTCGGTTAGGCGCCGCCGGAAGTCAGCGTCAGCGGGTAAAATGAAGAGATTCCTAAACTCCCTGCCGGGGTGTTGCGCGAGGGGATGAAGAGCGAAGAAGTCTGGAGGAGTTTGTTTTGGCGAAACGCGACCGTTTTCTGTTTACCAGTGAGTCAGTGACCGAGGGCCATCCGGATAAGATAGCCGATCAGATTTCCGATGCGATTCTGGATGCGTGCCTGGCGCAGGACCCGATGAGCCGGGTGGCTTGCGAGACGCTGACGTGTACCGGGCTGGTGGTGATCGCGGGCGAGATCACGACGGAGGCCTATGTGGACTTCCAGGACCTGGTGCGGTCGACGGTGAAGGAGATCGGATACAACCACTCCTCCTATGGGTTCGATTCGCGGACGTGCGCGGTGATTTCGACGATCAACAAGCAATCACCCGACATTGCGCTGGGCGTCGACAAGGACGGCGCGGGCGACCAGGGGATGATGTTCGGGTACGCGACCAACGAG
>CAXTPN010000178.1:0-5015 GCA_964246125.1 uncultured Acidobacteriaceae bacterium
GACTACATGGGGGACCCGGACTACAACGCGCTGCCGATCGAGCAGATGCAGAGCATGAAGTATGCGGCGGCGTGGCGGGCGGGGATCGACCTGTTGAAGCCTACGCCGAGCGCGGAACTGAAGCGGCCGGCGGGGTTTCTGCCTGCGCCGCCGGCTGCGACCGTCGCCGGGGCGGAAGGTCATGGGGAGTCGATGGAGACTACGCAATACTCGGTGGTGGATGCGGAGGGGAACGCGGTGAGCGTGACGTATACGCTGAATGGGTTGTTTGGGTGCGGGGCGACGGCGGAGGGGCTGGGATTTGTCTTGAACAACGAGATGGACGACTTTACGTCGAAGCCGGGGGTGCCGAATATGTTCAAGCTGATTCAGAGTCCGGCGAATGCGATTGGGCCGGGGCATCGACCGCTCTCGGCGATGACGCCTACGATTGTGACGACGCATGCGGGCAAGGGCGAGGGGGCGAAGCTGGCGCTGGTGCTGGGGTCGCCGGGCGGGTCGACGATCATCACGACGGTGGCGAATGATTTTCTTTGCATTGTGGTGAATGGATTGAGCGTGCAGGCGTCGGCGGATGCGCCGCGGTTTCATCATCAGTATCTGCCGGATGTGTTGCAGTTCGAGAAGGCGTTTCCGCACGAGACGGTGGAGGCGATGAAGGCGATGGGGTATGCGGTTTCGCAGACGAACGAGGCTGACACGAAGATTCCGGGACAGTGGGGCGGGAGCGAGTTGATCGAGGTGGACCTGAAGACGGGTGCGATGACGGGGGCGAACGATCCACGCTATCCGCCGGGGAAGGTTGCGAGCTACTAGCGTGGTGAGCATCGGGACGGCGGGGTGGGGTATTCCGAGGGCGGTGGCCGCGAAGTTTGCGGGTGAGGGGAGCCATCTGGAGCGGTATGCGCGCGTGCTGACGTGCGCGGAGATCAATAGCTCGTTCTACAAGATGCCGCGAGCGGGGACGTGGGAACGATGGGCGGCGAGCGTGCCCGAGGGCTTTCGGTTTGCGGTGAAGGCGCCAAGGGCGATTACGCATGAGGGCAAGTTGCAGGTGGGGCAGGAGGAGGTTGCGGGGTTTTTGGAGGGCGCGCGTCGGCTGGGGAGCAGGCTGGGGCCGCTGTTGTTTCAGCTTCCGCCTAAGCTGGAGTTCGAGGCGGCGGCGGCGGAGCGGTTCTTTGGAATGCTGAGAGGCTTGCACGGAGGGGCGGTGGTGCTGGAGCCGCGGCATGCTTCATGGTTTACGGAGGAGGTTGCGGCGATGCTGGGGTCGTTTGAGGTGGCGCGGGTGGCGGCGGACCCGGCGAAGGTGCCGGAGGCTGCTGTTCCGGGGGGCTGGAGCGGGCTGAGGTACTGGAGGCTGCATGGGTCGCCCCGGGTGTATTACTCGGCATACTCGCGGGAGTATCTTGAGGGGCTGGCGAGGGCGGTGCGTGGGGCGGATGAGGCCTGGGTGATCTTCGACAATACAGCTTCGGGGGCAGGCGCGGAGAATGCTTTGGACCTCGCCGGGCTGGTGAACGGATAGACTTGAAGAGCCATGAATGAGACGAACGTATCCGCGCCTGTCGCTACGATCTCCACGCTTGCCGCGCATGAAGGGCAGACGGTTACTTTAGAGGGTTGGCTGTATAACCTGCGGGCTTCGGGGAAGCTGCTGTTTCCTATCTTTCGCGATGGGACGGGGACGATCCAGGGGATTGTGCCGAAGGCGGCGTTAAGCGAGGAACTGTTTGCCACGCTGAAGGAGTTGACGCTGGAATCGAGCGTTCGCGTGACGGGGAAGGTGCGTGCGGATGCGCGGGCGCCGAGCGGGTTCGAACTGGACGTGGAGGCGCTGGAGGTGCTGCAGCGGGTGCCGGACGCGACGCCGTTTCCGATCTCGCTGAAGGAGCATGGGGTCGATTTTCTGATGGAGCATCGTCACCTGTGGCTGCGCACGCCGCGGCAGTCGGCGATCCTGCGGGTGCGGGCGACGATTATGCGGGCGGCGGCTGAGTATTTCGACGACAACGGGTTTGTGCGAACCGATCCGCCCATCCTGACGCCGAACGCCTGCGAGGGAACGAGCGAGTTGTTCGAGATGGACTACTTTGAGGATGACAAGGCTTACCTGACGCAGAGCGGACAGCTTTACATCGAGGCTACGGCGCTGGCGCTGGGCAAGGTTTATAGCTTCGGGCCGACGTTTCGGGCGGAGAAGAGTAAGACGCGGCGGCACCTGACGGAGTTCTGGATGGTAGAGCCGGAGATGGCGTTCGCGGGGCTGCCGGAGTTATTAGACTTAGCGGAGAACTATCTGACTTATATTGTGGCTGAGGTGCTTAGGAAGCATCGCGGAGATTTGAAGGTGATTGGGCGCGATGTTACAAAATTGGAAAGTATTCAGGCTCCATTTCCGCGGTTAAGTTACGACGAGGCTCATGCGATGCTGGTGGAGGCGCATGCGGCGGGGAAGATCGAGACGCTGCATCGGGACGGAGACGACTTTGGGTCGCCGGATGAGACGTACATCTCATCGCAGTTCGACCGGCCGGTGATGGTGCATCGGTACCCGGCGGCGATCAAGGCGTTCTACATGCAGCCGGACCCGGAGGATGCGACGAAGGCGCTATGCGTGGATGTGCTGGCGCCGGAGGGGTATGGGGAGATCATCGGGGGTTCGCAGCGCGTGGACGACTATGACCTGTTGAAGCGGCGGATCGAAGAGCATGGGTTGCCGTTGGCGGCGTTCCAGTGGTACCTCGACCTGCGTAAGTATGGGAGTGTGCCGCACTGCGGGTTTGGCATGGGGATCGAGCGGGTAGTGGCGTGGGTGTGCGGGCTGGATCATGTAAGGGAGACGATTCCGTTTGCAAGGACGCTTAATCGAATTTATCCGTAGACGTTCTTTAGGTTTTGCGCATAACCGGCATTCTTTGTTTTTGGGCCGATGCTTAAATGCGCTTCTTGTCCGGTCGTTCCTTTACGATGGGCAAAGGCCCTGTGGTCGCATTCGACACATTTGAACTATGGCGATTCCCCGCCTTAGCTTGCATTATCCCGGAAGGTAATTGCCTCAGCCACGCTAATTGGCTTGCCTTTCAGGTGGCATATGATGGATTTGGCATTGAGTTACTCCGATCAGAAGCTGGCACGAAGGTCAAAGCTATTTGCTACTGGTTCGACGATTTTTACTTTGCCATGGCCGGGGTTCACGCGTTCGCGGGTGCGGATGAAACCGAACTTCATGAGCTTTTGAATGTCACGCCTGACGGCTTTGGGATCGCGTTTCAACGCAGCTGCGAGGCTGGTTACGGTGTATTCTTTTGCTCGGGCGACTTCGCAGAGGCGAACTCGTTGAGGTGAGAGGCATTCGAGCATGTCTTCCACGGACTCGAAGCTGATGGAGCGCTCGGGTTCAATGCGCTCGCCACGATCAATTGTCTCGGCTCGAGCAAGTGAACGCTGCTTGGCGGCTTCAAAGTTCTCGATGCGGATGGTTGTCTTCATGGCCTCTCCTCCTTTATCTGTGCGACTTCATCAAAGAATCGCTTTGCCAGAACTTTGTATTCGGGAAAATCGATGGGCTCAGTCGTGCCTTTGTAATGGCGATGATGCGTTCCATGGCTGTTGTCATAACCAAGTACGCGTCCATGATCCTCATTCGTGAGGAAATGGTTGATGAAAGCGAGATTGTAGCGAACGACGTTGCCGCTTGCGTCTTCCCATACTTCCTCACGCAAAGTGCCCAAGCCGGTGGCGCAACGGACCGTAGCCAGCAAATCAACAGTCTTGCTCAGCCTGCTACGAGGCGCCATACAAAAAGGATACTATCACAGGTAGGGCACTCGATATCCTACCTGAAGCTAGTTGTAGATGACTTTGCGAGAGCCGCGGCTGACGATGCGGCCTACGATGCAGTGGCGCTCGTTGGCGCGGTTCAGGATGGCTTTGGCTTTCTTGATTTGCTCGGCGGGGATGACGGCGATGAGGCCTATGCCCATGTTGAAGGTGCGGAACATCTCTTCGCGATCGACGTTTCCTAGCTGCCGCAGGTGGGTGAAGAGCGGGGGGACCTGCCATCCGGCGAGGTCGACGGAGGCGTCGAGGCCGCGGGGGAGGATGCGGGGGAGATTTTCGGTGATGCCGCCGCCGGTGATGTGGGCGAAGCCCTGGACCATGCCGCGAGCTTCGGCGGTTCCCGGGCCGCCGGCGGTGAGCTTCTTGATGACCGAGAGGTAGCTGCGGTGGGTGCGCATCAGTGCGGCGCCGACCTTGTCCTTGAGCTCGTTGACGTAGTGGTCGGGGGTGTAGGCGGCGACCTCAAAGAGGAGCTTGCGGGCGAGCGAGTAGCCGTTGGTGTGGAGGCCGTTCGAGGGTAGGCCGAGGAGGACGTCGCCGGGCTCGATGCGCTCGCCGGTGATGATGTTGGGCCGGTTGACGGCGCCGACGATGGTGCCGGCGAGGTCGTACTCGCCGGGTGCGTAGAAGCCGGGCATCTGCGCGGTTTCGCCGCCGATGAGGGCGCAGCCGTTGGCTCGGCAGGCCTCGGAGATGCCGCGAACGACGGTTTCGACGACGTCGTTTTCGAGTTCACCGGTGGCGAGGTAGTCGAGGAAGAAGAGGGGGGTGGCACCCTGGACGGCGATGTCATTGACGCAGTGGTTGACGAGGTCTGCGCCGACGGTGTGGTGGATGCCGAGGTCGAAGGCTACCTTGAGCTTGGTGCCTACGCCATCGGCGGAGGAGACCAGGATGGGGTCGGGATACTTGGCAAGGTCGAGTGCGAAGAGGCCGCCGAAGCCGCCGATCTCGGAGAGGACCTGCTTGTTGAAGGTTTTGCGGGCGAGCATCCTGATGCGCTGCTTGGCGCGCTCGGCGGCGGTGATGTCGACGCCGGCGTCGGCGTAGGTGAGGGGGGCTTTGAGAGTTTCATCGGGCAAGAGAGAGGCTCCTAAGGTGCGGCGGGCCGGGGGAAGTGCAAGTCTAGCAGGGCGGATTTCCACGATTGGTAAACTTGGGCGATGCGGGTG
>CAXTPN010000179.1:0-4991 GCA_964246125.1 uncultured Acidobacteriaceae bacterium
CGGGAGGTGGAGATCGTGGTGGAGGCGGCGAGAGGAGCGATCGCACGGTAAGGCAGGAGTGATTGGTAAAATTGTTCTTGCGTCTCTCACTTTGTGAGGTAAAGTGAATGCATGGATGACCTGTACAAAGCACTGGGGGATATCAGCAGCATCCGCCGGCAGGTGGCGGAGAGTACGCAGTTTCGCGGGTATGGGCCTGCGACGCTGGCTGCCACAGGCGGCATCGCGCTGCTGGCGGCGTGGACGCAGTCGATGTGGCTGCCGGAGCCGGGGAGTCATGTCCGTTCCTACTTGATCCTATGGATTTCGACTGCCGCGGTCTCGTGCGGCTTGACCGGATGGCAGATGTGGGCGCGGACCCGGCGCATACATTCAGGGATGTCGAACGAGATGCTTCGTATGGCGGTGGAGCAGTTTCTGCCCGCGCTGGGGGCGGGGGCGCTGTTGACGTGGGCGCTGGCGCATTTTGCCGCAGCGGAGGTATGGATGTTGCCCGGGCTTTGGCAGGTGATCTCGGGGCTAGGCATCTTCTCCTCCTGCCGTTTTCTCCCGCGTGCGATGAACGCAGCGGGAGCCTGGTATGTGCTAACAGGATTGCTATGCATCACGTTGGGTAATGGTGGTGCGATGGCTCCGTGGACGATGGGGTTGGGGTACGGCGGAGGACAGATGTTGATGGCAGCGATTTTGTGGGGGACTACGGAGCGGACAGATGAAAGCTAGGGGAGTGGAGTCAGAGGGGCAGTTTGCATATGACGGATTGGATCGCGTGATTCACGAGCGGGCGCGGCTGAGTGTTTTGACGTCCCTGATCACGCATCCGAGGGGGTTGGTCTTCAACGATTTGAAGAAGTTGTGCTCGTTGACGGATGGAAACCTGAGCCGGCACTTACGGGTGCTAGAGGGCGAGGGGATGGTGAAGATCGTAAAGGAGCATGACAACACGCGGTCGATTACGATCTGCCGGATTACAAGTTCAGGCCGTGAACGGTACCTGGAATATCTCTCGACGTTGGAACAGGTGGTGAAGGACGCGGCGAGGGCTTCGCAAGACGAGTCCTCATTTGTGGCGACGCGCGGGCTGACGCCTTCGCGAGCCTGACTTATTTAGCAAGGGGCTTTACGGCTCCAGGGACTTATGCGCCATTGGGCTTTGTAATGCAAAGCAACTGGGAGTTTCAAAGGAGGACGCTATGAATCGAACGTTGGGGTTGAAGCTGCTGGTGATCGGCGCGGTGACGGGAGTGATCCTGATTGCACTGGCGATGGTGAATGGGACAATCGGCGAACGGCAACGATACCGGAATGATGCGGTAAAGAGCATCGAGGGAAGCTATGCCGGCCCGCAGACGGTGATCGGGCCGGTGCTGGTGAGGCCGTATACGCAGACGACCGAGACGATGGAGGATGGGGACAAGGGAACGAAGAAGAGGGTGGAGCATGTGGCGGAGCTGATGGCGACGTCGTTTCCGCGTGTGCTGGATGTGCGCGGGAGGCTAACACCTACGGAGCGGCGGCATGGCCTGTATACGGTGACGGTGTATGAGTTTGCGGGGCACCTCAGGGGGTCGGTGGAGATCGTGCAGCCGCAGACCGCGGGAAAGGTGGTATGGGGCGAGCCTTATCTGGCGATGTCGGTAGAGGATGTGCGCGGGATTGTAGGTACGCCGAAGGTGACGGTGAATGGGACGCCGGAGACGATGATTCAGGGGGCTGAATCGGCGCTGGGGTGGCAGCCGAATCTGCGGGTGCCTCTGCGCGACGCGAAGGAGTTGAATGGGAATCTGGAGTTTGCCATCGACATGGACTTGGCCGGGACGGAACAGTTGAGCGTGGCTCCGGTGGGCGATTCGAATCATGTGGAACTGAGTTCACCGTGGCGCTCTCCGTTGTTTGCTGGACAGTTTCTGCCTCGGACACGGGACGTGGGGGGAGATGGGTTCTCGGCGGCTTGGGACGTATCTTCGCTGGCCACTGGGACGCAGGTGCAGATGGAGGCGAAGCCCGTGAAGGCGATCGATCTGATGAATGTAAGTCTGCTGAACCCAATCGATTCTTATAAGTTGAGCGACCGTGCGACGAAGTACGGAATCTTGTTTGTGGTGCTGACGTTTGGCGGTTTTTTTCTGTTCGAGATGATGAAGCACCTGCCGATTCATCCGGTACAGTACCTGCTGGTGGGGTTTGGGCTGGCGATTTTCTTCTTGCTGTTGATCAGCTTCTCGGAGCATTTGGCGTTTGCGCCGGCTTACCTGATCTCAAGCGCGGCGTGCATCGGATTGCTGACGTTTTATCTTTCGTATGTGCTGCGAAGCATGACGCGAGGGCTTGGGTTTGGCGGGATGCTGGCAGCGTTGTATGCAGCGGTCTACGGCTTGCTGATTAGCGACGATAATGCGTTGATCCTTGGCTCGCTGATGCTGTTCGCGGTGCTGGCGGTTGTGATGGCGGTAACGCGGAAGGTCGATTGGTATGCGAGTGGCGCGGAGTCGAGGAAGACAGGGGTAGCGCCGCCGCCGGTCCAATTGGCTTCGTGAAGAAGGTTGGACCTCCGCATACAATCTAAAGATGGCGGAGAGTGCGGGCGGGAGGGAAAGGATCGGGCAGTTGGATGGGGTGCGGACGGTTGCGATTGCCATGGTGTTTCTCAATCACGCGTTCCGGGTGAAGCTGATGTGGGCGGGGGTGGACCTCTTTTTCATCCTGTCGGGGTTCCTGATTACGGGGATCTTGATTGGGGCGAAGGAGCGGCGGATCGGGGACTACTTCGGGCACTTTTATGGGCGGCGGGTGCGCCGGATTCTGCCGCCTTATGTGCTGCTGCTGGCGCTTACGCCCATCTTCTTTGGCATGGCTTGGCTGCGCCAGGGGGTCATGTATGTGTTTCTGATGAACGTGCTGTTCGCGTCGGGGAAGGTTCATCCGTCGAGCCTGGATGTACTGTGGTCGCTGGCAGTGGAGGAGCAGTTTTACTTGTTCTGGCCGTTGGTGGTGTTCTTCATGAGCGAGACGGCGATTGCGTGGGTGGCGGGCGCGCTGGTGGTGGGCGCTCCGCTGCTGCGGTATGTTTGTACGCCCTGGTTTGCGTGGTACGCGCCGATGTACATGCTGACGCCGTTTCGCATGGACCTGCTAGCGGTGGGAGCGCTGTTCGCGATTGCGTGGCGGCGGCGGCGGAGGGCAGTCGAGCGCTGGGGAATGTACGGGCCGCTGCTGACGGTTGCGGCGCTGGGAGCGATGCTGTGGTTTGCACGCAGGCCGGGGTTTACGATTACGGCGAACACTCAGTTTGGGAATCTATGGATCTATGAGTTCACGCTGCTGGGCAGCGCGGGGGTGGTGCTGTGGGCGTTGAGCGGGCGGGGCGTCGGCGTGCTGAGGCTGGAGTGGGTACGGTATGTGGGGCGGATCAGCTATAGCTTTTACCTGATTCATACGACGGCGTTGATTGTGCTGGCGCGGTATGTGCCAGGGCGGTGGGTGGTGGCGGCGCTGGCGCTGGCGGGTTCGTTGGGGTACTCGGCTGTGTCGTGGAGGTGGCTGGAGAAGCCGATTCTTTATGCGGGAGCAGGGAGCGCGGTGCGGCAGGAGGCGGTGGCGGATGAGCGGGCGATCGCGGAACAGGGCATACCTCAGAGGCTGAACCCTCCGGCTGGGTGAGTCGCATGAGAGACCAAGGCTGAAGACTTGGGGGACCTTGAAGCAGGAACTAAGCGGCGGTCAGAGGCGTGGCGCCTTCAGGCTCCATGAAGTACTTGCCGGCGGCGATGAGCGCGACGAGCAGCACGGCGCAGACGAAGAAGACGTTGCGGACGCCGACGCGGTTGGCGAGCAGGCCGGAGAGGACGAGGCCAAGGATCTGCGCGGTGAAGACGAGGCTCATGACGGTGGATCCGACGCGGCCCATGAGGGCGGCGGGGGTCTCCTGCTGGATCATAGTGTTGGCGGGGATGACGATGGCGGCGACGGCGCAGCCGATGACGAGGTCGGCGACGATAGCCGCCCAGGCTCGGGGCACGCCGGCGAGCAGGCAGAGGCCGAGCGCGATGCCGCCGAGGCCGCCGTAGACGAGGATGGAGTTGGGAATTTTCTTGCCTAGAGTGTTGAGGGCGTTGATGCCGAGGAACATGCCGACGCCGATGCTGGCGGAGATGACGCTGTAGATGCCGGTGGAGGCGTGCAGCGAGTCACGGACGTAGACGGCGATGAGCGGGCCGAAGCAGCCGATGACGAACATGCCGGCGGCGAGGGCGAGTATGACGAAGAGGACCTCGGCGTGGTGGAGGATGAAGCCGATACCCTGGCGCATGTCGGGCAGGATGGTGGCGAGGCCCTTGCTGGGGGCTGCGGTTTCGGCGGCGGGAACACCGGATTCGGCGATGAAGGCGGCAGCCAGGGGGCGGGTGATCGCGAGCGATGCGATGAGCAGGCCGGAGGCGACGAAGCTGGCGGAGTCTGCCCAGTAGCAACTGCGCGCTCCCAGAGCCGTGTAGAGGACCCCGGCGAGCGGCGGGCCGATGATCCTCATGCCAAACATGACCTGCTGCATGAGGGAGTTGGCGGAGCGGAGGCCATGGGCGGGCACGGCGGAGCGTATGGCGACTCCCTGGGCAGGGCCGAAGAAGCTGGAGACGACACTGATGGCGGCGAGGATGAGGTAGAAGTTCATCGTCGAGTGGGCGAAGAGGAGCAGGAGGCAAAGCGCGGCGCGGGCAAAGTCGGAGGCGACCAGGGTGGGCTTGAGCGGCCAGCGATCGACGAAGACCCCGGCCAGGATGCCGAGGACGGAGATGGGCAGCATGTAGGCGATCTGCAGGCCGGTAACCTGCTGAGGCGAGGCCGCAAGATGAAAGGTGAGGAAGTTGATGACGGCGAAGAGGGCGAGGAAATCGCCGAAGGTGGAGACGATCTGGGCGATCCAGAGCCGGCGCATGATGGGCACGCGCAGGACGGCGGACATGGTGAGGGGCTCGGGCGGAGCTGCGCCGGGG
>CAXTPN010000180.1:0-2434 GCA_964246125.1 uncultured Acidobacteriaceae bacterium
CCCCCCTCCCCCCTAAAGTATCCAAAGTATTCAAAACAGGATACTTAAGTCTGGACCTGGGTATAGGGTTGCTCCAAAGAGTGTGCAACCCTGCCGGACGAAACGGGGGCCAGGGCTAGAGGGCGATCTCGCCGCGTTCGTCGTTGCGAATGCGAATGGCCTCGTCTACGCGCGAGACGAAGATCTTGCCGTCGCCGATCTTGCCGGTGCGGGCGGCGGTGATGATGGCCTGCACGGCTTTGTCCGCGAGCGCATCTGGTACGACCAATTCGACCTTGATCTTGGGCAGCAGGTCCACGGCGTACTCGCGGCCGCGGTAGAATTCGGTATGACCCTTCTGGCGGCCGTGGCCGCGAGCTTCGAGGACGGTCATGCCCTCGACCCCGACTTCAATGAGCGCGTCTTTGACTTCTTCGAGTTTGGACGGCTGGATGATGGCTTCAATCTTCTGCATTTTGGTTTCCTTCAGGAACAGTTTAGAGCAGGTGCGGGTGCCAGAGAGAGCATACCCCAGGGGCTAAAGCCCGTGTCTTCCAGCCCTTGAGAATGCCAAGGCTGAAGCCTTGGCCTACCTAGAAGCAAAGACTCCAACGAAGCCTTGGCTCCCCGAGAAGCATAGACTCAAGCTCAACCTTGGCCTGACCTAGAAGCAGGGACATCCAGCGAGAAGGGTCAGGCGGCGAAGTCATAGCCTTCCTCGCCGTGCTGGGAGATGTCGAGGCCTTCGCGTTCGTCTTCTTCGGTGGCGCGCATGCCGATGGTTTTATCGACCACGAAGAGAATGACGAGAGTTCCGGCGATGGACAGGACCCAGGCGATGGCGATTCCGGTGAACTGGTTGAGCAGCTGGTGCGGGTTGCCTTCGAACGCGCCGGTAGCTTTGCCCGCGCCGAAGATGGGGTTGATAGCGGAGTTGGCGAACAGCCCGGTGAGGATGGCTCCGATGGTACCGCCCGCGCCGTGGACCCCGAAGGCGTCGAGCGAGTCGTCGTAGCCGAACATGGCCTTGACCGTTACCACCATGAAGAAGCAGAACACTCCGGTGATGAGGCCGATCCAGAGCGCGGAGATGGGGGTGACGAAGCCGGCGGCGGGGGTGATGCCGACCAATCCCGCGACCGCGCCGGAGATGGCCCCGAGGGCGGAGGGCTTGCCGTTGCGTATCCACTCGGCGGCGGACCAGCCGCAAGCCGCCGCGGCAGCGCCGAAGTGGGTGGCGACGAAGGCGGAGGTGGCGAGGGTTCCGGCGCCCAGGGCGGAGCCGGCGTTGAAGCCGAACCATCCAACCCAGAGGAGCGCCGCGCCGATAAAGCTGAGGACGACCGAGTGGGGGGGCATGGCTTGTTTCGGGTAGCCGATGCGCTTGCCGAGGTAGAGCGCGGTGACCAGAGCGGAGACTCCGGAGGTGACATGGACGACGGTTCCGCCGGCGAAGTCGAGCGTCGGGAAGCGGCCGCCGAGCGAAGCGTTCAACAGGCCGCCCTTGCCCCAGACCATGTGGGCCATGGGGCTGTAGACGAAGAGCGCCCAGAGGATCATGAAGGCGACCATGGCGGAGAACTTGACGCGTTCGGCGAAGGCCCCGGTGATGAGCGCGGGGGTGATGATGGCGAACATCAACTGGTAGACCATGAAGGTCTGGAGCGGGATGGTGGCGGCATAGTCCTTATCCGGCAGCAAGCCGACGCCGTGCAGCAGGACGTTGCGGAAGCCGCCGATGAAGGCGTTGCCGGTGCCGAAAGCGAGCGAATAGGTGACCAGCGCCCAGAGCACGGTGACGATGCCCATGAGGGCAAAGGTCTGCATCATGGTGCCGAGGACGTTTTTGCGCCGGACCAACCCGCCATAAAACAGCGCGAGTCCGGGGGCGGACATCATGAGGACGAGTGCGGCGGAGGTGAGCATCCAGGCGTTGTCGCCGGCGGTCTGGGCGGCGGCGACGGCGGCGGTGTTATCGGCGACCTGTTTTTCGAGCGCGGCGAGGCGGTCGGTTTGGGATGCCGGAGCAGACGCGACCGGAGCCTGGGCGCGGAGTGGGGTCGGGATGAGGGCGAGGAGACACAGGAATGCCGGAAGGAATTTAGTGCGGAGGGCCTGGGTGTTGGGAAGACGCATCGGTCACTCACCTTCTTGAATTTTCGCGGTGCGGGTAGAGATGGTTCGTGTAGGTACGTTCGTTCGATCCGGCAAGATGGCACCCAAGGAAAGAGTGCATACCCCAGGCGCTAAAGCCCGGGTCTGAGGCGATCCTGAGAGACCCAAGGCTGAGGCCTTGGGCTACCTAGAAGCGAGACCCAAAGTTGAAGCCTTGGGCTACCTAGAAGCGAGACCCAAGGCTGAAGCCCTTGGGCTACCTTCGGGCAAGGACGGGCAGAGGCAAAGAAGAGTAGTCATCGGTTAGAGCCGCCGTCGTCTTCTTCGGCGGTGGGGGTGG
>CAXTPN010000180.1:2444-3351 GCA_964246125.1 uncultured Acidobacteriaceae bacterium
TACCTGGAAGCGGGGCCAAGGCTGAAGCCCGGACCTATCTCAGAAACAAGAGCAACGGCAAAATTGACGTGATTCGCTTACTCTACACAAGCGGGCGCGCAACGCAAAGTAAGAAGTTCGTAAGTATGGGAGAGAAGACGATGGCGAGCGATGTGAAGACGAGCGAGGCCAAGCTGTTTCGCTGGGCGGAGATTGAGCCGGAGCAGATGAGCCCGCTGCTGACGCGGCAGTATGTAAGTGGCGAGAAGGCGATGCTGGCGCGCGTGATGCTGAAGCAGGGCTGCGTGGTGCCGGAGCACAGCCACCCCAATGAGCAGAGCGCGCTGATCGTGAGCGGGGCGCTGGAGTTCGTGGTGGACGGGGTGACGCAGGTGGTGCGGGCGGGCGAGATTCTGGTGATCCCGGCGGGCGTGCCGCACTCGGCGACGGCGCTCGAAGACACGGAGGACCTGGACTTATTCGCGCCGCCGCGGCAGGACTGGATCGACAAGAATGACAGCTACCTGCGGTGAACGCCGGGACCCAAGGAGGACGTAGAATGAGGGTGATGGCGTGGAAGCGAGAGGCTTGACTTGAAGGCACTGGTGAAGGCGCAGGACGCGCCGGGGTTGTCCCTGCAGGAGGTTCCCGAGCCCGAGATGGGCATCAACGATGTGAAGATCCGGGTGCTGTATACGGGCATCTGCGGGACCGACCTGCATATCCACGACTGGGACGCGTGGGCGCGGGCGACGATTCCGGTAGGGCTGGTGATCGGGCACGAGTTCGCCGGCGAGGTGGTTGGGGTAGGGGCGAATGTGCCGGATGTGCATCCCGGGCAGCTGGTCAGCGGCGAGGGCCATGTGGTGTGTGGGCGGTGCCGGAACTGCCTGGCGGGGCGGCGGCACCTGTGCGCGCATACGCGGGG
>CAXTPN010000180.1:3361-4977 GCA_964246125.1 uncultured Acidobacteriaceae bacterium
GGGGTGAACCGGTCATTGTTGAGCCATACCCGTTCACTGTCAATGTCTTCCCCACGTGCGTGGGGGTGAACCGAAGTCAGGACTGAATCAAGTCGTGCAGGCGCTGTCTTCCCCCCGGGCGTGGGGGTGAACCGCGACGGCGCGTTCGCGGAGTTCATCGTGCTGCCGATGTCGAATATCTGGCACCATGCGCCGGGGATTGCGCCTGAGGTGGCGGCGATCTTCGATCCGTTCGGCAATGCGGTGCATACGGCGCTAGCCTTTCCGGTGCTGGGCGAGGACGTGCTGGTGACGGGCGCGGGGCCCATCGGCATTATGGCGGCGGCGGTGGCCAGACATGCGGGGGCGCGGCATGTGGTGATCTCCGACCCCAACCCCTACCGGCGTGCGCTGGCGGAGAAGGTGGGGGTTTCGCTGGCGGTCGATCCGATGAAGACGCCGCTGAGTGAGGTGCAGGCGGAGTTGAGGATGAGCGAAGGGTTCGATGTGGGGCTGGAGATGTCGGGGAACCCGAATGCGTTTCGCGACATGCTGAGGCAGATGAGCCATGGGGCGAAGATCGCGATGCTGGGGATTCCGAGTCAAGAGATGGCGATCGATTGGAACCAGGTGATCTTCAACCAGTTGACGATTCGCGGGATCTACGGCCGCGAGATGTATGAGACCTGGTACAAGATGACGGTGATGCTGGAGAGCGGGCTGGATATCGCGCCGGTGATTACGCACCGGCTGAACTGGCGGGAGTACGAGCGGGGGTTCGACGCGATGCGATCGGGCGAGTCGGGGAAGGTGATTCTGGATTGGCGCGACGTAGGGTAGGTTGTGGATAAGGCGGAACGGAACCCCGGACAAGCAAGCGTTCACGGCGCGAAGTCGGGTACACTTTGTGAAAGCATCCTCATTCGGAATCGCCGGTCAAAGATAAAGTCAAGGGTATGGAGCGATGGAACCAAGCGACTGCGAATTGCCGGGACGGAGCCTCGCGCAGCCGGACAGCCTATTTGAGCGATGTTCGTGGTTTTACGCGCTTTGCCGCGAGTACCTGTTTCGGGATCACACGCAGGAGATCGTGCGGGCGCTGTTCCCGGGGGAACAGCCGGGACCGGGAACTCGGCTGCTGGAGCTGGGGTGCGGGCCGGGATTTTACGCGTGCAAGCTGTCGGAAGAGCTGCCGAACCTGGCGACTACGGGGATCGACTTATCGCACAGCCTGATCCGGCGGGCGAGGTCGCGGGCGAGTAGCATGCGGCTGCCAAACTGCACGTTTCGGCATGCGGACGCGCACGCGCTGCCGTATGAGTCGGATTCGGTCGATGCGATTGTGGTGTCGCGGCTGTTCCTGATCGTGCCGGAGAAGGAGAAGATTGTGGGGGAGATCTTTCGGGTGTTGCGGCCGGGGGGGCGATGCTTTATTGCGGAGCCGACTTCGGGGTTTCGCACGCGGTTTCCTCTGGCGTTTATGTGGCTGCTGTCGCGGCTGACGACCAGCCCGGCGGGCAAGTATCGCGAGCCACAGCAGGCGGATGTGATGAGCCGGCCGGACTTCGAGGCGCTGGTGCGATCGCGGGAGTGGGGGGCGGTCGAGCTGAACTACGATGGGTGGTACCAGTATGCGG
>CAXTPN010000181.1:0-4903 GCA_964246125.1 uncultured Acidobacteriaceae bacterium
CCATCTCCCAGCAGAACCTCATCCTGCCCGCCGGCACCGCCCGCATCGGCGACCGCGAGTACGTCGTCAAGATGAACAGCTCCCCGGGCGAGGTCTCCGCCCTCAACGACCTGCCCGTCCGTGCCGCCAATGGCTCCGTCGTCTTCATTAAGGATGTAGCGCAGGTGCGAGAGGGCTACGCCGTCCAGACCAACATCGTCCGCCAGAACGGCAAAAAAAGCGCCCTGCTGACCGTGTTGAAAAACGGCCAGACCAGCACCCTCGACATCGTCGACGGGGTCAAAACCGCGATCCCCCGCATCGTCGCCGGCCTCCCCCCCACCCTTCGGGTCAAGCCGCTCTTCGACCAATCCATCTTTGTCCGTTCCTCCATCTCCGAGGTCGCCCGCGAAGCCGCCATCGCCGCCGCGCTCACCGGCCTCATGATCCTGCTCTTCCTCGGCTCCTGGCGCTCTACCCTCATCGTCTGCACCTCCATCCCCCTCTCTATCGCCACCTCCCTCGTCATCCTCACCGCCCTCGGCGAGACCATCAACGTCATGACCCTCGGCGGCCTCGCGCTCGCCGTCGGCATCCTGGTCGACGACGCCACCGTCGAGATCGAAAATACTCACCGCAACATGGCCGAAAAGAAGCCCCTTGTCCGCGCCATCCTGGACTCCGCCCAGCAGGTCGCCGCGCCCGCCTTTGTCTCCACCCTTTCCATCTGCATCGTCTTCGTTCCCGTCGTTCTGCTTACCGGCGCGGCCAAGTACCTCTTCACCCCATTGGCCATGGCCGTCGCCTTCGCCATGATGGCATCCTACTTTCTCTCGCGAACCCTGGTCCCCACCATGATGCACTTCCTTCTGGCTTCGGAAATTGACCTCTACCAGGATGAAAGCGCCTCAAAGAGAGAAGAGAAGCGCAACTTCATCTGGCGCTGGCACATGAAGTTCGACCACGGCTTTGAGAAAATGCGCCACCACTATAAGGGCGCGCTGGAGTGGTGCCTCGAAAACCCCGCCCTCACCCTGATCCTCTTCGGCGTCTTCGTCACCCTCTCCCTGCCCATCTCCCTCACCATCGGCGAGGACTTCTTCCCCTATGTCGACTCCGGCCAGATGCGCCTCCACGTCAACCCTCCGCAAGGCTTGCGAATCGAAGATTCGGAGCAGTACTTCGCCGATATCGAGCGTGAAATCCGCCACATCATCCCGATAGACGAGACTGAACTCATCCTCGACAACATCGGCTTGCCCAACGGCGGCATCAATCTTGCCTTCGCCAGCAACGCCACCATCTCTGACACCGATGGCGAAATCCTCATCGCGCTCAAGCCCGGCAAGCGCAACACCACGAAATACATGCGCCTTCTGCGCGACGACCTCGCCCAGAAGTTCCCCGCCGCAACCTTCTTCTTCACCCCAGCCAACATCACCAACCAGATCCTCGACTTTGGCCTGCCCGCCCCCATTGATGTGCAGGTGCTGGGCCGCGGCAAGGGAAACTACGAGCTCGCCCAAAAGATCATGAAACGCATCCTCGCCGTTCCCGGCGCGGTGGACGTCCACATCCATCAACAGGTCTCCTACCCCACCATGCAGGTCAACGTCGACCGCACCAAGGCGCGCCAAATCGGACTCACCCAGCAGGACGTCGCCCAATCCACCCTGATCTCGCTCACCGGCACCGGCCAGACCGCGCCCAACGAATGGCTGAATCCGCTCAACGGTGTCAACTACCAGATCGTAACCCAGACTCCCATCTACCGCGTCGACTCCTTACCCGCCTTGGCACGCACGCCCGTCACCTCCGCCGCCGGTAACGTCTCGCAGCTGCTCGGCAACCTCGCCACCTTCCGCCGCGACCAATCCCCCATCATCATCGACCACTACAACATCCAGCCCGTCTTCGATATCTACGCCGATGTCGACCGCCGCGACCTCGGCGGAGCCGCAAGCGAAATCCGCAAGATCATCGCCGACGAAACCAAGACCCTTCCCGTCGGCACCACCCTCGACCTGCGCGGCGAGGTCAAAACCATGTCCGATTCGTTCCTGCGCCTGGGCATCGGAATCGTCTTCGCCATCGGCCTCGTCTACCTGCTCATGGCCGTCAACTTCCAGTCATGGCTCGATCCCCTCATCATTCTCATGGCCATCCCCGGAGCCTTCTGCGGAATCCTGTGGATGCTCTACATCACCCAGACCACCTTCAACGTCCCGTCGCTCATGGGAACCATCATGACCATCGGCGTCGCCACGGCAAACTCCATCCTGATGGTGGTCTTCGCCAACGACGAACGCGCCCTCGGCAAAGACCGGCTCGAAGCTGCCCTCAACGCCGGCTACACCCGTCTTCGTCCCGTTCTCATGACTGCCCTCGCCATGATCATTGGCATGCTGCCCATGGCGCTCGCTCTCGGCGAAGGCGGAGAGCAGAACGCCCCCCTTGGCCGCGCCGTCATCGGAGGTCTTCTGCTCGCAACCGTCGGAACCCTCTTCATCGTGCCCGTCATCTACTCGCTGCTCAAAAAGAACCCCCCCATCGATTACGACACCCAGATCGACAAAGAATATGGCCCCGTGCCCTCAGGCGAAAACTCGCTGGGCAAACCCGCCGGCCAACCACAGGAGCAGCCCGCCTAAATGCCACACGAGAGACAAGAGGACCAGCCCGGCCACAAGCGGCTCGAGGCTCACGAACCAGACCTGTCCCATCGCCTCAGCGACGGCCGCCCGGACCTGGGCGAAAGCTTCGCCGACCCCAACTCCATCGATGACATCAAGATCGGGAAGAGCTTTGAGCAAACCAACTCCAGCGCGAAGAAGCATCACCGGCCCGTCAAGGACGTCATCAGCGAACCCTTCCGCAAGCCCAAATCCCTCAAAGTCTTATCTTGGATCGTCGCCGGCATCGTCGTGCTCTTCCTCATCATCCTCATCGCCGGCTGGATTCCTCGCCACAATCGAAGCCGCGAAACTCAGAAGAGGGCGCAGCACGAGAACGATGACGATCCCACCATCGAGGTCCTCAAAGTCACGAGATCCAAAGGCGGTTCCGGCCTCGTCGTCCCCGGCACCACCACGCCCCTCACCGAGTCATCGGTCTACGCGCGCGCCAATGGCTACCTCAAGCGCCGCTTTGTCGACATCGGCGACCACGTCCGCAAGGGCCAGTTGCTCGCCATCATCGACGCGCCCGACCTCGATCAGCAGGTCGATCAGGCGCGCGAGCAGCTCAATCAGGCCCAGGCGCAGCTCGCCCAGCAGGTCACCCAGCTCGCCTTAACCAAGGTCACTACCGACCGCTACCGCGAGCTCGTCGCGCGCGGCGTCTTCTCGCGCCAGGATGGCGACCAGCGCGAAGCCGACTACCAGGCCCAGCGCGCCAATGTCTCCGCCGCCGAGCGCAACGTCGAGGCCTACAAAGCCAATCTGCGCCGCGTCATCGCACTGCAAAGCTATGAGAGAGTCACCGCGCCCTTCGACGGCGTCGTCACCCAGCGCAACGTCGACACCGGCGACCTCATCTCCGCGCAAGGCTCCGCCAGCAGCAGCGCTCCACCCCCTGTCTCCAGCAGTGCAAGCCCGTCGGGTTCCGCTCAGAACGGAGCAACCAACTCCTCCGGCTCCAGCGGCAACGGCGCGAACTTAGCGACGCCCAGCACCGGCAGCGGCGGACAGGGCGGCCCGCTCTTCACCATCGCGCAATCCGGCCGCCTGCGCATCCTTGTCTCCGTTCCCGAGGGATACGCCGGCATGATCAAGCCCGGCCAACACACAGTCCTCCACTTCCAGGAGTACCCGGACCGCCCCTTCTATGGCGATGTCACTCGAACCGCCGGCTCCGTCGACCAGAACACGCGAACGCTGCTCGTCGAGATCCAGGTGGACAACTCGTCCGGCCGCCTCTTGCCCGGCATGTACGCCGTTGCGACCTTTGCCGCGTCTCCTGGCGAAGGCCCGCTGCTGGTCTCCGGCGATGCCATCGCTATCCGCAAGGATCAGCCCACAGTCGCGGTGATCGCGGATGGCAAGGTTCACATGACCCCTGTCGTTCTCGGCCGCGACTACGGTCCGGAGGTTGAAGTCCTAGGAGGTCTTCGTGAAGGTGATCTCATCGCCAGCACCTTCACAGACGATGTCCGCGACGACGCCAAGGTCAAGACGCACATGGATCAGCAGCAGGCGGAAAAAGCCAATCAGCCCGCTGCAACCGGCAAGCCCCAGCCTCCTGGCGGTTCGACCCAGTACGGCGATCCCGGCATCACCGATCAAGACATGCAAGGCCAGAACGCAAAGCCCCAGCAGAAGCAACAGGGCCAGGGAGCGAAGAAAGCGAGCGGCAAGCAGGGGGGCCAGCCATGATCGCGTCCAGGAACCTGCTTTTCGCCGTCCCCGCCCTGTTCTATACGTTGGCGGCTACATCGCAGCAGCCACCTCAACCGCAGTCCTCTCCTGCAACAACACACGCATCCCAAAACACTCTCCCGGCCACTCCCGAGGTCGCGCCCATCTCCGCTTTCACGCCGACGGTACCCTCCACCGCCACCGGCACGCCGCCGCTGATTCCTATTCGCTCCTCGCCCACCGGCCTCGATGCGCGCCGCTTCTTCGGCCCCTTTCACCGCCCTAAGGTCCCCGCATTGTTCCCCGGCAACGGCGACCGACTCAGGTCGCTGGTTCGCGACGGCAAGCTCTATCTCAGCGAGCGCGACGCCATCGCACTCGCCATCGAAAACAATCTCGACGTCGAAATCGAACGCTACAACCTGGTGCTTGCCGATACAGACCGGCGGCGAGCGGCCGGCGGTGGCAATCTGCGCGGAATCGACTTCACCATTCAGGAGCCGCCCAACGGTGTCGGTGGCCCCGGCTCTCCGCTCCTGAACACGACCGCCGTCAATCCCAACCCGACC
>CAXTPN010000182.1:0-4903 GCA_964246125.1 uncultured Acidobacteriaceae bacterium
ATCATTTTGTTTATCGACGAGGCGCACACGATGATCGGGGCCGGGGGGCAGCAGGGGCAGAACGATGCGGCCAATCTGTTGAAGCCGGCGCTGGCTCGCGGTGAGTTGCGGACGATCGCGGCTACGACGTGGTCGGAGTACAAGAAGTATTTTGAGAAGGATCCGGCGCTGGCGCGGCGGTTCCAGGTAGTGAAGGTGGAGGAGCCGACGGAAGAGGTTTGCTGCACGATGCTGCGGGGGATTGTGAAATCGCTGGAGAAGCACCACAACCTGCGGATTCTGGATGAGGCGATTACCTCGACGGTGAAGTTGTCGCACCGCTATATCGCGGGCAGGCAGTTGCCGGACAAGGCGGTGAGCGTGCTGGATACGGCGTGCGCACGGCTTTCGCTGGGGCAGAACTCGCAGCCGCCGAGCCTGGAAGAGGTGCAGCGCAGGGTGGACAGCCTGGAGGTGCAGAAGCGGATTCTGGAGCGCGAAAACGTGGTGGGGGCGGATCATGGCGAGCGGGTGAAGGAGATTGAAGACCAGATTGCGAAGGGGAAGGAGGAGCTGACAGAGCTGCACGCGCAGTGGGAGAAGGAAAAGAAGATGGTGTCGGAGATTCGCGAGCTGCAGGAGGCGCTGGAGAAGGCGGATAAGGAGAAGACGGCGGCGCCGGAGGGGACGCGGGCGAAGCTATCGGCGTTGGAGAAAGAGCTGATCGACATGCAGGGGGAGATGGGCATGATGCGGGTCGCGGTCGACTCGCAGATTGTGGGCGAGGTGATCTCGGGGTGGACGGGGATACCGCTGGGCAAGATGATGAAGGACGAGATTGCGACGGTGCTGACGCTGGATACACACCTGAAGCAGCGGGTGATCGGGCAGGATCATGGGCTGGCGGCGATCTCGCAACGGATCATTACGTCGCGGGCGAACATGGACGATCCAGTGAAGCCGGTGGGCGTGTTCATGCTGGTGGGGCCGAGCGGCGTGGGCAAGACGGAGACGGCGATCGCGCTGGCGGATCTGCTGTATGGCGGCGAGAAGAACATGATTACGATCAATATGTCGGAGTTTCAGGAGGCGCATACGGTGTCGACGCTGAAGGGCTCGCCGCCGGGCTATGTGGGGTACGGCGAGGGCGGCGTGCTGACCGAGGCGGTGCGGCGGCGGCCTTACTCGGTGGTGCTGCTGGATGAGGTGGAGAAGGCGCACCCGGATGTGCTGGAGCTGTTTTTCCAGGTGTTCGACAAGGGCCGGATGGAGGATGGCGAGGGCCGGGAGATCGACTTCCGCAACACGATCATCATTTTGACGAGCAACGCGGCGACCGACACGCTGATGAAGCTGACGGCGGACCCGGAGACGATGCCGAACGAGGACGGGCTGCTGGCGGCGATGAAGCCGGAGCTGAACAAGATCTTCAAGCCGGCGTTTCTGGGGCGCATGCTGGTGGTTCCGTACTTTCCGGTGCGCGATGAGAATATGAAGAAGATCATCCGGCTGAAGCTGGGCAAGATTGTGCGGCGGCTGATGGAGACGCACAAGGTGCTGATGACCTATGATGATGCGTTGCTGAATGAGATCGCGGCGCGCTGCACCGAGGTAGAAAGCGGTGCGCGGAACGTGGATAACATTTTGTCCAATACGATGCTGCCGGAGATGTCGCGCCAGATACTGGGACGGATTTCGGAGGGCAGCATGATCGAGGCGGTTTCGATCTCGGTCGACGAGGGCAAGATGACCTACGCGTGGAGTGGACCGGCACAAGCTGCCGCATAACCGTACAGGGCAGCAAGACCAAAGGGAGGTCTTCACATGCCGGACTTCAAACAGGCAGGAAGGCTGATGCAGTTTGCCAGTGTTCTGGGCCAAGACAATTTGTTGATCGATTCTTTGGAAGGCACTGAAGGACTGTCTCGGCTGTTCGACTTCCAGGTGGAGTTGATGGCGGACGTGGGCGCGGACATCGATCCGGCGAGCATCGTGGGGACGAAGGCGACGGTTGCGATTGCGCTGCTGGACGTGCAGGGGACGCGGTATGTCAACGGGGTGGTGGCGGCGTTCGAGCAGACCTCGGGGGGTTCGGACTTCGACTTTTACCGGGCGCACCTGGTGCCGTCGCTATGGCTGCTGACGTTGAGCACAAACTGCCGGGTATTTCAGAACAAGATGCCGATGGAGATTGTGAAGGCGGTGATTGAGCCGTATGGCCTGAGCATCTCGGACGTGACCACGGGAAGCTACAAGCCGCTGGATTATTGCACGCAGTATGGCGAGACGGACTTCAACTTTATCAGCCGGATTATGGAGCAGTTCGGCATCTACTACTGGTTTGAGCACGAGGATGGCGACAACAAGGTCGCGTTCGGGGACGATCGCAGCGCGTACAGCCCATGCGACGACGTTTCCGAGGCGAAGTACGCGCCGCAAGGACAGAGCGGGGAAGATTTGTACCAGTCGATCGTTAGCGACATACGCGTGACGTCCACGATGATTACGGGCAAGCATACGAGTTGGGACTATGACTATCGCAACTACGCGCACAACCCGAATGGCCCGGTGAACAGCGCGGCGGACCTGGGCAAGAATGCGTTTGAGCGCTACCACTTTCCGACCGGCGAAGGCGGCTATGTGAAGATCGTCGACAAGCAGTTGACGACGCCCGCGCACGGCACGACGATGCTGAACGCGCAACTGGACGCGAGCGATGCGACAGCGAATATTTACCGCGGAGTATCGAACGCACGCACACTGATTCCGGGCTTCACGTTCGACCTTACGGATCATCCTCGCGACGCCTGGAACCAGACTTATCTGCTGACCGAGGTGTCGCATCTTGTGTCGCAATCGCCGCCTTATCTGTCGGAAGGGGCGCCGAACCCGAATCCTTATACGAATCAATTTTCCGCGATCGAAAGTACGCTGATGTTCAGGGCCATGCGCACTACTCCGAAGCCCACGATTCAGGGGCCGCAGACGGCGCTGGTGGTGACGCCCTCCGGGGAGGACATGTTCATCGACAAACTGGGGCGGGTGTGCGTTCAGTTTCTGTGGGACCGCGAACGCAAGCCGGATACGGTAGACAACACCTGGGTGCGAGTGGCGCAGCACTGGGCGGGCAGCGGATGGGGAACGTACTTCTGGCCGCGCAAGAACGATGAAGTGGTGGTGCAGTTTCTGAATGGCGATCCTGACAGTCCGATCATTACGGGTTCGGTGTACAACGGCGTGAACGTGCCGAAGTATGCGCTGCCGGACATGAGCACGCGGTCTGGAGTGCTGACGCGAAGCTCGAAGACGGGCACCGCAGCCAATGCGAACGAGTTGCGGTTTGAGGACAAGAAGGGGTCCGAGGAGATCTACTTCAACGCCGAAAAGGACATGAACGTCAACGTGGAGAACGATCATAGCCGCAACGTGGGCGGGAACGAGATGATCGCGGTGACGGGCGCGCGGTGGATGACCGTTACGAAGTCGCAGACGACGCACGTCAAGGAAAACATCAATACGGTGATCGACGCGGATTCAAGCCACACGGTGGGCGGAAACCATATCCAGAAGTACGCGGGCGACGCGGACATCAACCATGTAGGCAAGCTGACGGAGAAAGTCGGCGGGGATTACTCGATTCAGTGCTCGGGAAGCCATAACGAGAAGGTTGGAACAGCGTTTGTTCTCGACTCCGGGCAGGAGGTTCATGTGAAGTCGGGAATGACGATCACGGTGGAGGCCGGGATGGAACTGACGCTGAAAGGGGCGGGCGGTTTTATCACGATCGGGCCGACCGGAGTGACGATTCAGGGAACGATGGTGTTGATCAACAGCGGAGGCGCGGCGGGCAGCGGAACTCCTGTGAGTGTTACGAATCCGAAGGATCCAGTCGCTCCCGACCCAACGCCCGGCGGTTCGTGGCGCGCTTAGCTTGTCATGAAGCTCGATCGTATCGGGTAATCCGCGCAGTCAGTGGGGCAACAACATGTTTTCAGAGGCGCTGACGTGTTTCAGATAAGGGCGGAACAATTCGCTGCAATGCGCCGCAAGAAGCTTGGCGATGCGGTGATTGCGGGCGCGACGCCGCTGGGATTGACAGGCAAGTGGGATGAGGAGGGAACGGCGGTCCTGCTGGATGACGCCCTACAGAATCGCAGCCGGATCGAGTTCGATCCGATGGGATTCATGGAGCGGTTCACGAGCCCTCTGGGACGAACGTGGCAACTGAGCAATTTTCCGGATGGCAAACCGGGAAGGCTGACGAGTCCATCGCGGCAGACGGTGGGGATGGCGTACAGCGAGGCTGGACTGCTGGCCACGATCGGCAGCAGCGACCGGCATGCGATGAACCTGAGGTATACGGACCAGTTCCAGTTTGCGGGCAGCAGCTACGCGGACGGGACGTGGGATGCGGTGGATTACACGCCGTGGAACGTGCCTGTAAGGGTGACCGACCGCGCGGGCGCACAGACGCTTTGTACCTATGACCAGCATCGCCGATTGACGGCGATTACGGATGGGAACGGCCATACGACGCGGTTTGAGTACAGCATCTGGAACCGGCCGGACGCGGCGCTCTTCGCCAACGGAACGTCGGAGTTCTACACCTATGACAAGGATGGGCGCCTCTCGCGGATTGTGCAGGGAGATGTGTGGGTGGACGTGAAGATGAACGACAAGGGCAGGCCGGTGTCCTTGAGCTATAGCGACGGGGTTGAAGTCGCGTATGAGTACGACGGCCAGGGGTTCGTCACGATGGCGCAGGCGGGCGACCTGGCGACGGCGGTGACCTGGAATGAACGAGGGCAGGTGGAGGCGGAGGTCACGGGGGAGGTCGCTCACGAGTTTGCGTATGACGCGGCGGGGCGGCTGATTGGAATGGTGTCGGCGGGACGTGAGGTGCGGTATAGCTGGGACGCAGACT
>CAXTPN010000183.1:0-4899 GCA_964246125.1 uncultured Acidobacteriaceae bacterium
GGCGGAGGCGAACAGGGACGTGAGGACGCAGAGGATTACAGTAGCGGGCGAGGCGGCGGGCAGGCTACGCGGGGCTGACCGCGGCTGGCGGGGTGAGGAGATGTCCATGAGGGCGGCTGGAAGTGATTCTACGCGGGCGGAAGCGTTGGGGAAAGGCTTGGATACGGGAGGTGCAGCGATCACCCGATCGTGGGATGCAGCATCGTGGTGGCGGACACGATGATGGAAGAGACGCGGGGTAACCGCGCGGACACGAGAGAGTACGGGCCGAGCATGAAGAATCAGACAGGATCGGCTGGATTTCGGCTGGAGGCACTGCTCGAGGACGAGTGCGGGCAGGATATTGTGGAGTATGCCTTGCTTGCGTGCCTGCTGGGGCTGGCCGCAGTGGCTTCGATCCGGACGGTGGGGACGCGGGTTGTGGCGAGCTTCATGCAGATATCGAATACGCTGAATGGCAGCTTTTAGGGGCGGTTGGCGTACCTCAGCGGCTGAAGGGCCGCAACGCAAGCACAGCACATACGGCACGGGTGAGCTCGTGTTCTAATCAAGCCGGAGTATGACAGCCCCCCTTAAGCAAAACAGACTTTGAGGTACCTAGGGGGTGTTGTCGGGGATGAGGCGGGCTACGGTAAGCCCGGCGGCAATCTGCTGGAAGATCTGGTTGAGACTGGTGGTTGGCTGGGCGGCTGAGGTGCAGCTTCCATCTCCCTGGGCTGAGGTGTAGTCAGAAAAGAAGTTCTGCGGCTGGGACGCGATCCTCTGCATTGTTTGGCAGGGGGTGATTCCGGAGGTATCGGTTGAGCACCCAGCTGATGTGGACCCGTAGGCTACGGAGTAGATAATGGTTCCCGCCGCGGCGGCGGCCTGGGCGGCGGTGACCGCCTGTTGACATTGATTTTTCTGTGAGGGATAGACGCCTGAGGTTGCGGATGCGCCGGGGAGCGAACTCATGGGCGCATTGGAATCGCCGTCGCTAAGGAAGATCATGACATTTTTGGTGTGCGGTTGCGATGCTGCGACCAATGCGGCCTGCGCCGCCATGATCGCGCCGGTAAAGTAGGTATCGTAAATGGGGTTGAGGATCGGCACGATGCCGTAGCATGTTCCGTTGCCCCAGGCCGCAGTGGTAAGAGGCGACCCTGTCGAGAGCGTGGTTGTGGAATTAGATACGCGGTAGTCGCTCTGGAAACCGGTCATCTGATAGGTGGGCAGGACGGGGTAGGAGTAGGGCTGCGCGGTGGGCAGCACTCCGCTGCAATTGGATTCGTCTTGTACCGTACTGGACGTCACTCCTGGAAAGGTGAAGAGCGCGACTTTGTCGACGGGATTAGCCACATTGCCGTTTGTAACCGTGCCGCAAGAGGAGAGGCTTGTGCCGCAGGGAGAGAGGGTGCTCAAGAGCGTTCGAACCCCGGTCATGGCGCAGAGAAGCCGGTAATTGTTGCAGGTGCCATCGGAATCGAAGTAGAGCATCGAAGGCGTGGTGTCGACGATGATGGCTATGTTGGCAGGCGTGTTGCTGGCGCCTTTGATGGCAGCCGTGGCAGTAGCTGAGACCGTGATGGTGGGATGGCCGAAGAGTCCGGCGAAGTACATCTGGACCACAGCCTGCTGCCGCACGACTATAACGTTTGCATTGATGGGAGCCACACACGCCATCCCCTGGGCTGCCATCGTGGTGGAGCACCTCAACATGGGATAGCCGTAGACCATGGAGACATTGGGCAGGTTGGCGCGGGCGTTCAGCTTTCCGGGAAGAGCGCTATAGGTGAAGGCGGTGGCAACGGCGGTGCCCGCGCCGATATTCGCGGCTCCGGCGAGGGCGGCTGCGTCGGTAGCGGCTTGGAGTTCGCGGTAACAGTAGAAGGCGTGTCCCATGTCGAGTACCAGGGCGGCCATGCCAAGCAGCGCGACCAGCATAAGCGCGACGACGGGAAGAACTTGTCCGCGATCGCTCTTCCAGGCGCGGCGGAGGTGAAGTGCGGCCAGGAAGCTCATTGGACGAGCTCCGCGGTCTGCGCCTGGAGGATGCAACTGTTGGGGGTGAAGTTGTGGCCGTAGACCTTGGTGGAGCAAGGGTAGGAGACGGTGACTTGCGCGGAGGTGCCCTGCGCGAGGTTGCCCGCGGCGCCGGTGGTGGTGGAGGAGCTGTTGCAGGAGGTTCCGCTGTAGGCGACGCCATTGAAGGAGAAGGCAAAGGTCAGGCCGCTGCGGGCCAGCAGCGGCGCGGCGGCGTAGAAGGCGGTGACGGTGGTGGCGCAGGGATCGGTGGTCTGGCCGCGGCTGATGGCGAGCTGGCGGGCGCTGACGCCGGTGGCGTCGGTGAGGACGATGAAGTTGTTGATGGCGAGACCGAAGGTGAGGATGCCGGTGACGACGAGCAGCAGCACGGGCAGGCAGAGCGCGAATTCGACGGCTGATTGGCCGGCGTCGTTGGAGCGGGCGAGCAGGGTGCGAATGCGTTGCCAGGTGGAGCGAAGCTTTTCAATCGCCTGTGGGGCCATGCGTCGCGGGACCGGTGACGTTGTGGGGGAAGTGCCGGAAGGATTCATAACGTACATCTCCAGTTGTCCTTATCGGCGCGATCAGGGAGAACTGAAAGGTAAGTTTCACGTCGGTACCAGGTATGTACGCAAAGCCGCCGCCTGGAAGCTGCTTGACGGATTTTGAAGTTGCGGTTAAGTTCAAAGACATGCACTCCAAGCTATCCAAAGCGTTACTGAAGACCTTCCGCGCGAATGTGTCTCGTTTTGCTTGTGGTTGTTGTAGCTGACCTGTTGTGAGTGGCCGCTGACGAAAGTCCTGGCGATACGGGCAGGCGAGTGACGCGGCAGTACCGAGCCTTCGAACCCAACTAACTTTCTAACGATGCAGCGTGACCCTTCTTGAACTTCTCCCAGAGAAGGTAGCGGCGCATCCAGCAGCGCACAGTGATGACGCAGCGGTGTCTCGCGCAGGCGTGGGGGTGTATGGAGCATATGGTCGAGCGGACGAAGCGGTGGGTGGGCACAGGGATTGTGTTGGCGGCTATGTTGGGCGCGGGGATGCGCGCGCGGGCGCAGACGGTGACGACGCCGGAGCAGGCGTTTGGGTTTGCGCCGGGCGCGGATCGCAAGCTGGCCGACTGGAAGGAGCTGACGGCGTACTACCAGACGCTGGCGAAGCAGTCGAAGCGCGTGCGGTATGAAGAGCTGGGAAAGACAACAGAAGGACGGCCATTTGTAGCGCTTACGATTACGTCGCCTGAGAACATGGCGCACCTGGAGGATTACCGGAAGATTCAGCTGGCGCTGGCGGACCCGAGGGTGACGACGGAGGCGCAGGCGAAGCAGTTGATCGCGAAGGGCAAGACGGTGCTGGTGGTGACGGCGAACATTCACTCGACGGAGATTGCAAGCTCGCAGAGCGCGGCGGTCTTTGCGTATCGGCTGGCGACGGAGGATACGCCGGAGATCAAGGCGATTCTGGAGAACGTGATTATCGTGATGGTGCCGTCGCAGAACCCGGACGGGCAGCAGCTGGTGGTGGACTGGTACAAGAAATATCTGGGGACACCGTATGAGGGGGCGCAACCTGTGGTGCTGTGGCACCACTACACGGGGCACGACGATAACCGCGACTGGTACGCGTTTACGCAGGTGGAGACGCAGTTGACGACGGACAAGGTGATCAACGCGTGGCGGCCGCAGATTCTGTATGACATTCACCAGATGGGGTCGAACGGACCGCGCATTTATGTTCCGCCCTGGGTGGACCCGATCGATCCGAACATCGACCCGCTGCTAGTGGCGGAGATGAATGAACTGGGGACGGAGACGGCGCTCGAGATATCGGAGACGGGTAAGCAGGGCGTGCTGATCAACGGGGTGTACGACATGTGGTCGCCGGCGCGGCACTATATGGCGTACCACGGGGCGTTGAGGATTTTGACGGAGTCGGCGAGCGTGAATATCGCGAGCCCGATCGAGATTCCGTACGAGAAGCTGGACAAGGGGATTGGGTACGACGCGAAGGTGGCGACGTGGAACTTTCCCGATCCGTGGAAGGGCGGGACGTGGCGGCTGGGGGACATCGTCGCGTACCAGGTGGATGCGTTCTTTTCGATTGCGAACAACGCGGCGCGGAACCGGGTGCGGTTTCTGGAGAATTTCTACAAGGTCAACCAGCATGCGGCGGCGCAGAAGTACGGCGGCCCGTATGCATATGTGATTCCGGCCGAGCAGGTGGACCGGGCGGCGACGGCGCGGATGGTGGATGTTTTGCGGCGCGGGCTGGTGGAGGTGCAGCAGGCTTCGGCTGCGTTTACGGCGGGCGGTAAGAGCTATGGCGCGGGCAGCTATGTGGTGGCGCTGGCGCAGCCGTATGGTCCGTTCGCGAAGACGCTGCTGGAGGTGCAGCATTACCCAAATATCGAGACGTATCCGGGCGGGCCGCTGCGGAGGCCGTATGACGTGACCGCGCAGACGCTGCCGCTGCTGTTTGGAGTGAGCGCGGACGCGGTGGCAGAGAAGTTTGCGTTCGAAGGCAAGCCGGTGACGTGGGTTACGGCGGCGGGGAAGGTTGAGGGTGCAGGCTCGGCTGGGTACCTGATCGAGGATACGGACAATGCGGGATACTATGCGCTGTTCGCGCTGCTGAAGGATGGGGTGAAGGCGTATCGGCTGACGGGCGGGACGGAGCCGACGGGGACGATCTATGTTCCGGCGCAGGCGGGCGTGGATGCGAAGCTGAGGGCGGTGGCGGCGAAGTTCGCGGTGGAGATCAGGCCGGTGGCGCAGAAGCAGGGGGGCAGCGTGCTGGCGGTGACGCTGCCGCGGATCGCGCTCTACCAGAGCTGGGTGCCGTCGATGGATGAGGGTTGGACGCGGTTCATCTTCGACCAGAACGGGATTCCGT
>CAXTPN010000184.1:0-4868 GCA_964246125.1 uncultured Acidobacteriaceae bacterium
CCGGTAGGGTTTCGCGGGGCATGCAGTTGGCGCTGTTTGCAACGGCGATGGCGTGGGCGGCGGCGGCGGAGGCGATCGCGTCGCGGGCGGCGCGGGGAATCGCGGTGCGCTTCCAGGTAGGGGCGGTGAGGCCGCTGCTGGAGAGCGTGTTTCTGCTGTTCCTGGTGGTGGTCGGGTTTCGCGTGCTGGACTGGATTGCGACGCGCAGCCGGCATGAGGATGAGGCGCTGCCGCTGCCCAGGCGCGCGGGTTGGGCGACGGAGTGGGCCGTGGGCGCGGCGATCGGGTGGGGGTTGTGCCTGGCGGCCGTGCTGCCGGTGCTGCTGACGGGGAACCTGCACGGCCGGCTGCGCTGGGAGCAGGGAAGCGCGGGCGCGATGCTGCTGGCGCTGGCGACGCTGCTGGTCGGGGTGCTGGCCGAGGAGGCGATCTTCCGCGGCTATGCGTACCGGCGGCTGATCGCGGCGCTGGGGCCGGGCTGGGCGACGGCACTGCTTTCGCTGTCGTTCGGGGTGTTTCTGGTGCAGGCGAATCCGCCCAGCCACTTCCTGATGGCGGTGGTGGACGGCACGCTGTTCGGCGTGGTGCTGGCCATGGCATGGCTGCGGACGCATGCGTTGTGGCTGGGCTGGGGATTGCACTTCGCGTACCGCGCCGTGGCCGCGGTGGTGCTGGGTCTGCCGATTGCCGGGCGGGGTGAGTTTGGCTCGCTCTCGGATACATTCGCGAGCGGGCCGCGCTGGTTGAGCGGAGGCGCGTTCGGGCTGGACGCGGCTTTGCTGACGGCGGTGGTGATGCTGGGGGGTATGATCGTGCTGTACCGGGCGACGCGCGACTACGCATGGCGGTATACACATGCGACGATCGTGGCGGCGGGGTACGAGGTGGTGGTCGCGCCGCCGGCCGCGCATGTGGCCATGGAGAGGGCTGCGCCGCCTCCGCCGCCGCTGGTGCAGATACTGCCGGTGACGCCGCGCGAGGCGCAAAACCTGACCCCGATCGGCGGCGATCGCGGCGACTAGAGCAGGCACGCGTGAGCAGGACGAGCCCCGTCCGCGCGACTTGCAAAGAACGAAAAAAGAGCGCAAGCTTGAGTGCATCTGGATGCACGATGAGGTGCGATATGGGGCCACGAACGCGCACATGGAGTTGGTTTGGATGGGCCGGTGTTCTGCCGGTTGCAGTGATGGTGGGTACGGCCCAGGCGCAGGTTTTCACGGTGGGCGAGAAGACCGCGACGGCGGATGTGAAGACGGATTTCGCGCCGACGCGGGTAGAGCTGCCCGACGGCAAGATGACGGTGCGGGGCCGGCGGGAGCTGGTGCGGGACCTCGAGGCGGAGCAGGGGTTCGCGCATCGAACGCTGCCGCTGGGCGCGATCGTGACCCTGATGGCCAACGGCAAGATGACGCCGAGCAGCGAAGAGTACAAGCTGATGCTCTATAAGAAGGGTCAATCGGCTTCGGCCGGGGATCGCGTCGTGGTGACCTCGCTGGAGGTGAAGCCGGACCGGATCTTGATCGACCTGAACGGCGGGCCCTATGTGAAGCACCGGTATCTGCGGCATGTGCAGATCGGCGTGGGCGGCGTGGAGACGATGCCGCAGGACGACGGAGCGCGGCCGACGGGGTGCCGCGTGACGCTGGTCTTCGAGGGCGGAGTGCCGGAGGTTTCGGCGCCGGAGGTGAAGGCGCTGCTGGAGCCGGTGGTGGACTTCGGCGTGAAGACGGGCGCACAGGCATATGCGGACACACTGCCGGAGCCAGTGAAGGAGGCGATCCAGTCGCACGAGGTGCTGGTGGGGATGAACCATCGCATGGTGATGGCGGCGCTGGGCCAGCCGGAGACCAAGATTCGCGAGGGCGCGCAGGAAGGCAAGTACGAGGAGTGGATCTACGGGCGTCAGCCGCAGACGGTGCGGTTTGTGCGCTTCGTCGGCGACCGCGTAAGCATGGTAAAGGTGGCGGCACTGGGCAAGCCGGTGGAGGTTCACGATCAGGACGAGTTGGGCGGCTATCTGCCGCCGGCGCCGACGCGGACGATTGCCATGGGCGACGCGCAGCCGGACGATACGAAGGCGGCCGCGGGTCCACCGACCCTGAAGCTGCCCGGCGAGAGCAATCCCGTGGATGACACGGTGCGCGACGCGACCGTCAATCGCAAGGTGCAGTACCCCGTGGAGAAAAAACCCGCGGGCATTCCGGATACTTCGCCAGCCACCACCCCGGCGAGCACAGCTCCTCCGCAGCGATTTGTGGGGGTTCCGGCGGTGCCGTAAGGCTATGGCTCGACGATCCCGTGCGGCTCACGCGTATCCTTTGCGGCAGCAGACGGTCGTCTACGCATGCCCATGCGCCGCGGTACACTCCTCAGATGCGCCGCCTCTTCGCGTTGACCCTCCTCGCCGCTTGCGCTTTCGCTCAAGCTCCCGACCCCTCCAGCGAAGGCGTGCAGGCTTAAAAGCCAATCGCTACGAAGAAGCCGCTAGAGCCTTCCGCCGCGCCCTCGCCCAAAACCCCACTCCGCAAACGCGCCTGTATCTCGCCACCACTTACGCCTCTCAGGTAGTTCCTAATCTCGACAGCCCTGAGAACCTACGCCTCGCCGCTCAGGCCATCGAGCAGTTCGACATCATTCTCAAAGCCGACCCATCGAACCTCGACGCCATTCGCCAGGAAGCCGAGGTCTTCCGCAACACCAACCGGTCCAGCGATGCCCTCACCCTTTACCGCCGCGCGGAAACCCTCGACCCGGGGCGCCCTGAATTCCCCTATATCATCGGGGTCCTCGACTGGAGCCAGGCTTACAAGAACGTCACCGCCGCCCTCGCCCGTGAAGGCCTCCGCGACGATGGAGCCGGCAACGACGGCATGAGCCCGGCGCTCTGCGCCGACCTCCGCGACCGGAACACCCTGCTCGTCGAAGACGCCATCGGCAGCCTCACTCGCGCCATCGAACTCAACCCCGACTACAGCGACGCCATGACCTACCTCTCGCTCGTTTACCGCCGCCGCGCCGATCTTCATTGCAATGACGCCGCTGCCACTGCAGCCGAAATCGCGCTCGCGGACGAGTGGAACCGGAAATCCATGGCGGCCCGCCAGAAAAACCTCCGCACTGTTGAGAATCCCGGCACTGCCGGCACGACCCTTTTCGAAGCCCCACCGCCTCCGCCTCCACGCAGACCGGCCCAATGAGGGGCCATGCTAAAGAACAAAACCCGAAGCCAGGAAGACAGAACCGGTGAACCGTTAAAGCCAACGGAATGGATTATGCCCCGTAAGCCTTTTCATTGCACAATTTGCAAAGCATGTAGGGTGTAACTTAAACAAAGCAAACTGCTTCTACGCCGGATAGCCCCGGGGGGTGTCCCCTCCCAACCTGAAAGCGAGGTCCCTAAGCCATGCCCAAACCGATCGTCCTGACCATCCTTGACGGTTGGGGATACCGCGCCGAGACCCACGGCAACGCCATCGCGCAGGCCCGCAAGCCGGTCTACGATATGCTGCTGCGCGACTACCCGAATACGCTACTGAGGGCGTCCGAGCACTTCGTCGGCCTGCCCGACGGTCAGATGGGCAACAGCGAGGTCGGCCACCTCAACCTCGGCGCGGGTCGCATCGTCCGCATGGACATGACTCGCATTGACACCGCCATCGCCGACGGCAGCTTCTTCACCGACCCGACCCTGCTGCGCGCCATGCAACTCGCCCAGCAGAAGGGAAGGGCGCTCCACCTTATCGGCCTGCTATCCGATGGCGGCGTCCACTCCCACCAGCGCCACCTCTATGCGCTTCTGAAACTGGCAAAGCAGCAGGGAATCGAGCGCGTCTTCGTTCACGCCTTCATGGATGGCCGCGACACCCTGCCCACCAGCGGCCTGGGCTGCCTGGAGCAGCTGGAGCAGCAGTTCCGCGAGATCGGAGTCGGCGCACTCGCCAGCGTCTCCGGACGCTACTTTGCCATGGACCGCGACAGGCGCTGGGAGAAAACCAAGCAGGCCTTCGCCCCAATCGTCCACGGCACTCCCGAGGGCGGCCAGTACGCCGACCCCCTGGCCCGCGTCCGCGAACTCTACTCGAACGGCATCACCGACGAGTTCACTCCGCCTTTTACCATCACCACCGAGGCAGGGTCGCCCGCAGGGCGCATCCAGGATTCAGATGTCGTCATCAACTTCAACTACCGCGCTGACCGCGTCCGCCAGATCACCCGCGTCCTCACCCGTGCCTCCGGCCTGAACCAAAGCATGGGCCGCGACCTGCCCAAAGCCGCCGAGCTCGACGAAGCCATCCCGGCCCACACGCTGCCGCAACGCATCCACTACGTCTGCATGACCCAGTACGACAAGGCCTACAAGCTGCCCATCGTCATCCCCGCCGAGTCCATGGACAACCTGCTTGCCAACGTCATGGGCCTGGCCCAGCTCCGCAACCTGCGCGTCGCCGAGACCGAAAAGTACGCCCACGTTACCTATTTTTTCAACGGCGGAATCGAGAAGCCTTTCCCCGGCGAAGACCGCGAGCTGGTCGCCTCGCAGAAGGTCGCCACCTACGACCTGGCCCCCGAGATGTCCGCCGCCGGCATCGCCGATACTGTCATCAAGGCCGTCACGGACGGAGCCTTTGACGTCATCATCGTCAACTTCGCCAACGCCGACATGGTCGGCCACTCGGGCAAAATGGAGCCCACCATCCGCGCCGTTGAAACCGTCGACGCCCAGCTCGGCCGCATCTATCAGGCTATACGCCAGTCGGGCGGCAGCATGCTGATCACCGCCGATCACGGCAACGCCGAGCTCCTCATCGACCCCGCCCCCGGCGGTCCGCACACCGCCCACACCACCAACCCCGTCCCCGTCATCCTGG
>CAXTPN010000185.1:0-3766 GCA_964246125.1 uncultured Acidobacteriaceae bacterium
CGGGAGAGTATCGACCAAGGCAAGGTGGCGGGGCTGGTTGAAGCGCTGGCGGAGAGCGCGCGATGAGCTTTCGAGCCAAGGCGAAGCTGGAGGTGTGATGGACGTTCATCTTGTCTGGGTGCAGCATTGGCTGCCGCTCTGGTTCCTGGTGGTGGCGCTGTTTCTGCCGCGCATCTCGCTGCTGCTGATGTATGTGCAGCATTCGCTGGGCCACTTTGAGATCGTGGTGGGGATTGTGCCGCTACTGTTCTGGCTGCTGCTGCCGCGGGCGCTGGTGCTGTACTTAATCTATCTGGACCAGGGGATTAGCCTATGGTTCCTGCTGCACCTGTTGGTGGCTTTGGCGGTTTTTGGCGGATCGGGGCGGTATCATTCCAGGGGACGGAGGTTCACTGGCAGATGGCGAGAGTAACGGGGATTGGCGGAGTGTTCCTGAAGGCGAAGGACCCGAAGGCGCTGGCGGCGTGGTACGCGCAGCACCTTGGAATCGAAATCGCGGACTACGGCGGGGCGACCATGTTGTGGTCGGACGAGGTTCCGATGGGAACGGGGATGACGACCTGGTCGCTGTTTCCCGCGGATACGAAATACTTCGGGATAGGGCCGCAGACCGCAATGGTGAACTACCGGGTGGACGACCTGGATGGCGTTTTGGAGCGGCTATCGTCGGCCGGCGCGAAGATCGATGACAAGCGCGAGGAAGCTGAATACGGGCGCTTTGCGTGGGCGTTCGACCCGGAGGGCAATCGCTTCGAGCTTTGGCAGCCTTTGTAGTAGAGGCCGAGGCCGCGGGGGTGAAGTGCGGGTTATTCTTTTTCGAGAGTGACGTCGAGTTGCAATGAGTGGCTTGCGCCCGGCGCGAGCGTGATTGCGTCAGCGCCGACGTTGGCGGTTTCGACGGCGAGGAACTCGTGCCACTCCCAGTCGCCGAGGTCCGGCATCTTGTCCCAGGGATTGAAGACGACGGTGGAGTTGGAGTGGGTCTTACGCACCGTGATGCGGCGACCGTGTATGCCGTCATGCAGGATGCAGGTGGACGTAGTGCCGTTGTAGATGCGGTCGGTCTTCTGGGTGGGCGTGAATGGCTGGTTGGCCGCGGGCTTGAGCTTGAAGTCGTCGGTCTTGTCGATGTAGGGCGTGGGCTCAAGGCCGTTCAAAATCACTTCGTGGACATCGCCCACGGCGTAGTAGGTGTGGAACGCGTCTTCAAAGACGAGCGGCTTGTCGCCGTGGTTCACGACCGTAAGGCGCACCGTGAGGGCGCGACCGATGATAAACTCCAGCGTGAGCTGAAAGCGATCGAAGCCCATGGAGCGGCTGACGGCGGTGGGGCCAAGCGCCAGGGTGAGGTGCATCGCTTCGCCGGTGAGCTGCGCGGCGGTCAACTCCCACTCCTGGATGCGGGCGAAGCCGTGCGACGGGCCGGGGTGTCCGCCGCTCCCGTCTTGGATCCGATCCTTCTTGCTGTCGTTGGCGAACCACGGAAAGACGATTGGGATGCCGCCGCGAATGGGCTTGCCCGGGGCAAAGTCGCTCTGCCGGCTGAGGAAGAGGACGGGCTCTGCCGCAGCAGGCTGCCACGCGGTCAGGTGCGCGCCTTGCAGGTAGAGGGTGGCCGTCGCCTGCGGCATGTGGATCTGCGCGCGCGTGAGGCCGCCAGCCTCTTCAAAGGTGAGGAGATCGGGCAAGCGGAAGCGGTTGCGAAGCGTGAGGAGGTCCATGGTTGCCGACAACCATGATAACGCTTGGGGGCAAGGGGGGCGCGGCATCGCTTATGCGCTCAGGACGTTCCGATTCGCAGGGGGATTGACGCGGAATGCAAATTAACTCTCCTCTTCGATATATTTCGTGGTATTCCTAGAAGCATTCCAGATCATTACCGGATTTCCAGGAGGGGAACCTCTTGTACTTCCCGAAAACTGCTGAGCCGCACCGCGCCTTTGAGTCGCTACCCCGGCTCTTTTGTCTTCACGGTCTGCTGAAGCACGGAGCAGTTTGTTCGAGCAAATCGCGCACAGGGGTGACCCTGCGCGACAACGCGAAATCGTTTGCCATGGGAGCTTTCTCGATGATGAGTTTTAAACATCTTCTTCTTCTCGCCGCCGTTTCCCTCCTCAGCATTTCCTGCTCGATGGCGCAGACCACGACGACGGGAGCCGTGAACGGGGTGATCGCGGATCAGTCCGGGGCGATCGTCGCCGGCGCGACGGTCGTGCTGACCAACGTGGCGACGGGTTCGGTGCAATCGGCGAAGAGCAGCGGCTCCGGCTCGTATCGCTTTGACCTGCTGCAGCCGGGCACCTATACCATCAGCGTGGATCAGCCCGGATTCGAGAAGCTGGTCTCGAAGGTGTCGGTCGACAACTCGCAGGTGCTGGCGGCCGACCTGAAGCTGACCGTCGGCAGCGACACGCAGACGATTACGGTGGAATCCGTCGCCAGCCTGGTGAACGCGGAGAACGGCAACGTCGCGACGACCATCGGCCAGGTGCAGGTGGAGGAGGTGCCGAACTCCGGCAACAACCTGCTCTTCGAGACCAAGATTACGCCTGGATTCAACACCGGCTTCGGCGTGGTCGGCAATACGATGTACCAGATCGACGGCGAGAACTTCAACGATCCCTACAACAATGCGAACAATTCGGGCGCGTCGAACCTGACGCTGGGCCTGAACGATGTGCAGGAGGCGACGGTCACGAGCAACGGCTACTCCGGCCAGTTCGGCGGTCTGGTGGGCGCGACGGTCAGCTTCGTCTCGAAGAGCGGCGGGAACCGCGTTCACGGCAACGCGAGCTGGTTCTGGACTGGACGCTCGCTGGTGGCAAACACCTACCTGCACAAGTCGGGTGGCCCGGGCACCATCGTTCCGCGCTCGTTCGAGAATGCCAACCAGTGGTCCGCGCTGATCAGCGGTCCGCTCACCATTCCGCATCTGTTCGACGGGCACGACAAGCTCTTCTTCCTGGCCGACGCCGAAGGCCTGCGCGCCATTCTGCCGGCGTCGCCGACTACGGTTCAGCTGCCGTCAGCCAACCTGCAGGCGTATACGCTTTCGCGGCTCGCGGCGCAGGGACTCACCGGTTCGCTGCCCTACTACAGGAACATGTTCAGCATCTACAACGCGGCGGCCACCGCGCACAATGCGCAGCCAGGCAATCCGAACTTTACCAACACGACTACGTTCCCGGGCGCATCCTCAACCGGATGCCCCACCACAACCAATGCGTTGTCCCCCGCCGACCTGGCCGGCCTGGGACTGACCGCGGCCGGCGGCGTCTACACAGGTCCCGCCGGAGCATGCAGCGTCTTCTACCAGAGCACCGCGACCACCTACGCGAATGAAGCGCTGGAGATCTTCCGGGTGGATGCGAACATCGGTTCCAGGGATAAGGCGTTCATCCGCTACTCGCACGATAACGGCATCCAGCCTACGGCGATCGACCCCATCAACCCCATCTTCAACGCGATCAGCGTGCAGCCGCAGCACAACGGCCAGTTCAACGAGACGCACACCTACGGAACGAAGGCGACCAACAACCTCATCGTAGCGGGCCTCTGGTACGGAGCGCTGTTCGGCCCTCCAAACCTGCCGGCGACGCTGGCCGTCTTTCCGGCGACACTTTCGCTGAGTGACGCTTCGCTCTCGACTCTAGGCGGAAGCGATTCGAGCTACCCCACGGGCCGCAACATCACCACCGTTCAGCTACAGGATGACTTTGCCCTGAGCGCGGGAAACCACACACTGAAGGTCGGCGCGAAGGCCTAC
>CAXTPN010000185.1:3776-4833 GCA_964246125.1 uncultured Acidobacteriaceae bacterium
TCACTACTTTACCGCGGGTACGGTGCCGTCCGAGTCGGTCAACACACTGGGGGCGTTTATCAATGGAGGATACGACCCGGCGTTCACCTCGGGGTCCGGCTCGACGCTGAACTACACCTACGCCACCACCTTCGCCCAGACCTTTCCCACCAAACCCAATCATCCGGTCGGCATCGATCAATGGGCGGTGTATCTTGAAGATGACTGGAAGGCGTCGCGCGCGTTGAGCCTTACGGCCGCGCTGCGCCTCGAGCACCAGGGCAACATCAAGTGCCTGGACAACTGCCTGACGGAGCTCGCGTCGCCCTTTCCTTCGCTCACCCGTTCGGCTTCGATCCCGTACAACCAGGCCTACGCCTTCAACCAAAGATCGGTGCTGCCGGGCCTGCAGACGCTGGAGTGGGAGCCGCGCATCGGCTTCGCCTACAACCCGCCGATGATGCATGAGTCGATGGTGGTGCGCGGCGGTTACGGCATCTTCTACGACGGTCTCGCGGCCAGCGTGGTCGAAGGCGTGGCCAAGAACCCGCCCGCGAAGAACAGCTTCTCGGTCTCGCAGGATCACCTGGCCAACACCGAGGCGACCAACCTGTATAGCGACACCGCCGCGTACAACGCGGCCTTTCTGGCCGGAATCACCACCGGCGGAACCGTCGCGTCGATCAAGGCCAGCCTGCCTACGGCGGCGGAGCAGAACTCCTTCACCGGCCCCAGCGTCTACGCGGCGCAGAACAACTTCAAGATGTACAACGTGCAGAAGTGGAATCTGGAGATCCAGAAGTCCTTCGGCAAATCGACGGTGGTTTCGATCAATTATCTCGGCAACCACGGCACGCACAAGCCCTACACTAATGCCGGTCTGAACGCCTTTACCTACCCCACGGCGCCGGTCGCCGTCACCGGCCTGCCCACGGGCACGCCTCCCATCACGGGGTACAGCACCGGGTACACGCCGGTCGACCCGCGCTTCGGCCTGGTCTACTACTACGTCTCAGGCGGCTCCAACAACTACAACGGCCTGATCACCACCGTCACGCAGAGGTTCGGCAGCGGCGGC
>CAXTPN010000186.1:0-4786 GCA_964246125.1 uncultured Acidobacteriaceae bacterium
CCTCGGCGACCGAGCAGGCATAAGCGCGATGCACGAAGCCCTCGTCGAGGCGCTTCTGGGCGGCGGCGAGGAGGGCAAGGAAGGCGGTGGAATCTGACATATCTGGCTTGAGTGGTCGAATCAGAGGAGGTCGTGGGTGGCGAAGCCGAACCTGGAGATGAGGCCAAGGGTGAGGGCGAGGACGAAGGCGATGGAGGAGAGGAGGCCGGAGGCGTCGAGGCGTTTGCGTGCCGCCTCGAAGATCAGGATCAAAAGGTAGAGCGCGAGCATGAGGATGAGGCCGTCGGGCACAAAGAAGCGGGTGGAACTGAGGGTGGGGTGGGTAATTAACCACTTGAGGTGGAATGGATCCCAGAGGGTTCCGCCGAGGAAGACGATCAGGAAGAGGATGGTCTGCGCGGCGATGGACAGGACGTTTTTCATGAGTTTTGAACCCGTATTGAGTTTAGCGCGCGCGACCGGATGTGTCCCTGAACAGTTACACTTAGGACTTCAACCATGAAAATTCTTACTGAGTGGCTTCGATCGTATCTGCCTGTTCTGGACGTGGACGACGCGCAGCTTGCGGAAGACCTTACCCTGCGCGGCATTGCTGTGGAAGGAGTCTTTGAGCTGAATGACATTGCGGGTGACTCCGAGGGTGCGCTGTTCGACATGGACATCACGACCAACCGGGTGGACGCGATGAACCACTACGGAATCGCCCGGGAGGTCGCCGCGATCTATGACGTGCGTCTCCATCCGCTGGATACGAAGCTGCCGAGCGCGACGTATGCGGAGCCGTTTCCGGTGCGGATCGAGGCTCCGGACCTTTGCGGGCGGTTTACCGCGCAGGTGATTCGCGATGTGACGATTGGGCCGACAGAGGGCTTGATCGCGCATTACTTCACGGAGCTGGGGCAGAAATCGATTTCGAACGCGGTCGATGTCTCGAACTTCGTTCTGCTAGGCATGGGGCATCCCAACCACGTCTTCGATCTGGATAAGCTGGAGGGCGGCATTGTGGTGCGCCGCGCCCGGCCGGGCGAGCAGATCAAGCTGCTGGACGGCACGACGCGGACACTGGTGAGCGACGATCTGGTAGTTGCGGATGAGCGGAAGGCGCTGGGCCTCGCGGGAGTGATGGGCGGGTTCGAGTCGATGATTACGGCGGAGACGAAGAACATCCTGGTGGAGGCGGCGTGGTTTGATCCGGCAAGCATTCGCGCCAGTTCGCGGCGACACATGATCCACACGGATGCGAGCCATCGCTATGAGCGCGGGGCGGATTTTGCCGCGCCTCCGGTGGCGAATGCGCTGGTTGCCAGGAACATCCTCGCTGCGTGCGGGGGGCATCTGGAAGGATCGCTGGTCGATGTGGTCATTCGCGAGCAGGCCGCGAAGACTGTCGGTCGAGCGCCGGTTGCGTTGTCTGTCGCCCACGCGCAGCGGATTCTTGGAGGCACGTCCGAGGGGGAGGGGATTACGGCGGCGCTGATCGACCGGTACCTGACTGCGCTGGGCTGCGCGCTCACGCCCACGAGCGACGATAGATACGATGTGGAATTGCCATCGTGGCGGCTGGATTTGACGCGAGAGATCGACCTGATTGAGGAGATCGCGCGTGTGTATGGGTACAACCGCTTTGCTAACACGCTGCCCACGCCGTGGATTGTGGTGGCGCACCCTACCGAGCGCACGGAGCAGGCGGTTCGCAACCGGTTGTATGCGCTGGGCTATTCTGAGGCGATCTCAAGCACCTTTGCGAGCGATGCGGAGGCAGTTTTCTTCAAACCTGGCGCTGCAGCCATCCAGCTTGAAAACCCGTTGAACGAAGAAGCCGCCTACCTGCGGCCGTCGCTGCTGCCGGGAATGGTGACGATGCTGGCGCACAACCTGAACCGTGACGTGACGACCGCACGGCTTTTCGAGGCGGGAGCGGTCTTCATGGGTTCGGCGGCGAGCGTGGAGGAGTCTCAGTCGCTTGCCCTGGGGCTAACGGCGGCGTTGCCCCGTACGCCGCTATACTCGGCGGAGGACGCACCTTTCTACGAGCTGAAGGGTGCGATTGAAGGGATTGCGAGGCTGTTTGCGGGGTCGGGGCTGATGTTCAGCGCAAAGGGCTTGCCAGCCTGGATTGAGGCTGGCCGCGGTGCGTCGGTGGAGTTGAACGACGCGGTGATCGGCGCTGTGGGCCAGCTCTCTGTGGGAGAGTCGACACGGCGCAAGCTGCGTCAGCCTGTGTATCTTGCAGAGCTTGATTTGACGGAACTGCTGAAGCTGCCGCCGCGTCAGGCCACGGCGCATGAGCTTTCGCGCTACCAGGCGGTGGAACGCGACTTTTCCATCACCTTCGTCGACGGGATTGAGTGGCGAACGATCGCAGGTGCAGTTCAGGCGCTGAGGATCGCTGAGTTGCAGAGCCTTAGCCCGATAGAAGTATTCCGAGATGCGAAGAAGGATTCCGGGCAGTTCTCCATGCTGATTCGGATAATTTTCCAATCGCCGGAGCGCACGCTGACGGATGAGGATCTGACGACGTGGTCTGCCGCGATAATCGCCGCGCTGGAGTCGCTGGGAGGGACCATTCGAAGCTGACATGGCCGCTTGCTGAGTAGGTTAGGGCCGCGAAATCCACTTCGTTTGTCCTTATACTGGCGCTGAGAGGTCATCGTGGAAACCAGCGCAAACATCAGTCAGGACGAGTTCCAGGCGCTTGAGCAGAAGGTAATGAGGGCGGTCGAGATCGTTCGGCGGGAACGCGAGGCGCGCGCCGCGGCGGAGGCCGAAGTGGCGGCGCTGCGGGAGCAGTTGGATGGATTGACGAACGCGTCAAACTCCGCGCAGAGCCAGATCACGACGCTTAACCAGGAGCGTGAGACCGTTCGGCTGCGTGTCGAGAAGATGCTGCAGCAGATGGACGAACTGCTTTAGATTCTTGACGGAAAGAGGCGCATGGATAGACAGGATGAAGTGGAACGGATGACGACGGAGTCGATCTCGGTGGAAATTTACGACCAGGTCTACCACCTGCGCGGGACCGATCCTGAGTACATCGCGGGCCTTGCGCATGTGGTAGATGCGAAGATGCGGGCGGTGTCGGCCAATGGTGCCACGGTGGATTCGCTACGGGTTGCGGTGCTGGCGTGCTTGAATATCGCGGATGAGCTGGAGTGCCTGCGAGAGCGCTATGCGGCATTGGCGGGATCGGTGACGCAGTCGCGGAGCAGGTCGGCTTCGCTGGCGGGCATGCTGGACGATGTCTTCGACGAGCTTGGCGACGCGCCGGTTCGGCGGGCTGGGTAAGAGGTAGTGCCGCTATCCTTCGGTTCGACTCGCCGCATCCAACGCGCGTGAGGAGCAACCATGGATGGAGTTGAGGTTCCTGAATTTGATGCACTGCCGCTGGATGCGATTGCGCCGGGCCTGATGGGCCTGCGCATTGCTTTCGTCAACGTGTTTGGCGTGACGAACCCGGATGGGACGTGGACGCTGATCGATGCAGCGCTGCCGTTGTCGGCTCCGTTTATTAGGAGTTGGGCGGAGAAGAGCTTTGGTGGGCCGCCGCGGGCGATTGTGCTGACGCACGGGCACTTTGATCATGTGAGCGTGGCCAAGGAGTTGGGCGAGGAGTGGGACGTGCCGATTTACGCGCATCCGCTGGAGTTTCCCTACCTGACGGGGCAGAGGTCCTATCATCATCCGAACTGGAAAGCGGGTGGGGGCGCGATGTCGCTGCTTTCTGTTACGCTACCGAAAGGGCCGATCGATATTGGGGATCGGCTGCGGGCGCTCCCGGGTGAGGGCGCGGAGTTGTCAATCGCGGAGATGCCGGGGTGGACGCTGCTGCATACGCCGGGACACACACCGGGGCATGTGTCGTTTCTGCGCGAGGCGGATCGTGTTTTGATTGTTGGAGATGCGTTTTGTACGACGAAGGCGGAGAGCTTTTTTGAGGTGGCGGTGGCGCAGCATACGGAGCTGCATGGGCCTCCGGCTTACTTTACTTCGGACTGGGCGGCGGCTAAGGTTTCGGTGCGGAAGCTGGCGAGATTGGAGCCGCGGGTGGTGGCGCCAGGGCATGGCAAGCCGTTGAGCGGGGTGGAGGTGCCTGCGGCGTTGCATCGGCTGGCGGATGAGTTTGAGCGGATCGCGGTGCCGGACGATGTGAAAGAGGGGGCGGAACCCTAGTGTTTTCAATGGCTGCACGAAAGTTGACTTGCGTGCTGTCAGGGTTGCGGTTAGGATGCAACGTGTGACCGGCCTGCAAAGCAGGTACGCGAACAACGCAGGTTGAACCAATACTTAATGAACAGGGGTCTGGTTCGTAGATATGGCTCGGTGTGCTAGGTCCGCCAGTCCGGAAAGCCTAAAGAGCCACGGCTGGATCCCACCGTCTTAGACGGGTTCACCTGCGCTTCGTCGTACGGCCCAGTGGGTCGGTTTCGTTACTGCTTTTTTGTGGCTGCGCGTGGTATTGGGTATGGATAACGTGGAGAACTAGACGTGTATCCCACCCTGTTTCACTTCGGGCACTTCTACCTGCCGACGTTTGGGGCGCTGGCGGCGCTTGGGCTGATGCTGGGACTGGGATTGTCGCAGCGAACGGCGAGGATGGCTACGGTCGATCCCGAGGCGCTGTGGGATGCGGGGCTGTTCGCGGTGGTCGCGGCGTTCGTGTTGTCGCGCGCGCTGCTGGTGGTGGAACACTTTGGGAGCTTTCGGACGTATCCGGTGCTGCTGCTGGCAGTGCCATCGCTTACGGCTTCGGGGCTGCTGCTGACGGCGGTGGCGACATGGATGTGGC
>CAXTPN010000187.1:0-4729 GCA_964246125.1 uncultured Acidobacteriaceae bacterium
TACTGGATGCCCTGTACCTTGTCGGGCAGGGGCTTCAGCTTGGGCGCGGAGGCCGGCGTGATCACGACGATCACTCCGGGCAGCGCCTCCGCAGCAGCCGTGTGAACCGCCGCGACACGGCCGCACGCGATCGCACTTCCAATCACAACGCCATGCACGAGACCCTCGGGCTCATGCTCGGCGGTGAAGCGAGCGGTGCCGGTGACCTTCAGCCTTCCGTCGACGCGCGGGACTGATTGACCCACGATGCGCGGCTCGAATGGGGGATCATGCTTGCCAAGCAGAGCCTCAAGCATGCGCCGTGCCTCCACGGAGCGGCCAACGGTCCGCACTGCGACGGTGGCCTTCTGCGGAAGAGGCGAGCAGGTCGTCGACCAGACGCGTGAGCCGCACGGCGTGTTCGAAGTCGGGTGCGATTGCGGTGCCGTTCTGGATGTCATCGCGCAGAGCCGCATATACGCCGCCTACGTTGACCGCCGGTACGGCCAGTCCCGCCAGTTCGCCTTCATCGACCTGGTAGGGCTCTCCGTTGAGCAGCAGTTTCATCTGTCCTGACTGGAAGCCACGCGGAGCACCACCGATCAGCGCCATCACACCTTGGTCACCACGAATCTCCAGATCGAAAGGCGTTGCATCTGCGGGTAGCCCGCCTGTAGTTTCCACGTTGAGCGTACCGCCGTCCTTGAGTTGAGACTGAAGGAGAATCTTGTCGAATGTTTCGCGCTGGACTTTGCGGCTCTCGCCTTTCACCGTTGGTTCAGGAAACTGGCGTGCCGCAAGAGCGGAGATATCGGCAAGTTCGCCCGCCAGAGCGATGGCGAGGTCGATCGTGTGGGCGGCCTGAATGAAGACCAGGTTGACTCCGGCCTCGGGCTTTTCGGCGAACACCATTCCAGGCTCGACCTCAGCGCCCCAGGCGTGGCAGGTCGAGTAGCAGCGCACACCTAGCACCCGGCCAATAGCGCCGCCGCTCATCAGCTTGGCCGCGGCACGTGCGGCGGGATTAAAGCGCGCCTGCAGACCCAACGCCACGCGTGCACCTGTTTTGCTGGCGGCCTCAGCCAGCTCTTCCGCTTGCGGCAATGTCGGAGAGAGCGGCCACTCGCAGTACACGTGTTTGCCCGCCCGCAGCGCGCCCAGCACAAGATCGTGATGGTCCGGAACCTTGACTGCAACGGTGACAATATCGATTGCGGGATCGGCAAACAGCGCCTCGGCGCTGCCATAACCCGCACGCGCGCCAAAGGCCTTCGCCGCCTTGTCTGCGCTTGTCTGGCTCGTTGTGACGACAGCTCCCAATTCCAGTCCACTCAGTGCCTGAACGGCGGGAACGTGAGACTCACGTGCCCAGCCACCCTCTGCGCTGGCCCCAATGATGCCAACCTGCAGCGGGCGTTTTGTGCCGCCTGCACCGGCGTTCGGGTTCGTCTGCGATAGGGAAGAACCGGGTGTGTTGCCTTGAGCTGTACCGTTCCCAACCCGCTGTTGACTCATTTGCTCCTCTTTCCGCCTCGTTAGGTAAGTCGTGACATCAGCTATATTGCTCCGCCAATAAAGGCTTTGTTCAGGCCGTGTCTTGCGCAAAGAAGCGGAGCAGCTCGTCCGCTACACGCGTGGGCTGCTCCTCGGCCAGATAATGTCCGCACTCCTCGATCATCACGGCGTGGAGCGTCTCTACTAGCGGCTCAACCTGGCCTTTCAGGTTCGCGCCGAAGCTCGCGGTGCCGCCCATCGTCATCACCGGCATTGACAGCTTTGTCTTGGCGTTTTCTCGGTTGTGCTCCGCATCGATCCAATGCGCCCGAAAGTATCCGATCCCGCCTCTGAGCGCACCTGGTGCAGCCAGACAACGAGCGTACTCATCCAGCGCGTCTCTGTCGGAGCCGTCCGGGTGAAAGGTTTGTTGTCGCATGAAGTGATCCACAAACATTTGCTCGCGACCGCCTATGAGGGCTTCCGCAAGACCGTTGGGAGCGTCGAACAGCGGCAGATGATACATGCGCGGGTACTTTGCGGCGTCATATAGCTCTTCCAGGCCTAACCCGGGCAGCGCAGCCTCCATCAGCACAAGCCGACTGACCTCATCGGGGTACGCGCAGGCATACGCATATCCGACCATCATTCCTACATCGTGGGCGACAAGATTAATTGTCCCTAAGCCGAGCTGATGAACAAGCGCGTGAATGTCCGCTGCAAGCGTACGCTTGTCGTACCCCCTGTCCGGATGGTCTGACGCGCCGCAACCGCGCAGGTCTGGAGCGATGACCGTATATCGTTCCGCAAGCGCAGGAATGACCTTACGCCATGCGTAAGAGGTCTCGGGAAAGCCGTGGAGCAACACTACAGGCGGCCCCTCGCCGGCTCGCCGGTAGTAGATCCGGATGCCGTTGACCTCTGCGCGCTTGTATTCCGCCGCCGTATTCGCCATCGCACCCCTCTTCAACTGGTTCGGTCTTGCCGCTGGGGCACGGTGATCTCTCCCGTGCACATAACGTATGAGTCCAAGCGGGCGTTTCACCCAGCAAACGACACTAAGTTTCGCCGGAACACACCACCAGCGTCCAATAATGAATCGTACAGATTCGATATGAAATTTCTTATGAACGCCATTGCACAACTTTTCGGACGGAGGCAGCTATGGAGATCAAGCACTTGCGAGCGTTTTGTGTTGTAGCGCAGGAAATGCACGTCACGCGTGCTGCAAAGCGGCTCAGAATCGCGCAGCCGGCTCTTACACAACAGCTTCGCACTTTAGAAAAGAGCTGCGGATTTCCTTTGCTGAGGGCGGACGGCCGAGGTATCGCCCTGACCGAAGCTGGGGCCTTCTTCCATAAAGAAGCTGAAAGCATACTGGCGCAGCTACATGATGCCCAGCTGAAAGGCAAAGAGCTTTCAACTGGCAGTGTCGGGCACCTCAAAATAGGAGTGACAGAAGGAGCGTCGTTCAATCCGGTGCTTGCCACGATGTTCTCTTCCATGCGAGAGACCTCGCCTAATCTGAACCTGATTTTCACGCAAAAGCAGACGCCTGATCTCGCCAATGACCTCCGCACAGGAAAGATTGAGGTGGCTTTCATGTGCCCGCTACCTCATGCTCACGGTCTGAGCCTGCGGAGGCTTTACGCGGAAGACATGTTTGTCGCCATTCCCGTAGAGCATTCTCTGGCGAAAAACGAGACGGTCGCCATCCGTGATCTGAAGAATCAGGCGCTCCTGCTCATTTCGCATGGAAACACGGAGCACTCTTTGGAAGCTAGCCTGCGATCCGCGTGCTCGAAACGCGGCTTTTCACCTCGTGTGCTGCAAACTGTACCGGAGTTCATGCTTGCGCTTAACCTCGTAGCCGCGGGCATTGGCTTGACGTTCGTTCCACCCTACATGCGTGGAGTCCATTCGGAGCGTATCTGCTATCGGCCCCTCAGTGAGAGCGGGAAACTCATCATGGAGACCGTTGTTGCGCACCGGAACGACTCCGTTTCCTCGCATGTGCTGCAGATCGTGCAGGTTGCGCGACAGGTGTTCAGCCGTAAGCTTGATGTGAGCTGATGACGAGCAGAGATGTCTCCTCACCTTGACTTCCGCCAGCTGATCGTTGGTTTAGCCTATGAAACTTCCAAGGCAGCGGAGTAGTCGTCTGAGTAAAGAGCATGAGCCTGCCCACCTCGTTTTTGACCTCTGATGTCGGAGGGCAGGTAGCCGAACCGCGAACGGAAGCCTGCTGAGAAGCGGGATGCAGAGTCGTAGCCGACTGCCAAAGTACCGAAAGAACAGGCTTATCAGTGCCATGCAGAAGGGTGATGCGTACGACATGTGTACATCATGGAGGATGCACGGAAGGACACATCTTCCGAGGCAAGCTGTCGCCGCAACGTGGCGGGACTGCTGTTTGCATGCCACGAGACTTCTTCGTTCGACCACGGGTTTGCCGGGTCGCTGAGCCGGTCGGGTTCAGCGGCAGGAGCAGACGCCCCGCTCCTGCAGCCAGACGAGGAATTCACGTAGTCGTTGCTCCGCAACGGCGGCAGGCACACCTGCGAGGTCGGTCAGGCTGTCGAACGCCGAACGGTAGGCTGACCGGAACTCCTGAGTACGACGTGGCAGCAAGGTTGCCACAGCGAATGGCGCTGCTGATGTTGACGACGAGTCGAAGGAGTCGAGCATCTCGAAGCTCCACGAGATCCAGCGAGCCCTGTAGGTACCGCTGTGCTCAGGCGAATTCGAAATTTCGACGACCTGCCCGGCTGCGAGTGCGACCGCATCTCCAGAAGATGCGGTGCACTCGCCGCCGGTCCACTGGACCCGCTTGCGTCCTTCTTCTACCAGGATGAGTGTGGGCAGGTCGATGGTCACGCGGTGGGCCCGCAGGCGTGTGGGCTGAACCACGCGGCCCGCCGCTCCGACGCCGGGCCGCATGATGATTGCGCGTGCTTCTGACCGTTGCTCTTCCATGGTCCTCAATCGCGGCCCGCGCTCGGCAAGAGAGTGACCCCGCCGGACACCGGAGACTTACGCCAAGACCTTACGATTCTCTTGACGCAAATGGCACGGAAGCTGGAAACCGCAAGCTGGCCATCGACCCTCCCCACTATTACGGACGCCGCAGAGCGAAATCAGGATGTGGCCTTGGTTTTCAAGAAGCTCCACTCCGAAATGACAGCGCCTTTCCGTGAAGTTCTCGTGCGTGCCCAGGAGCGAGGAGATTTCAGTGCAGATATACAGGTGTCCGACC
>CAXTPN010000188.1:0-4729 GCA_964246125.1 uncultured Acidobacteriaceae bacterium
GTCGAGCGAGGAGCGGCGCATGTAGGGCAGCGTCAAGACGAAGCCGCTGAGTACGAAAAAGAGGATGACGGCCTGGTGGCCGTTGATCAGGATCGTGAATGGGCTGTGGTCGACGGCTTGATGCAGCCGCGGCGAGACGAGGTAGTAGAAGTGGTCGAGGACGACGACCGCGGCGGCCAACCCGCGCAGAGAATCCAACTCGTAGAAACGGCGTGGCTGTCTTGTCGCTTGTGGAGTCGAATCCGCCGACATCATGTCAGGAAGCATCCCTCGGCCGTGTGACAGGGCAGGCTTATTGTCCCACGGCGGCGGCGACGGTGACTGCAAAAAGGGAGTCGGCATCCTGAAAAGTTCGCGTGACGGCGAAGCCTGAATCGGCAAGCAGCGCGGCGATGGCGGCGGGGGTGAACTTGTGGCTGTTTTCGGTGTGGATGCTTTCGCCTTCGGCGAAGTGGAGCCTGAGCGCGGGACCGGCGGAGTTGGCGGGAATGGCAATCGTCTGGGCGGCGGCAGAGACCAGGTGCATCTCGATTCGGGATTCGGCGGCGTTCCAGCGGGACTGGTGGCGGAAACAGTCGAGGTTGAAGTTAGCGCCGAGTTCGCGGTTGAGGCGGGCGAGGATGTTGAGGTTGAAGGCGGCAGTGACTCCGGCGGCGTCGTCGTAAGCGGCGAGGAGAGAGGCAACGGATTTGTGGGGACTGGTGGCGAGGTCGGTGCCGAGAAGGAGATGGTCGCCGCGACGGAGCTGGGAACGAAGGTTCGAGAGGATGGCGCGGGCCTCGGCGGGTGAGAAATTGCCGATGCTGGAGCCGATGTAAAGCGCGAGGACGCGGCGGTTGGGCTCGCGTTCAATGCGGATGGGATCGGTGATGTAGTTTGCGACCTGGGGCCGAACCGTCAGCTCGGCAATACGCGCTTCGAGGGATTCGCGGGCTTCATCCAGCGCGGTGGGGCTGATGTCGATGGGCTGGTAGAGGACACCCTTCTGGAAGCGGGTCGCGGCCTGGAGCAGGATGCCTGTCTTGGTGGCGGTGCCGGCGCCTAGTTCAACGAAGGTGACGGCGGAGGCGAGGTCGAGAAGTATCTCTTCGGCGTGGGCGGCGAAGAGGGCGCGCGCGGTGCGGGTGAGGTAGTACTCGGGGAGGGCGGTAATCTGCTCGAAGAGGCGGGAGCCCGACTCGTCGTAGAAGAGCCAGGGTGGGAGAGTTTTGGCAGTGGAGGACAGACCGTGGCGGGCCGCGGCGGCGGTGCTGTCGACTGCTTGTGCTACTTCGGCGATGGGGGACACTCGAGCTCCGGCGATGTTGGCTTTATGTGGACTATCGGAACTAAGACGCCGACGGCAGCGGGGTGGATGGCAAAAGTTTGAGGTGGTTACGAAAGGTCTTTGGCGAGGCGCAGACCGGAGAACTGCCAGCGGGTCGCGGGCGGAAAGAAGTTCCGGTAAGTGGCGCGGATGTGGGTGGCGGGGGTGACGCAGGAGCCTCCGCGCAGGATGACCTGCGACGACATGAACTTGCCGTTGTACTCGCCCAGCGCGCCGGGCAGGGGGCGGTAACCGGGATAGCCGGTGTAGCCGGAGGAGGTCCACTCCCAGACGTCGCCGAAGACCTGCTGGAGATTTGAGGAGTGGGCAGCCGGCGTGGGGTGGAGGTTGCCGGATTCGAGCATGTTGCCGGTGTCGGGGAGACTTTCGCGTGTGGCAGCGTGTTCCCACTCGAACTCGGTCGGCAGACGACAGCCGGACCAGCGCGCGAAGGCGTCGGCCTCGAAGAAGCTGAGGTGGCAGACCGGAGTGTCGAGCAGGTCGTCGAGGGGGCGGAAGCCGTGGAGGGTGTAGACGGACCATCCGGTGGCGGCGGCGGAGTCGCGACGCCAATAGAGCGGAGCCTGCCAGCCTTCCGCGCGGATGAGGGTCCATCCCTCCGACAGCCAGAGCTCGGGGCGGGTATAGCCGTTGTCATCGACGAAGGCGAGGTACTCGCGCGCGGTGACAAGGCGGTTGGCGATGCTGAAGGGCTGCAGGTAGACGGTGTGGCGGGGAGTCTCGTTGTCGAAGGCGAAGCTCTGCGGGTCGGAGGGATCGGGAGAGATGCCAACTTCGGTGAGACCGCCGGGAAAGGACAGGTACGAGGGAAGAGGGAGGAGGGAAGAGGGAAGGGAAAACCCTCCTTCAGAATAGGGGGGGTGCAGAGGGTTGGTGAACAGGGCGTGCTTGACGTCGGTGGCGATGAGTTCGAGGTGCTGCTGCTCGTGCTCCAGGCCCAGCGCTACCCGGCGTAGAACCTCGTCTTCATCTGTCGCGAGATCGTGTTCGAGAAGCTCCGCGACGGCGTGGTCGACGTGCGCGCGGTAGGCGAGGATGTCCGTCAGCGGAGGGCGCGAGAAGGAGGCGCGCAGGTTCTTCGCGGGCATGTCTCCAAGCGAGTTGTAGTAGGAGTTGAAGAGCCAGTGGAAGTCGGGATGGAAGGGTTGGTAACCGGCGGCATAGGGGGTAAGGACAAAGGTCTCGAAGAACCAGGAGGTATGCGCGAGGTGCCACTTGACTGGGCTGGCGTCGGAGGAGGACTGCACCATCATGTCCTCGGGCGAGAGCGGCGCGGCGAAGGCGAGGGTCGCGGCGCGGACGGTGCGGAAGCGGGCAAGAAGAGCGGAGTTGAGTGCGGGCGGATTCGCGGTGGACATGCGTGGTGCTCCTCTTTTGCTTCACGGTACCGGCTTCGTCGATCTGGACAATAGATTTGATGCGGACCGGCTGGCGGGGGGTTCGATGTCGCAGCCAGTCCCTTTGGAGCGTATCGAAGAACACGCCGAAGGGGAAACAGAATCGGGGTGGAAAATTCACCTTGCGAAAGATTGCGCAGCGTGTATAAAGGCTGCGGGCATCCCCTGTACAAAGTTAGCGAGCAGGAGCGGCGATGGCGGACGAGAGCGGTGCAGGACCGGATCTGGGTGCGGTCAAGGCAAAGCAGCAGGCGACGTGGGCGAGCGGCGATTACGCCGTCATTGGAACGGCGCTGGTGCTGATGGCGGAGATGCTGGCCGAAGCGATGGACGTTCGCAGCGGGTGGCGGGTGCTGGATGTGGCGGCGGGCAATGGGAATTCATCGCTGGCGGCGGCGCGGCGGGGGTGCAGGGTTACTTCAACGGATTATGTGCCGGCGCTGCTGGAGCGCGGAAGGCTGCGGGCCGAGGCCGATGGTTTGCGGATCGACTTCATGGAGGCCGATGCGGAGAATCTGCCGTTTGACGACGGGGAGTTCGATGCGGCGGTGTCGACGGTGGGGGTAATGTTTGCTCCGAATCAGGATAAGTGCGCGGCGGAGTTGCTGCGGGTGGTGAAGCCGGGAGGCAAAATCGGGTTGGCGAACTGGACGCCGACGGGGTTTGTGGGACAGATATTCAAGTGCATCGGCAAGTACATACCGCCGGTGGCGGGGTTGAAGCCGCCTTCGTTGTGGGGGACGCAGGCGCGCCTCAATGAGCTGTTCGCGGGTGCGGCGAAGGTTGAAGCGACGACGAAATACTTCATGTTCCGATCGCACTCGGCGGAGCAGTGGCTGGAGGTTTTCAAGACTTACTATGGGCCGATGCATAAGACGTTTCTTGCGCTGGATGCGACTGGGCAGGCAGGGCTGGCGGCGGACCTGATCGCGCTTGTGGGTTCGCTGAACAAGGCGGAGGATGGGACGATGGTGGTGCCGAGCGAGTATCTCGAGATTGTGATCACAAAGCAGCCGTGAACTACGGGGTGGCTCAGTGTGGTATTCAGATAGGTGCGCGGCTGCCCGTGCTGGAGGAAAGATGCGGCTTGGAGTGAGGTTTGGGTTGATCGCAATGATGGCTGTCGCGAGTTGCGTGGCGGCGGCGCAGGCGGGCGGGGCTGCGGATCTGACGCAGTGGCCGGCGGGCAGCGATCCGAAGACGGTGGGCCTGGCGCTGGCGCGGCACTTTGTGGCGTCGGAGCACCAGTACACGAAGACGCTGCATTACTCGGAGACGGTGAGCTGGTACGGGGCGCTGGAGATTGCGCGGCTGACTCAGGATGCGCAGCTCACGGCGGACCTGGACAAGCGTTTTCAGCCGCTGCTGGGCGAGGACAAGGCGCGGGTTCCAGCCAGCGGTCACGTCGACAACTCAGTCTTCGGGGCGCTGCCGCTGGAGCTCTACATCGCCACTCAGAAGCCCGATTATCTGACCATGGGGCAGGGGTTCGCGGACCGCCAGTGGGTGAAGCCGGATGCGCAGGGATTGAGCGGAGAGACGCGCTTCTGGATCGACGACATGTACATGATTACGCTGCTGCAGGTGCAGGCGTATCGCGCCACGAAGGACATGCGCTACCTTGACCGCGCCGCGCTGGAGATGACGGCGTATCTGGACAAGCTGCAGCAGCCGAATGGGCTGTTCTTTCATGCGCCGGATGTGCCGTTCTTCTGGGGGCGCGGCGATGGCTGGATGGCGGCGGGCATGACCGAGCTGCTGCGATCGCTGCCAGCGAACCATCCGCGACGGACGCGCATCCTGGCGGGCTACCGCACCATGATGGCCGCGCTGGTGAAGTATCAGGGCAAGGATGGCGTGTGGCGGCAGCTGATCGATAAGGAGGAGACTTGGCCGGAGAGCAGCTCCACCGGCATGTTCACGTTCGCGCTGATCTCCGGCGTGAAGAACGGCTGGCTGGAGGGGCCGGAGTATGCGCGGGCGGCGCGTGCGGGGTGGCTGGGGC
>CAXTPN010000189.1:0-4719 GCA_964246125.1 uncultured Acidobacteriaceae bacterium
GCAGAACTCGCGGAGGCGGCGTGATGCAAACCGTCCTCGACATCCTGCAACGGGCTGGAGGGTGGCACCACGGCCTGTACCTCAAGATCGACAAAGCAACCTCGATTTGTGCAGAGGCTCTGGAAACCGCTTAGAGACTTCCCTACCGACCTCTGCGTTGTAGCGCTTGCCGAGATCATTGGGGTTCCATCACGGAGCGGAGTAGGACTTGCAGGCTTTCCGGGTGGCCCGTTAGCGAAGGACACTGTAGGCACGCGACTCCGGCAGAGCTTTCCTTTCTTTTGCGCACGCCGAGGAACTCCCGTCGGCACGTTCGCTTGGGACAGACCAGCTTCGTTAGGTCCTGGGCGACAGCCGGAAGGTGCGTGTCTCGATTTCGGTCGCGCAATGCGGGCACGCCCAGCATGGGAAGGGCGGTTGCCGCGGCCGGACTTCATCATGGTTTAGCATCCTCATTCCGCTAATGGCGCTCAATCTCTTCCCAAACGACGCGGACGAACTCTACTGAGTCGCGTATCTGCTCCCGCAACGGAGAGACGTTCACGCCGATTTATTTCTGGTCGCGGAGCCGAGATGCCGCGATGCGGCACGCGTTCTCAACCACCACTCCTTCGGCGCCTCCTTGTCACCGTGCGAACTCATCTGGGCACCCATCCGATCTCCTAGTGAAAGTCGTGAGACTTGAGGGCGAGTTGCGCGTCCAGAGTGAGTTCCGCAATGCGCTGCATCCGGACGTGGACGACCTTGTCGATGTTCTGCAACATGCCTTCGATCAGGAGAACTTTGCCATAGGTGACGAGGTTACGATTGACTTCATACAGGTCCGGGTCGATGATCGCGTTGCTGATGCCGGTCTGATCTTCGAGCAAGAGAAAGATGAAGCCGTGCGCCGTGCCGGGACGCTTGAGCACCTAGGGCATGTAAAGCTGTCCTATCCAGTTTTGGCATGCCAGTTTCAGGTCTCGTCTAGGCTGAGGCCGACCTCGCGAAGAATAACGAAGGCTCTTGGCCATTGCACCTGGGATCATTCGCAGTTCCGAGCACCGTGCCAAGAAAGTCCAAGAGGGCCTTCTCCTTTGAAGTGACGCGATGCCGACCGCTGTGAAGAGCGCAGAATATCACCTCCTCAGCAGCCCACTGCGGAAGGACATGGACCAGATTGCCTGCGGTCACCTCTGGATGTGCCCGCCACACCGGCAGAACAGCAATGCCTGCGGAGTGCAGCGCGAGCTGCGCCAGCACCTCGACATCCGCCACCACGACGGAAAAATTCGGAGTGAGTGCGACCTGCTCTTTTCCATTTCTGAACTTCCAGGTGAAGGCGCTGTGATCTCGAGTCTGACCGAGACAGCGGTGGGAAGCGAGGTCGAATGGGCTCTCAGGCAAGGAATGCTTGGCCAGATACTGAGGACTGGCGAAGAGACCTTGCAGGATAGCAGGAAACATCATGAGGTAGTGTTGCGAGTCCTTGGGGGTACGGACTTTGAGGAAGATATCGTGGACTGCTTTTGGAGCCTGGTCCCAGTCTGATGAGTACAGATCAATATCGAGCTTTATGTTGGGATAGCGTTGCTGGAATTGCGGCAGGATAGGACCGAGCACCTTGGTAGCAAACGGAAGAGGCGTCCCGACACGCAGAGTGCCCTCCGGCTCTCCACGGTGCCCAGCGAGTACACTTGCGGCTGTTGCGTGTGCATTCAGAACGTTCACGCAGACACTCAGATAGTCACGGCCCGCTGACGTCAGTTCGAGGCCGGATCTGTCTCGTCGCACAAGAGCCACCTTGGCCAGGGCTTCCACATGCTTCAGCGCACGGCTGACCGTGAAGAGCGGCAGTTGCAATGAAGCCGCAGCGTCCGTCAGGGTACGGGACTGCCCGATCGCGACGTAGATTTGAAGATGCCGCGTATCGAGCTGCTTTTTCAGATCTTTTGAAGGAGGTGCGGGGCGCTTCGTCATCGTTCTACCTTGCCGTAAGGCTGCACCTGGTGCAACCTTTAGGAGGTAGCGTTGCACAAGCTCCTTCTCCTGTGTGAGCTGGATCAGCACTCGGTTCAAGCAAACAAATGTGGACAATCATCTTCAGTTGCGGAGGTATCGCGGCCAGCACAAAGAAGCGCCCGCAACTGCGCGGACGCCAACATTCTCCGAGATACCTGCACATCGATCATCAGGTCTTCGGTAGGACCAGACCTGTGAAGCCTGGAGATTCTGAGCCCATGAGTTCAGTCGCTCGACTGATCTTCTCGTCATGGCGGTAGCTCGCAAGGTTTGTTGCTGAGGCCTCCTGGCTTTCCCAAAGCGTATTGACCATCAGGTGACACGCGTCTTCCACGTCCTGAATTACTTCGTGATCCAGGTACCCCTTTAGCCGGACCATGTCGTGGCCCACCTCGATGCAGAGCTTGAGTCCTTCCTCTTGCGCCGCTGCCGGAAATCTGAAATCGAAAATCGATTTAACTGCCACAGTCGCCTCCGTTTGAAGTGGATGATTCTGGTTAACCGCGGTTCTCAGCGCTATTTCGGCCAGGTGAGCCCGTGATTTCTGAAACGCGAACTCCTATGAGAGCTTCGGGTCGATGACACCGTTCGATGCCAGAGCGGATTGAATCTGCTCGTATAAGCCCGGCCTGAGTTGGTATGTGTCAAACTTGACGGACATCCGGCGTATTTTCCCGCCGAATAGGTCGAGAGCGGTACTGCCCTTCAGACCCGTGCGATCGATCCCGGTCTGAGCGTTCAATCCGCCGGCCTGCCACTCAAATCCGCCGCCTGGGGAACCACCAACCACATGCAGGAGTTTGGAGTTTCTGCAATCCGGTAGTTGGTCCAGGACTGCAGAAAAGAAGCGCTCGATTAATCGCTTGCCTCTGATCTGAATGGTCTGGTCGAAGTTCCCGTACAGCACGGGCCCCTGGTGGATTAGGGGGTTGACGTAAACAGCGTCGTCCAGAAAGAATGAGAGAATTCTCGGAACGCTTCCGCTCTCAAGAGCCTCGTGAAACCGCTGAACGAAATCCAGCAGCTCAGGTGCGGCGGAAGGCAGGCCGGTTAGACCCGTAGCCAAGGCGACATCTCCTGGCGGTGTTGGCGCGGAAGCAAAAAGAGGTGTACCTCCGGGATGCACCGTGCCGAACGGCTGTACGACACCGCCTGTCAATGTCGGGCCTACAAGGTCCGACTCGCCCAGTTCTCGAGAGTCCCAGTAATCGGTGGTACGCGCCACTTTTCCGTGATCCATGTCGAGCACAGAGTGAGTGGTGTACCCGTTCGTGGCATAGAACACATCTTTCAGGAAAACATGCTCGGTCACCATCCCATAACGTAGATCGCCGGTCACATGGAACAGCTTCGTGACGTGGCCGCGGCCGACAAGGCTTGCTGCCTTGGTAAAGAAGGATGGGAAATTGGCGACGATCTGCGCGTAATGATAGGTGTGGTTGACGACGGCATCCTGTAGAACGCTCTCGCTTGAGTTAAGGAAAAGCGATAGCCAGTTCGCGGTGTCACAATCATCCCAGTATCCGTACCAGGCTCTACAAAATGCCCAAGCCTGCTCAATGAGCGCCTGCTCGTTCACTTCATCAGTGATGGGTTCTGGCCAACGCCGGTCGGTAGCCTGCCCCTGGGCGCTCCTGCCTGGAATAAAGGGAACACCTGAGACTGCGACGGCTGCCGCTAACGTACTGCGCAAGAAGAGACGACGATCATCTAAAGGCATTCAAGAACTCCTTCGCGGTTTAGGTTCCTGTACGAGGACCGATGTCCTTCGCATGGTGCTGATCTAGCGTTCCATGGAAACGCACCACTTCGCATGTAGAAGCTTTGTATGCATAAGAGCCTCTTCAGTTCTCTAGCAGGCTCGCCTCTGTATACCTGCATTTGATGGTAGAGGGCATTCGCAGTTGCTAACCCACTTTGCAAACTGATCTCACACATTTCGCAAGCTGCCTTGACCGCGTTAGCTTCTCGCTGAGAGCTGCTACCGGAATTGTTGGCCCACGGGTCTCACCGCGTTCACAGGCGACAAGCGCCGGGTCTTAGCTGTAGCCGTGCGCCTCCAAGCTCAGACGAGCTACGCTGTGCTCCGCAACATGTGACAAGCCTCAGCTTTTGGACGAGAAGGAAACGGCAACAATGGCCGATGCAGCCGCCAACCTGGCGGGCATCACGCCATGCTGCGCCACGTACTGAATGGCACGACATCCGTGCCCGACTTCAATCATGCCGTGCGGCTCACCCGCCTTGTTGACGCAGTTCTTGCTTCTTCAAAACGGGGAGTTCGGCAACAAAACGACGGCTGGCCAGCAGACTTGACAGCGGGCAGCCGGGTCTGAACATCTCTCGTCGGCACGCCATAAATGGGGCGGGCGGTTTCCCAACTTATTGCTCAGCCACAGCGAAGCCGGACAGTAAGCTAACTCTGATCAAGCAGATATGGTGTAAACCACCAGGGCCGGGTGGTCGAGCGCAGAGTAATTCTCCCCAACATCAACCGGCGGAATGCGTGGTGTAGGTGGTGCGCCTCATACAGCGGTGGATCTGCTGATCCTTATGGCGAAAAGTCTACCGCAACCCTGCGACGAAAACTTTAAGAAGACGTTCAACGAACTTGTCGGTGAGGGGTTCCCGTGAGTACCACCGATTGTAAAAGAGTGCGCCAACCGTCATGGAAAGCAGGTCGGACACCTGTATATCTGCACTGAAATCTCCTCGCTC
>CAXTPN010000190.1:0-4653 GCA_964246125.1 uncultured Acidobacteriaceae bacterium
CACATACCCCTTGGCCCCCCACAACGCCAGCATCATGTAAACAATCCCGGCCATGGTCAACAGCGCCGTCGTCGCCTCGATCCCCGTAGCCATCCTGCTAGTCTACCCAACGCAGGCCTTCAGACCTTACTCGTATCGCAGTGCCTCAATGGGGTTAAGACTCGCTGCCTTGTAGGCCGGATAAATCCCGAACACCAGACCGATCCCGCACGCGCTGCCAAACCCGGCCGCAATCCACATCAACGACACCGCCGACGGCAGCACATACTTCAAACCCAGTCCGATTGCACTTCCCATAACCACCCCAATCACGCCGCCCACCGCGCACAGCGTCACCGCCTCCAGCGTGAACTGCGCCATGATCGTTCGCTTCGTCGCGCCAATCGCCTTTCGTATTCCAATCTCCCGCGTCCTCTCCGTCACGCTCACCAGCATGATGTTCATCACGCCCACCCCGCCTACCATCAGCGCCACGCTCGACAGCGCAAACAGCAGCATGAACAATCCACCAGAAATCTGATTCCACAACCTCGTCAGCGAATCCGTCCCAAACACCGCAAAGTTATCCGGAGCTTCATTCGCCACCTTGCGCCGTCGCCGCAGCAGTTCCGTCACCTCGTCCTGCACCAGCGGCGCATTCTTCTGTTCGTCGTACTTCAGCGTGATCCAGTAATCCAGATCCTCCGGATGCAGCTTATGGAACGTAGTCACCGGAAAATACGCCATGTTGTCTTCCGCGTTCTTGCCGCCGCCGAAGGCCGTCTTCTTCTTATCGACGACGCCCGCAACCGTAAACGTCATGCCGCCGACCACAACTTCTTTTCCCACCGCGTCGTGAATCCCGAACAGTTCGTCTGCCGTGTCATACCCGAGCACGGTGACATTCGCCGCCCTCTCCTGATCGCTCTCGTTGAAGAATCTCCCATCCACAATCTGCAGCTCGCTCACGTCTTTCTTCTCCGGCGTATTCCCCGCCAGCACGGTATTCTGCATCTTGCGCCCACCCGCCTGGATGGACGTCGAGCCCAGCCCGAAGCCGTTGCTATGGTCCTGGTGCCGCAACTCCGGCGAGACCGCAACCACATGCGGAAGATCCCGGATCGCCATCGCATCGTCATAGGTCATCTGCTTGCGCGTCAGCATCTCCGTAGTCGGACGAGAGCCGAACACAGGAAACCGAAAAACAAACAGCACATTCGATCCCAGCGACTCCACCAGCGACGACACGCTACTGTTCAACCCGTTCACCACCGACGAGATCACGATCACGGTCATCACCCCGATCACAATGCCCAGGATCGTCAATCCGCTGCGGAGCTTGTTCGTGCGCAGCGTGTCGAGCGCCATGCTGACCGTTTCTTTCGAACTTCCCATTGCCATCTAAACCGCCTCGCCAACCGACTCTAAAACCATCACATTCATTACTCGTATCGCAATGCCTCGATCGGGTTCAGGCTCGCCGCCTTATACGCCGGGTAGATTCCGAACACCAGCCCGATAGCACATGCGCTCCCAAACCCCAGCGCCACCCATCCCAGCGACACCACGGACGGCAGCACAAATCGCAGGCCCATCCCAATCGCGCTGCCCGCCAGTACCCCGATCACACCGCCCACCGCGCATAGGGTCACCGCTTCCAGCGTGAACTGCGCCATAACTGTCCGCCTGGTTGCGCCGATCGCCTTTCGTACCCCGATCTCACGCGTCCGCTCCGTCACGCTCACCAGCATGATGTTCATCACCCCCACCCCACCCACCATCAGCGCCACGCTCGACAACGAAAACAGCAGCCCGAACAATGCCGCCGTAAGTGAGTTCCACAGCCGAGTCAGCGAATCCAGCCCGAAGATCGCAAAGTTGTCCGGCTTGTCGTTTGGCACCTTGCGCCGCCGCCGCAGCAACTCGGTAATCTCATCTGTAACCACCTCGCGGTTCTTGGCTTCGTCGTAGCGCAACGTAATCCAGTAATCCAGAACCTCGGGATGCAGCTTGTGAAAGGTCGTGATCGGAAAGTTGGCCCGGTTATCGTTCGGGTTCTTTCCCCCGCCGAACAACGACTTCTCCCGCTCCAGCACGCCGATCACCGTGAACAGCATCCCGCCCACCGTCACCTCGTGTCCGACCGCTTCATTCACCCCGAACAGATCGTTCGCCGTGTCGTAGCCCAGCACCGTAACGTTCGCCGCGCGCTGCATGTCGTTGTCGTTGATGAACCGCCCAGCCGCAATCGTATCTTTGATCCCCAGCTCACCCGGCGACATCCCTTGCAATTGCGTGTTCTGCATCGAATGGCCGTTTCCCCTGATAGCCGTAGAGCTGAATCCGCTCCCGGAGTTCAGGTCCGCATATTGCAGCGTAGGCGAGACCGCGATCACATGCGGAAGCGCGGCGATCTCCATGGCATCGTCATAGGTCATCTGCTTGCGCGTCAGCATCTCCGTCGTCGGCCGCTGCCCGAAGGGCGAAAAGCGAAATACAAAAAGGCTGTTGGAGCCAAGAGACTGAACGATATCCTCCACACGGCCGTTCAGCCCGTTCACCACGGACGAGATCACGATCACCGTCATGACCCCGATCACGATGCCCAAGATCGTCAGCCCGCTGCGCAGCTTGTTGGCGCGCAAGGTCTCCAGCGCCATCTTTACCGTCTCGCTGTGATTGCCGAGCACCATCCGCGCCGCATCAGTTACCACTTGTCACCTGCCACTTACAACTGTTTCTAGTCCGCTCGCAAGGCCACAATCGGATCGAGGTTCGCCGCCTTGCGAGCCGGGTACACTCCGAAGAACAAGCCCGTGCCCGTCGCCATCACCAGCCCGGCGAGCACGCTCCATATCGCCACCGTCGACGGGAAGCCGGCAACGACCGTCACCGCCTCAGCCACGGCGACCCCACCCAACACCCCAATGGCTCCACCCACCAGGCTCATCAGTCCCGACTCGATCAGAAACTGCAACAAAATATCCTGCCGTCGCGCCCCCAGCGCTTTGCGAATCCCAATCTCCCGCGTGCGCTCCGTCACGCTCACCAGCATAATGTTCATGATGACGATACCGCCCACTACCAGCGAGATCAGCGCAATCGCCCCCGCCACCAGTCCGAACGAATTCGTCAGTTGGCTGGCGAACCCGACCAGGGTGTTGTTCGTATCCAGTTCGAACGAATCGGCCGCGCCGGGAAGATCATGTCGACGCGAACGCATCAGCGCACGCACCTCATCCGCCGTGGACTCCAGCACAGGCCCCGCGCTGCCCGCCTTGATGTAAACCGTCACTGACTTCTGCGTCCCGTAGTCCTTCTGATAAGCCGTCAATGGAACGCCGATCCAGTTATCCTGGCTCTGCCCAAACGTGCTCCCCTGCTTCTCGACTACGCCGATGACCGTGTAGGGCGTACCATCCGCCCTCAACTCCAAGCCAATCGGATCGACCCCCGGAAAAAGGTTCTGCTGCACGTCCGTCCCGATGATGCAGACATGCGACCCATGCTCTTCATCCGCGGCGGTCAATCCGCGGCCTTCGGTGATATCCAGGTTCTGCAGCCGCGGCATCTCCCAGGTATATCCCCGAATCTGCGCGTCGGTGATCGCCTGAGTACCACGCACGACCTTGCCCACCGTGGCCTGCTGGGCGCCCATCCCGAAGCATTTCGTGCAGTTCTCCTGCACATACTTGTAGTCCTCGAATAGCACATTCTTGCGCTTCTGGAAGCGGACATAATCGTCGGAGTTGGTAATGATCTGCGGCATCTTGGTCACGGTAAATACATCCGCGCCGTAGCTCGAAAACTTCTGAATGACGAACGTGTTTGCCCCATTCACCAGCGTCACCACCGCGATCACGCTGGCCACGCCGATCACCACGCCCAGCAGTGTCAGCACCGTCCTCATCTTGTTCGCCCACAGCGATTGCACCGCGAGCTTCAGCGCTTCTCTAAAGTCCATTCCGCTCCGTCTCATCAATCTTACGCAAACCCGTTACTCCTTGCGTCCTGATACGCAAGCAGCTGCCCGGCGGTTCCCCTTACGCATACCGCTGTCCATCCTTCCTTTCACGGTACCGTTTTCTCGTCACGACTCAACGCGCCGCCGCCCTCTCGTGATAGTGCATCCAAATTGGGAATGACTGCGACCTCCAACGCCGAAAGGCTCGCCAGCCGCTACGCCTCCTACATTCAGGAGCTGCATGAGTTCTTTGCCACCCACAGCCTCCGCTTCGGTTCTCCGGAGGACCTCGTCGCTTTCTCCCAACGCCTCTCCGACTCCGACAGCTTTCCCGCTGAACTGTCGTCGATGGTTCGCTCCTTCATCTTTCGCGAACACGGAACCGTTCCCCGGACCGAGCTGCTCGAAATCGTAGCCCTCGCCATGGGAGGACCTCATATCGAGGAGTCCGCCCAGCAGTTCCACGAAGAGGTTCGCCAGATATTCAACTTCCTAACGGCTGTCGCCCAAGCACCCCTGGGACGGCCGCCCGAGCCCTCCGCCGAACAGCCTTCAGACGAACAAATTCCCGAGTCCGTTGCAGCCGTCGAGCCTCCCCCACAAACCGAACCCGCTGCGGCAGATATCCTTCAGCCCACCTCACCCAAGCCCTTTGCTCCTGTCCGCTCCGCCGTCATCGTCGCCCCCGCGCCCCACCTCGACCCCAAGAG
>CAXTPN010000191.1:0-4651 GCA_964246125.1 uncultured Acidobacteriaceae bacterium
ATATACGACAGGGCCGCGGGATTGGATTCGCCATGCAGGCTCCTGTCTATGTCGCTGATTTAACATCACAAAGCCATGTTACAACTCTGGGGTTCGACAAACTCTTTGGTAACGAGGCATGAATCATGAACTCTCTTCAGGCACCTTCTCCCAGTTGCGGCTACCCAGCTTCTCCACCGTCAGCTTCACAAAGGAATGCTGCCTGGGTAGGCAGTCAGCTTCAACCAACAACGAGGAACTCTTTCCTCAGTCTTCCTTCTCTGCTAGGGTGCCTGATGCTGGGGCTGTTCGCGGCTGGATCTGCTCAGGCAGCGACGGTGACCTACACGGGCAACTTCACCAACGACGCGTCGGTCTTCTCCGATCCGTTTACGACGTCTTCCTCGCAGGTCTACACCTTCACCACTACCTCTTACGCCAGCGGCGGCATCGTGCCGGTTCTCAGCCTGTTCAACGTGACCACTGGCAAAATCGTCGATTACAGTGGCGTCAACACCGGCTTCAGTGACGTATCAATCACCGATACGCTGGCCCCTGGTTCCTACGTTCTCGACCTGACGGAGTTTCCGAACTCGGCCGTTGGGAATCTTGCCGCCGGCTTTTACCCTAACAGTCCGACCATCACCGGCATCGATTGCGGTGTGACGGGCGGCATGTTTTACAACGACATCACCTGTGCGAAGACCACTTCGAACTACGCGCTGATCGCAACCAATGCCGCCGCGACTACTGTCACGCCTGAGCCGTCCAGCATTCTTCTGGTGCTTCCAGCCGCAGCCTACCTTTTCTCCAGCCGCCGCCGTCGCGCATAAATCACCCCCGCCTCGAACCGAGGCCATCACCCGACTCAGGAGTTTATATGTCCAAACGCATTATCGAAGAAGTCATCGCGGCCTCACCCAACCGCCGCAAGTTCCTCAAGACCCTGGGCGTAGCCACCGCGGCCGTCACCGCCCTGGGCGGCGTCACCCCGGCTGCCGAGGCCCAATCCTCAGGGCCCACCGCGACCGAGATTGCCGTTCTTAACTTCGCTCTCAACCTGGAATACCTCGAGGCCGAGTTCTACACCTACGGCCAATTCGGTTACGGCATCGAGACGGCGGGTCTGAAGACCTCGGGCGTAAGCAACGGCGCGAACCCAGCCAGCGGCGGAACCACCACCGGCGGCAGCAAGGTAATGTTCTCCAACTCACTCGTCTTTACCGCGGCTATTACGGCGGAGATCGGGGTCGACGAGCGCGCTCACGTTAGCCTACTCCAGTCGTTTCTGGGCACGCTTGCCATCGCCAAACCCAACATCAACCTCGGCGCCCTCGGCATTGGCTTCGGCAGCCAGAACGAGTACCTGACCCTTGCCCGCATCTTCGAGGATATCGGCGTGACGGCGTATGGCGGCGCGGCTTATCTATTGACTACCCCGCTCGTCATCCAGACCGCTGCGCGCATCCTCGCGGTTGAGGCTCAGCACGTCGGAACCCTGCACACCCAGATCGCTCGCCTTAACATCCCCAGCCCGGTGCTCGACGGCGCCGATCTCGTGCCGCCACCGACTGGACCACAGTACCAGTACCTCTCTATCAATCCAGCCGACGGCCTGCCCGCGCTCCGCAGCGTTCCTCAGGTTCTCAACCTGGCCTACGGTGGAACGGGTCTCACCCAGGGTGGATTTTTCCCGACCGGGATCAACGGCGCGTTCTACGGAACGGCCAGCTCCGCTCCCGCCACCGCGGCAAACCTCGCTGTCCAGCCGGCGGGCTTCGCCTAAACCAAGCACCGCGAACAGCGCAGCGAAGGCCCGGACAGTTCATCGTTCGGGCCTTTTTTCCGTCTGCTCAACGACCGTTGGCAGCTTGCTCGGCGGTTACGGCGGCACCGATGACGCGTGTTTCGGGGATGTCTTCGACGATCTCGATCGTGTAGCCCTGCAGGGGGCTCATCTTAACCATCTGGTGGATGTAGTCCTTGAGCATGGTGAGGTCGACGAAGCGGGCGTTGAATCCTGTGATTAGGAATTTGCCGGCTCCGTCCATGTGGATGGAGCTGGCGGTGCCCGCGGCGAGCGCCTTGTGCCAGAGCTTGACGAACTGCAGGCAGCGGGTGGCGTCGGGATTTTCGGCGGCGCTTTTGCGGGCTTCAGCGAAGACTTCCTCGGGCTCCATGTCGAGGAAACGCAGGCGCATGGAGCGATGCCCCATGATTCCCTCCATGTGGCCGATGCCTCCGCAGCCGCAGAATTTCTCTTTATCGTCGAGCGAGACGACGGTGTGGCCGCCCTCCCAGACGCCTTCTGCGAAGGGGTAACGACCGTAACCGATTCCGATTCCGAGGGTCCAGACGCGGATGAGGGAGTCGAGTTTGCCTTGGGCGGCGGCCATGCCAGCGGCTACACCGTCAGCATCGTTGAGGACGTTGACGGGGATTTGAAAGCCCTGGCTGCTAAGTTCGGCGGTCAGCCGCTCGGCGATGCGCGCTCCTTTGAGCTGCGGGAGGTTGGGAGCCTCTTCGACCACTCCGTTGCGGATGAGGCCGGGCAACGCGACCCCAACGGCGGAGATGCCGGTATGGCCGTCAATGGCCGCGATGACCTGCTCGCAGATGACCTTGATGAGGCCGTCGGTATGGAGCTCCACGAGAGCGGACTGGTCATCTTCACCCTTGGGGAAGGAGCGCAGCGGGCCCTCAATGTTGTGATCGACAACTAAACCTGCAATTACCCGTTCCGATAACACGACGCCTATGGTCTTTGCCATTCCTTACCGCCCTGTCGGTGAAGATTGAACTAATTCCGCGACTAAAGAGCGCGGGAGAGGAGAGGATACCTCAGTTTTGCAACAGTTTGCTCAAAGGTTCATGCGCTTCACGAAAGAGCTCGTCAAGGGGCTTACCGGTTTTCACCGCGCTGGGTCTAGAACGTCACGCTACTCGAATTTCGAGACGCGGTTCAGACCGTTGAAGGCGGCGACTTTGTAACACTCGGCCAGCGTTGGGTAGTTGAATACGGTATCGACGAAGTAGTCAAGTTTTCCGCCGAGCGCCATGACGGCTTGCCCAATGTGGAGGAGTTCGCTGGCACCCTCGCCGATGATATGGACGCCCAGGATGGCGTGGTTCATGCGGTGGAAGATGAGCTTGAGGCGGCCGGTGGTGTCGCCGCGGATCTGGCCGCGGGCGATCTCCCGGTAATAGGCGACGCCGACCTCGTAGGGGACGTCTTCCTCGGTGAGCTGCTCTTCGGTCTTGCCGATGAAGCTAATCTCGGGGATGGTGTAGATGCCGTAGGGATAGAAGCTGGGGTTGGAGAGGACGGTATCGTCGCCGAAGGCGCGGGCGCTGGCGATGCGGCCCTGCTCCATGGACACCGAGGCAAGAGAGGGGAAGCCGATGACGTCGCCGACGGCGAAGATGGTGGGAATTTTAGTGCGAAAGTCCTTGTCGACGGGGATGCGTCCTCGCGAATCGGAGTCGACGCCGACTGCAGATAGGTTGAGCTCGTCTACGTTGCCTTGGCGTCCTACGGCATAGAGGAGGGCATCGCCCTGAAGCTTCTTTTTGGATTCGAGGTTGGCGACGACGGTGCCATCGGGCATCTCTTCGACGCTTTCGACCTCTTCGTTGAGGCGCATGGTGACGCGGGAATCGCGCAGGTGATAGCTGAGGGCCTCAACGATCTCCTGGTCGGCGAACTCTAGGAGGCGGGGGCGGCGCTCGATGAGGGTGACGCGGACGCCCAGGGCGGAGAACATGCAGGTGTACTCGACCCCGATGACGCCGCCGCCTACGACGATCATGGTCTTGGGCAGGGTGACGAGGTCCAGGACGAGATCGGAGTTGATGATGGACTTGCCGTTGATGGGGACCTTGGCGGAGGCGGCGGGCTTGGTGCCGGTGGCGATGAGGACGTTGGCGGCCTCGTAGATGGAGGAGCCTTTGGAGTTGGTGACCTTGATGTGGGTGGCGTCGACGAAGCTGGCGATGCCGACGAGCATCTCGATGTTGTTGCGCTGGAGCTGGGCCTCGGTGACGTCGACTTCGGTTTTGATGACGTGCTGGACGCGGAAGGCGAGGTCGGCCATGGTGATCCGCTCTTTGACGCGGTAGTTCATGCCGTAGATGGATTTGTAGTTGTAGCCGGAGAGGTGCAGCACGGCCTCGCGCATTGTTTTGGAGGGGATGGTGCCGGTGTTGATGCAGGCACCGCCTACTACCTCGCGCATTTCGACCAGGGCGACTTTTTTCCCGAGTTTTGAGGCGTAGATGGCGGCACGCTGGCCTGCGGGGCCGGAACCGATGACGATCAGATCGTAAACACTAGCCATACGCTTGAGGACTCTTCTGTAAGTTCATCGGCAGGTAAGCGGATTTAGCGACCATGCTGCATAAAAGCTACCACAGTCAAACAGGGCAGAGGTACAACTGAAGGGATGCGGCGTTATGCGATCACGGATCGTTGGGTGGGAGTTCGACCGGATGAAGATGCGGAGGAATGCCTGGTGGCGCGGTGCGGTAAACTGGCGCGCGGCGGGGTGGAGTTCTTGCTGGTGCGGGAGAAGAATTTGGAGGCGGGTGCGCTGGCTGCGTTGAGCAAAAAGGTGATCGCGGCGGTGCGGGGAGCGGGTGCCGGGACACGGGTGTTGATTGCAGGGAGGGCGGA
>CAXTPN010000192.1:0-4630 GCA_964246125.1 uncultured Acidobacteriaceae bacterium
ATTCAGGTTCGTAGTCGCCAGCACGCTATAGTCCGATGGCCGCAAAATAATCTGCTGAAAGATCGAGTCCGCGATCCGGTCGTTCACCAGTACCTTCGACTTCCACTTTCCTCCACCATGCGATTCGCCGATCGAAGCCAGCACGGCCTTCACCTCAGCCACGACACCCTCGCCAAACTCTTTCGCCGCAAACTCGATCCCCGGCTCGATCAGCGCCGCATTCTCCTCCGGCGTGAGGTTCGGATTCGCCTCCACATTCCCAAGTATCCAGCTCTCCCGCTCCGTCACCGTTTGCTCGCGAAACTCCTCCGAAGCAACCTCATACCCCCACTCCCGGAACGCCCCCTCGGTAAACTTCTGGATGTTGCCCTTATGCACCAGCGTTACTGTCTTCAGCCCGTTCTTAAGCGCATACGCAATCGCCGCCCGCACCAGCCGCTTCGACCCAAACACCGAGATCGGCTTCACCCCCACGCCCGAGTCTTCCCGAACTTTCTTCTTTCCACCCTTCAACATCTCGTTATTCACGAAATCGATGAACTTCTTCGCCTCGGGCGTCCCCTCGCGGAACTCGATCCCGGCGTAAATATCCTCCGTATTCTCTCGAAAGATCACCACGTTCAGCTTCTCCGGCGCCTTCACCGGGCTCGGCACGCCGGCATAATACTTCACCGGCCGAATGCACTGATACAGATCCATCAGCTGCCGCAGCGCCACGTTCAGCGACCGAATCCCGCCCCCCACCGGCGTCGTCAGCGGTCCTTTGATCGACACCCGGAAGTCCACCGTCGCCTTTACCGTATCTTCCGGCAGCCAGTCCTGCGTCTTGCGATAGCTCTTCTCCCCTGCCAGCACCTCGTACCACTCCACCTTGCGCTTGCCGCCGTAAGCCTTCTCTACCGCCGCATCGAACACCCGCTGCGAAGCCTTCCAGATATCCCGGCCCGTCCCGTCGCCCTCGATGAACGGTATGATCGGCCGATCGGGCACCGTGTACTTGCCGTCTGCGTACTCGATTGCCTTACCCTCAGCCGGTACCGGAATGCCGTTGTAGCTCGATTGCATGAAGAGATTGCTCCTGAATTTGAATGTACAAACCGTATCATCGTCAAAATGTGGTTGACAATCGCCGCCACCGTTTACCGCACACTATCGATAGCAAAAGAAAGCCCCGGCCGAAGCCGAGGCATCTCTCCGCGTTCACCTTATCAGAACTGACCCCACAACAACTGGTTGTAAACATCATGATGAAACTGCACCTCGGAGGCCTTCACAATCGTGCCCAGCAGCCGCGGACACCGGTCCGCCGAAGCCCTCTTCAACTCCGCATAGCGCTGCTTCACGTCCTCACCCAACAGTGTCGTCGTCCACGCCGCCGAAGTGAAATCATCGATAGCCGTATACACGTTATCCGGCAGGTACCGCTCCGCCTGCCGCAGATTCTCCATCTTTGACAGATCCCCATGCAGCCCGCTCTTGAACACCGAATACAGCACCAGGTATGGGTTCGCGTCCGGACCCACCGACCGCACCTCCACCCGCGCCGACTTCTCGTTCCCGATCGGAATTCGAACCATCGACCCGCGGTCCGTAGCCGATGCCTTGATCTGGTTCGGAGCTTCGAAGTGCGGATCAAGCCGCCGGTAAGCATTCACGCTCGCATTCAGCAGCAGGCAGATGTCGTTGCCATGCGTCAGAATCCGATCCGTAAAATCCCACGCCATTCCCGAAATCTTCTCCTGCCCATTCGGGTCCCAGAACAGGTTCTTGCCATCCTTCGTAATCGAGACGTTCGTGTGCATCCCGCTGCCGTTCACCCCCGTCACCGGCTTCGGCAAAAAGCTCGCCGACATCCCCATCTGCGTCGCCACCTGCCGGCAGATCAGCTTGTACAACTGAATCTGATCCGCAGCCGCCACCACATCCCCGTAGCTGTAGTTGATCTCAAACTGGCTCGGCGCAACCTCCGGATGATCCTTCTCGTTCTCGAACCCCATCGCCCGCTGCACCTCCGCCGTCGTGTCGATAAACTCCCGTAGCGGATCGCCCGGCAGCGAGTGATAGTACCCGCCTCGGTTCGTATACTCAAACACCCCCGTCTCGATAAACGTCTTCTCCGCGTCGATCCCGTCGAACAGGAAGCCCTCAATCTCATTCGCCGCATTCAGCGTCCAGCCATTCGTATCGAACATCTCATTCGCGAAATTCTTCAACACTCCGCGAATATCCCCCGAATAGTGGCTCCCGTTCTTGTCGATCACCTCGCCGAACACCAGCACCTTGCCCGCGCCGAACACATCCGCCGGCGTCCAGTAGAACGCCGACCAGTCGATCGCCAGCCGCAAATCGCTCTCCCGCTGCGCCGTAAACCCGCGAATCGACGACCCGTCGAACGTCAGGTTGTCGTAGCTCTTCACCAGGAACTTCTTGTCGTAGTCCAGCATGTGCAGCCGCCCTTCAAGGTCGCTGAACACCACTGTCACAGCCTTGATGTGCCGCTGATCCGTCAGGTACTTCACCCGCTCTTCCTGCAACTTGTCTACAGGCGTGCGCTTCTTACGCTGCTCCTTCGCCATCAGGTTCAGGTCTTCCAACTCCTCATACGAAAGCTCTAGAAAACTCCGAAGTTCACTCGACATACTGGCTCCTTTACGATGGGCTACAGGTGTCCCAGGGATTTGAAGTGCAACGTTCAAAATTTGCTCGGAAGAAAGCGGCGGGAGATCGTCCCACGAATAAGTTACCAGAAATTTACAGTCAATCCGCGCGCTTCTTACCGTCTCCTTACGACTTTCCGCGAATCCCTCGCACACCCCACTACGCTACAATGGTCATCTGGAGACGACCACATGACTACCCTCCCAAAGTACACTCCGCCAGTCACGCAGTCGAAGCCTCCCGTCGCTTCCATCCCGGCAGCTAAGGCAAAGACTCACTTGCTCCAACTCTTGGACACCGTTGACCGCGACCGCCAATCCATTACCATCACCAAACGAGGCAAGCCAGTAGCTCAACTCGTTCCGATCCAAACCCAGCCGCACACCCCGCTCTGGGGCTGTATGAAAGGCTCGGTAAAGATTACCGGCGACATCGTCGGTCCCGAACCCGACATCTGGGAAGCGATGAGCGAGTGACCCCCATTCTGCTCGACACACACTCTTGGGTCTGGCTCGTCGCCGCCGACCCTCTGCTGAAACTCGCCGTCCGCCCCTTCATCGAAGCAGCCGCATCGACCAACACCCTTTTCGTCTCGGCTATTTCCATGTGGGAGATCGCCCTCAAACACTCCCGCGGCAAGCTGAGCTTGGACCGACCGATCCGAGACTGGCTCGCCCACGCAGCCAACCTTCCCGGTCTCCAAATCGCCCAGATCACCCCATCCATCGCGGCCGAGTGCGCCTCGCTGCCTCCGGCGTTCCACGCTGATCCAGCCGACCGTATCATCGCTGCCACTGCCCGCTCCAACGGCTTCACCCTCGTCACCCACAACAAGGCCCTCCTCAAATTAGCCGGTAGAGGCTTCTTCCAGGCAATCGCCACATAGGATCGTCCATGCCCCACAAAAAGATCGCTCTCATCCAGATGTCCTGCGCCCCCGACACCCAGGAAAACCTCCACAAAGCCGCCGCCCTAACCCGCGACGCCGCCCGCGCCGGAGCCAACATCGTCTGCCTCCCCGAGCTCTTTCGCGCCCAATACTTCTGCCAGCGCGAAGACCACGCCCTCTTCGACCTCGCCGAGTCCATCCCCGGCCCCTCCACCGAAGCCCTCGCCGCCGTCGCCCGCGAAGAAGGTGTAGTCATCATCGCCAGCCTCTTCGAGCGCCGCGCCCCCGGCCTCTACCACAACACCGCCGCCGTGCTCGAATCCGCCGGCTCCCTCGCCGGCCTCTACCGCAAAATGCACCTCCCCGACGACCCCCTCTACTACGAAAAGTTCTACTTCACCCCCGGCGACCTCGGCTTCCGCGCCTTCCCCACCACCCAAGGCAAAATCGGCACACTCGTCTGCTGGGACCAGTGGTACCCCGAAGCCGCCCGCATCACCGCGCTCCTCGGCGCCGAAACACTCTTCTACCCCACCGCCATCGGCTGGCACCCCAGCGAAAAAGCCGAGTTCGGCGAAGCCCAGTACAGCGCCTGGCAGACCATGCAGCGCGCCCACGCCATCGCCAACGGAGTCTTCGTCGCCGCCGTCAACCGCGTAGGCCACGAGCACGGCGACGTAACCCATAACGGCACCTCAATGCCCGGCCCCGGCCCTCACACCGCAGACACCGGCCTGGAGTTCTGGGGAGGCTCCTTCATCGCCGACCCCTTCGGCCGCATCATCGCCCAAGCCTCCCACGACAAAGAAGAAATCCTAATCGCCGAAATCGAGCCCAAACTTCTCGAAGACACCCGTCGCAACTGGCCCTTCCTACGCGACCGCCGCATCGACGCCTACGCCCCCATCACCAGCCGCTTCCTCGACTAGGCTTCGGGCGCAACCCGCTCGTCCATGTACCCCAATGGAAACTATTTCCCAGTAGCACCAGTCTCCGCGTATAAAGAATCGCCGCGCTTCCGTTCTTCCTCGCACACAGGAGCCACCCAATGATCCGCCCCGCCCTCATCCTTCTCCCCCTCGC
>CAXTPN010000193.1:0-4600 GCA_964246125.1 uncultured Acidobacteriaceae bacterium
CTCCGAAGCATGGCCGCCTCCCTCAACCTCCACGAACTCATCGTCAACACCATTACCCACGACCACGCCGCCCGCCTCCGCAGCTACACCCTCCTCGCCCAAGCCTTCCACGCCTAGGCTCACGTTCTGGATGATTTGCTTGCTTGCACGCCTAGGCTCACGTTCCAGAAGATTTGGTTGTCATCCCGCAGCGAAGCGGAGGAACCTGCGGTTGCATCCGCCTACACACCACCCAATCCCCAACCGTCGCCCGCATTGATCGCCGTTTAACCTTGCTCTTCCCTCCAGCACCGCTCCCCCCGCACCATGCGACAATGAAACCTTAGGCCTAAACCACTATCCTTCCTTCAGGAACGCCCTCCAGCATGTCTTCGAACAACTTCCAGTCGAGCCGCTACTCCCGAGTGCACAACATGCGCTCGCTCTTCTCGCTCTTCTCCTCCGACCTCGCCATCGACCTCGGCACCGCCAACACCCTCGTCTTCGCCCACGGCAAGGGCATCATCGTCAACGAGCCCAGCATCATCGCCGTCAACCAGCTCACCGGCGAAATCGAAGCCGTCGGCAAGGAAGCCAAGGAGATGCTCGGCCGCACCCCCGGCAACATCGTCGCCATCAAGCCCATGAAAGATGGCGTCATCGCCGACTTCAAGCAGACTGAAAAGATGTTGAACTACTTCATCCAGAAGGCCCACAACCGCAAGATGCTGGTCCACCCCCGCATCGTCATCGGCGTCCCCTCCGAGATCACCCAGGTTGAAAAACGCGCCGTCATGGACTCCGCTTACCGCGCCAAAGCCTCCGAAGTCCACCTCGTCGAGCAGGCCATGGTCGCCGCCATCGGAGCCGGCCTCCCCATCACAGAGCCCGGCGGAAACATGGTCGTCGACATCGGCGGAGGCACCACCGACATCGCCGTCATCTCCCTCGCCGGCATCGTCTACTCCCGCTCCGTCCGCATGGCCGGCAACCAGATGGACGAGGCCATCATCACCTACATCAAGCGCAAGTACAACCTGCTCATCGGCGAGCGCACCGCGGAGCAGATCAAGATGGAGCTAGGCTCCGCCTACACCCTCGACCAGCCCATCTCCAAATCCATCGTCGGCCGCAACCTCATCGAGGGCGTCCCCAAAACCATCACCATCGACGACTCCGAAATCCGCGAAGCCCTCGCCGAGTGCATCGCCACCATCATCAACGGCATCCGCGTAGCCCTCGAGCGCACCCCACCCGAGCTCTCCGCCGACATCTCCGACCGCGGCATCGTCCTCACCGGCGGCGGCGCGTTGATCAAAAATCTAGACAAGCGCATCCGCGAAGAGACCGGCCTCCCCGTCTCCATCGCCGACGACCCCCTAGCCTCCGTAGTCCTGGGCACCGGCCAGATGCTCTCCAACTTCAAACTCCTCCGCAAAATCTCCATCGACTAACAACAGCGATATGCAAGTTCGTCAAACCGTAGACGCAAGCCGTTTCAACGCTGAGACGCCATTGCCGTACTCTCTCCGCCTGAGCGACTTCCAGATCGCAATGGAAGACGTTTACGACTTCTTCTTCGACGTAAACACCTTCTTTATAGGACGCGGCCTTCCCAGGCTCGAAGACCTATTGCGCCCCGCCAACATGTCTGGTTTGCTCTCGGACATGCTCACCGCGAGCATCGCAAAACACTCACGCACGTTGGTCCAAAACAACTACCACAATGGTCACCCAGACCTCCTCCTCGGCGGACGATACTCGAACAATGCCGCCAAAGCCGGAGAAGAAGGAATCGAAGTCAAAACCACACGAAAAGCCGGAGGAGCTGTCGATACTCACGGCGGCCGAAATCAATGGATGTGTGTCTTTGTCTATGAAGTGGATACCAAATCCGAGCCGGCTCAAGACCGCAATTAAATGCGCTTCACCGAGCTATATCTCTCCCAGGTAACCGTGAACGACTTCAGGAAGAACGCTCGCGGCGAACTCGGAACCAGGACCGCGACGCTAGACCGCGATGGTGTCAAAAAGCTCCGCGCGAATTGGGTCTACAAGCTCAATCCGGCTTAGCGGATCAATCGCGTGCTTCGCCATCTCGACATAAACTGGATCCCTTTCAATCCCGATACTTTCATAACCAACCGCGTTACATGCCGCCAAGGTTGACCCCGACCCCGCAAACGGGTCGAGCACCACTCCCTCACCTAACGGCAGCGCGGCATATACGAGTTGACGCAAGAACGACTGTGGCTTCAAAGAGGGATGATTCGCAAGCCGCCGCTCCCGCGATGTAGTCGGGCTGGACCGAATGACATCGCCAAAAGGACGATCCTCAGAAATCCTGCGCCATCCGCCCGTCTTCCACTGCCGCAGATTGTCCTGCACCCTCCCCTCCAGCGGTTTGCGCGCGATCACCCACGGCTCCCACATCGAGCGAGGCATTACGCTCACGTCGGCAAACTCCTCGTGAGCATTCTTGGGCCTGTCCCCTCCACGCATCGTCATCGTCAGGCGCACAATCGAGCCGCGTATCTCGAACCCACCGGAGGACAATGCCGACGAAACCAGGTGCGAGAGCAGCGGATTGCTCGCGATGGCAACATTGCCGCCCGGAACCACAACCCGGAACAACAGATTGGCGAGCATCTTGAAATTGACCTGCAGCACCGCCTTGTCTTCGTCGCTCAATACCGTGAACCTTGGCAAAGGAGAGCGCAAATGACCATCGAACGACGGCGGAATCCGCCATACGCCCCCTTTGCCCGACCGCAGTTTCGCCTGCTCCTTCGAGGTGTACTCGTGCAAACCATAGGGAGGGTCGGTTACGACAGCGTGGACGGAATTTTCTTCGCGCAAGGAGAGCCAACTCCTGCAATCCGCTGAGTAGAGGACCGCTTCTCCAGCGCGAAAGCCCTTAGGCGCGGACCGTTCTGCATCGATGGCCACCGTTCGTGGAGAGGCCAAGGCATACCGTCCCTTCGCCGTTCTGATAAATCGCTCCGGCGTATTCAAATTCAGATAAGAACGGACCGAAGAGGCTGGCACCTCACCAAGGTCACTCGCAACAAAATGATAAATCTCCTCCAGCGAAGCGCATCCCACCGTCTCAAGATAGCCGACGATTGAATCTCGTACGCGTCCCGGAGCGAAGCTCATGGCGTAACCATAATGCCTCTGACGTCCAGACGTCAACAGCCAATCCGTTTCTACTCCCCATCATCCCATTTCCATACCGAAGTCCAGGTAGTGTCCTAATTTGGATTGTCGGGTTGGCGCTGGTCCTCGGCGTCTATTCTTGTTTGCCACGCCTTACAGGTAGCCCAAGCCTTGCTGATCCAAGTCGGAGGGATCGGCTTGTCTATGCGTCTATCCGCTTCCAGCATCCTTGGCGTCCAAACTTCGGACGCCATCTTTCCGAGTTGGACCATGTATACATTGGGCGTGTTTACCAGGACGTAGTGGAACTCTCGAAACCACGTATCTTCGGAGATTATGTCTCTAAAATTGAGGACACCGTAGATGTGGAGCTTATAGGGTTTGGACAGGTCCAGATTGGGAGGGAAAACCTGCGCTCCCAGCCACGCGTCAATCCTCTCGTCGTAGGCCTGTCCGGATTCCAGAATCATGTTGCTCAGTTTCTTCATCATGCAAGAGTTATTCAGTTTCCTAAAAGCTATGTCTACCTCAAGGCCAGTGACTTCCATGCCAGCGATACACGTGCTAAAGATGGCCTTCGACCCCCCGATATTGGTAACCCTAATTTCTACATGGGGAATGCCATTGATGATGGAGGTAAAAGGTTGCGGCTCAAGGTGAAGTCTGGGCCGCAGTTGGTTTATGGATAGGCCTATCTGCTTTTCCAAAAGGTCGGCTTGCCTCTTGATAGCCCACAGGGTTTTCAGGGCCGCGAAAACCGCGCATATGCCTATCGCAGACAAAATCCAGTTTGGCACGTTTGCCGGGGCTCTCAGTTCGCTCCATGGATAAGGTTTGTACTTGGATTCCTCTGCTTGTTTGGGGGCAGCATCCTGTCGCAAAGTAACAGGGTTAGCGACTTCACCCGCAGCGTGGCCGCTATCAGTGCTGGTTGCGGACTTTTTATTTTGGTCGCCCCCGCTCCCTACGACTTGGGACCATGCCGGACTGATGAGGACCACGGCGAAGGTGACAACCCGCAAACCCCTGAGCATCATGGAGAAATTGTACCCAAAAACATTTGACAACCCTTCATCCCGCGTTATCTCCCGTCAAGGCCGTGCAAGCGTTCATCCTTCAGGAGTTTCGCAATGCCCAGCCAGCCTAAGCCAAAGGCGGGTGGGACGCCCCACACTCCCAAAGGGACACGCAAAGGCTTCCATGCTCCGTGTGCGGTTTAGCGAGTCAGATCGTAAGCGCATCGAGATCGCGGCGAAGTCTCGCAACCAAACCGTCTCAGATTGGATACGCGCAACTGTGGAGGCTGCCATTGGATAAGCAATTCAAATTAGGACACTACCGAAGTCCAGACTTAAGCTGTCTGTTTTGAATACTTTGGATACTTTAGGGGGGAGGGGGGTATGTCCACGGAACGCACAAATCTACACCGAAAATCATCATCCGCTACCATCAACACCATGCG
>CAXTPN010000194.1:0-4545 GCA_964246125.1 uncultured Acidobacteriaceae bacterium
CGCCATCACCTTGCGCTTCATCAGGTGCGCAGCCTCCACAATCACCTTCAGCTCCGCATCCGTAAACTGCTGCTCCAGCCCCGTATCCGAGTTGTCCAGCACCCCCGCCGTCGCAATCACCTTCACCTGGTCCGCGCCTAACTGTATCTGCATCCGCGTCTTCTTCAGGCACTCCGCTTCCCCATCGCAGATGCCGCTCGCAAAGGCCGGCGGTGCCAGTTCCTCCAGGAAATTTCCATTGCGAAAGTCCCCATGACCCCCTGTCGTCGAGATCAACCCGCCCGACGCCAGAATCCGCGGCCCATACACCAGCCCCTGGTTGATCGAGTCGCGCAGCGGAAAAATGATCTCCGGCACGCTGCCCGCATCGCGAACCGTGGTCGCCCCGCTCATCACCTTCTCGCGCGCCACCCGCAACGCCGCGGGAAAGCTCCCCATCCCAATGTGGACGTGCGCGTCAATCAGTCCCGCCATCACAAACTTGTCTTTCAGGTCGATCACCTGAACCAACGACGCATCCACCCCGGCCAGCGCTCGCGCATCCACAAACCCCGGCCGCACTGATTCGATCTTGTCATTCTTCACCACCACCGACATCGACCTCGCCACAGGCTTCGACGCATCGGCCAGCAGCGTCCCCGCCTGCACGATGTACCAGCGGTCCGGGGCCTTCGCTGGCCGCGCGGCAAGGAAGTCCGTCTGCGCGCCCGCGATCCGCGGGCTGACATTTGAGGCGATTGCAACCGCGGCGACAATGTGCAGAGACAAGCGGTGACATTTCATTGGCGTTGCTCCTGGCAGGGATTGGCCCCTCTGGTTGTCATTCCGTAGCGAAGCGAAGGAACCTGCGGTTGAATTTGCAGTTGTCTTCTGCTCCGCAAAGGAGTGGAGAGATATGCCGATTGTTCGTTGTCCATACGAATATACATCCTGCCGGCAGTCATCCACTTATATGGAACCTCGGCCTCTCCCCTTGCGTATCTTTGATCGATAGCCACTTTACCGAAGCAAACAGCCCAGAGAGGACCCAAACTATGATCGTCAACGCCAATCTCACCCGCACCCTCCTCGCCGCAACCTTCTTGGCCGCCCCGCTGGCCGCCCGCGCCGACTTCGACCGCACCCTCACCGTCCCCGCTCAGGCCGATCTCTACGTCTCCAACGGCTCCGGCCGCGTCCACATCTTCCCCGGCTCCGACTCCCAGGTCCACATCAGGGCCACCGTCCACGCAGGTTGGAACGCCGGCGGTGACATCGACGCCCGCATCCGCCAAATCAACCAGAACCCGCCCATCCGCCAGTCCGGCAACGAGGTCCACGTCGGCGACGTCCCCGCCGAAGACCGCCGCCTCTTCAACAACATCACCATCGACTACGAAATAGCCGCTCCCCGCTCCGTCGCCCTCAACCTCCGCACCGGCTCTGGCGACATCTCCGTCGACAACCTCGGCCGCTTCCTCAAAGCTGAAACCGGCTCCGGCACCGTCCGCGCCCACGGCGTCGCCGGCCCCGCCGACCTCCACACCGGCTCCGGTGACATCGAACTCCAGCAAAACGCCCCCGGCGAAGTCCAGGCCCACACCGGCTCCGGCTCCATCCACGTCAACGGCCTCTCGGGCCCGCTCACCGCCCGCACCGGCTCCGGTGACATCGAAGCCAGCGGTGCCATCACCGGAGCCTCGCGCCTCCAAAGCGGCTCCGGATCCATCCGCGCCCACGTCGGCCGCGACGCCCGCCTCAACGTCGAAGCCTCCACCGGCTCAGGCTCCATCCGCGTCGCCGGCAACTCCCCCTCCGAACACAGCCATCATCTCTCCACCGCCCTCAACGGCGGCGGCCCCACCCTCGAAGCCCATACCGGCTCCGGCGACATCGAAATCAACTAGCCCTCATTTGTTTATCATTCCCGACGGGAATCTGCTGTTTTACAGCTCTGTTTTCCCCCGGTGCCATGTGCCCCATTCATCGCGGTCTCATCGCGATGAGTGGGAGTACAAGGCTAACCCTTTCCAACACCCTTGTACTCGCAGCTCCATCAAGCGCGAACCATCACACCACACCTGCTAAACTAAGGCTCCCGGCCCCACAATCCACCGCGCAGGCCACGGAGGAGTTCCCATGCCCGACACCCCAAACCACACTCCAGACCACGCCCTCAACGGAAACCAAGCCGGCAGCCGCAACTTCGCCTCCCCCGGCCTCCGCCTTAAAACCGGCCTCGCTGAGATGCTCAAAGGCGGCGTCATCATGGACGTCATGGACGTCGACCAGGCCGTCATCGCCGAAAAAGCCGGAGCCGTCGCCGTCATGGCCCTCGAGCGCGTGCCCGCCATGATCCGCGCCACCGGCGGCGTCGCTCGCATGTCCCACCCCGGCATGATCAAAGCCATCCAGGCCGCCGTTTCCATCCCCATCATGGCCAAGGTCCGCATCGGCCACTTCGTCGAGGCCCAGGTCCTCGAGCACCTCGCCGTCGACTTCATCGACGAGTCCGAAGTCCTCACCCCCGCCGACGAGCTCCACCACATCGACAAGCACGCCTTCAAGACCCCCTTCGTCTGCGGCGCCAAGGACCTCGGCGAAGCCCTCCGCCGCATCGCCGAAGGAGCCGCCATGATCCGCACCAAGGGCGAGCCCGGCACCGGCGACGTCATCCACGCCGTCAAGCACATGCGCCAGATCACCAGCGAAATGAAGGCCCTAACCGTACTTGACGAGCAGGAGCTCTACGCCGCCGCGAAAAACCTCCGCGCCCCCTTCGAGCTGGTCCAGATGGTCGCCCGCACCGGCCAGCTCCCCGTGCCCAACTTCTCCGCCGGCGGCATCGCCACCCCCGCCGACGCCGCCCTCATGATGCAGCTGGGCGCGCAAACCGTCTTCGTAGGCAGCGGAATCTTCATGAAAGAAGGCAACATCCGCCTCAACGTTGCCCTCCACGACCAGGAGTCCGCCAAGCTCTACTCCGCCGCCCGCGGCACTCCCGTCAACCCCGAAGAGCGAGCCGAAGCCGAATCCCGAGCCCACGCTATCGTCCGCGCCGCCACCCACTTCGACAACCCAGCCATCCTGGCCGAAGCCAGCGAAGAGTGCCTCGGAGCCATGAAGGGCCTCGCTGTAGCCAACATCGCCGAAGCCGACATGATGCAAAACCGCGGCTGGTGATCGTAGGAGGCCTGAGCAAGCGTCATCCAGAAAGTCTAAGGTTACCTCTCCTTTGATGAACTCGTGGATCTGCTCAACACATTGGAGAAGCTCGCGCAAGCTGTCGAAGTCGCGGTACGTCATCGCCCTTTGTCAGTAGACCCTGACGATGACCGGATTCTTGACCTCGCAATCAACGGCAGTGCCGACCTTATCGTAACCGCCAATCTCCGCAATCTTCGCGAACCCGCCAGCCGATTCGGCATCGAGGTGGTGGAAGCAAAGACGCTCTTCTTTAGAATGAGCTAGGAGGGAAGATGGAGAGCCAGGAAAACGTCGCCCAGCCTGAGGCTGAAATACATATCATGAGTTCAGTCCTCGCCAGGGTCCAGCAAGTCTGCGCCGAAGAGGGTGCGACCCTGAACGAGTTTGTGAACGTGGCGGTCGCGGAAAAGCTCGCACATCACGCCCATATGCGATGGGTCCGACAGAAGATGAGCGTCACCCCTGACGCCATCGAACGTGTCCGCACGCTCCTCCGTACGGGAGACTCCCGCCCGCCGGATCCAGGTGATGAACTCCCCGAAGGTTACGTCTGGCCCACCAACCTCCCGTAGCATTGCGCACCCAGAGCCTCAAGCCCGCTTCCGCTCCCCCTGCAACTCCTCCAGCATCACCTTCCGCAAAACCGCATTCAGCCGAGACTGGTACCCCGTCTCTCCCTGCCGCCGCAGCCACTCCAGCACATCCGCATCGATCCGCACAGTAACCTGCTTTTTCACCGGCCGATACCACGGATTCGGAATCGCATTCTGCCAGAATTTCTCCGTCAACTCCGGCATGTCGGATAAATCGATCTCGCTATCCGGCCTCTTCGCCAACTCTGCGAGCTCCTTCTTCCGCTCCTCACTTATCCTTGACTCACCCCAGGCTTTCCGAACGATTTTCCCCATATCTTTTCCGCTCCCTTCGGGTTGCTGGACGAGCCGAGATGATCCTTACAATCTCATAGCCCGGTGTTTCTTCGATCGTATGTGCCACATACAGCAACAGTGACTCGTCGGCGAGACCGATCGTCCGCCATTGTTCTTCACCATCCACGATCCGATCCTGCTCCATCAGCGAGTTGGCATCATAAAAGTCCTCGCTAGCATCATCGAAATCGATGCCATGTTTCCGCAGATTGCTCGCGGCCTTCGACTCGTCCCATTCGAAGAAGATCATGAGATTACGCCATTGTACCGTGAAATGTAACTACAGAACGGACCGACACTCAGGAATCCAGCACACTCTACCCTACCTACCGCCTGTGGACCGTCGCCCTCTTAGCGGTCGTCTCCCCCACCCCCGTCTTGGGTAGCGTCAACCCCAACAACCCCACCGGATCCAGATAAGCCCCATTCC
>CAXTPN010000195.1:0-1779 GCA_964246125.1 uncultured Acidobacteriaceae bacterium
GAAAGAGCCGGGAGGCAAGACGCGCAGCACGGTCTGGACGATGGCGGTGATCTGGGAGAGCGCCAACTCTACCTTGACGGTGGGCTGGAAGTAGACGCGGATGACGGAGATGCCCTGGTAGGACTCGGATTCGGAGTGCTCGATGTCGTTGACGGTGGTGGTGAGTGCGCGTTCGCAGACGGTGACGACGCGGCCTTCCATTTCAGTGGGGGTTAGGCCGGCGTAGGTCCAGACGATGGTGACGACGGGGATGTCGATGTAGGGGAAGATATCCTTGGGGGCTTCGATGGCGGAGCCGATTCCGAGCAGGAAGAGGAGCAGCGAGAGGACGACGAAGGTGTACGGGCGCCGCAGCGCGAGTTTAACGATCCACATGCATTCCTCGCCGGGGTGTCAGGCTGGTTCCGCTATTTGATGTGCGCAGGTGTGTTTTTGACGCTACGGGCGCGCGGGAAGACTCAGCGAGCCGGGGTACCCCCTCCCCGTCAAATTGACCCAAAATATTCAAACATAAAGAGTTAGGTCTGTATCTACGTTGTATGTACAGAGCCTCGGGGGCGAAAATACACCTATTTTGCGCTACGGTTTTGTCAAGTTTCGCCGCTTTGATTTGAGCGTGTCAAATGACAAAGCCCATACTCGCCCTGTCCGAGATATGACTGGGCGAGTAAGGGCGAGGTGGAGAGCGATTAGGCGGCGCGGGACTTGGCGGTGGCGAGGCGCTGATTGACGGCCTCCCAGTTGACGGTGTTCCACCAGGCGGCGAGGTAGTCGGGTCGCTTGTTCTGGTACTTGAGGTAGTAGGCGTGCTCCCATACGTCGTTGCCGAGGATGGGGTAGAGGCCCTGGGAGATGGGGTTGTCCTGGTTGGCGGTGGTGAGGATTTCGAGCTTGCCACCTTTGAGCACGAGCCAGCCCCAACCGGAGCCGAACTGCTTGGCGGTGGTCTCGTTGAACTGCTTTTTGAAATCGTCGAAGGTCCCGAAGGCGTCGTTGATGAGGCCGGCGATCTCGCCGGCAGGCTCGCCACCGCCCTTGGGCTTCATGATCTCCCAGAACATGGTGTGGTTGACGTGTCCGCCGCCGTTGTTCTGGACGACCTTGCGCACGTCCTCGGGGATGGAGGCAAGGTCCTTGATGAGGTCTTCGGGGGACTTGGAGGCGAGCTCGGGGTGCTTTTCGATGGCTCCGTTGAGGTTGGTGACGTAGGTCTGGTGGTGCTTGTCGTGATGGAGCTTCATGGTGGCTTCGTCGATGTAGGGCTCGAGCGCGGCGTAATCGTAGGGAAGTGCGGGGACTTCGAAGGGCACGGTAGTTCTCCTTGCGGGAATCTTAGGTGGTTCGATGCATTTTAGGACGTTTCGATGCATTGGGGGTGAACTGATGGGTTCAGATCGGGCCGATGATCGGCGGGTCGTCTCGCGGAGTTCGGTGGGATGAGAGCATACCCCAGGGGCTAAAGCCCCGTTTTCTTTCGGCTTGGAGTGCCAAGGCTAAAGCCTTGGCCTACCTAGAGGCCGAGACTCTGTGTGAAGGCAGACGCGGGTCGCTGGAAGTGGTGGCGGCGGTGGACAGTGAGAGATGGTGATGGCGTAGGTGGCGACCTTCTGGCGGGGAGTGGTCATGCGTAAGAGAGCATAACCCCAGGGGCTAAAGCCCCGCCTTCTTTTGGGCTTTGGAGTGCCAAGGCTAAAGCCTTGGCTTACCTAGAAGCCCGAGACAAGGCTAACTCTTCGTGGTCAAGGCAGGCTTTGGAGTGCCAAAGGCTGAAGCCTTGGC
>CAXTPN010000195.1:1789-4533 GCA_964246125.1 uncultured Acidobacteriaceae bacterium
AAGGCGGGTGGAGAAGCGTTGGTCCACCTAGAGTCTAAAGGCGGGTGGCTGAAGTTTGGTCTTCCTAGGTTAGCATTCAAAAACTGGGGGGTGGATCGAGGCGGTTCAAGTGGCAGGTGTGAACGTGGGGGTGGTTGGCGATGTTCTTGCGGACGGGGTTGTTGGCGATGTACTGCTTCTGGGCCTCGTAGTCCGTGCGATCGCGTATTCGGTGCTCATGGTAACCGGATTGCCAGATTTCTCCGGGGGACTGGTTTCGGACGGCGAAGGAATAGCCGCCTTTCATGAGTTGAATGGATTTTGCGGTCGACTGATCGATCGCGGGAGTGATGAGGACATGAACGTGGTCGGGCATGATGGCGAAGGCGTGCAGGAGGAACTTGCCTGCATCGCGGTAGCGGAAGAGGGTGTTCAGGAAGAGTTCTGCGTTTGCATCTCGCTGGAAGTGACGGTGGCGGTGGTGGGTGAGGATCGTGATGGCGTAGGTGGCGACCTTCTGGCGGGCGGTGGTCATTGATAAGAGAGCATACCCCAGGGGCTAAAGCCCCGTTTTTCTTTCGGCTTGGGAGTGCCAAGGCTAAAGCCTTGGCCTACCTAGAGCCAAGACAAGGCTCACTCTTCGTGGTCAAGGCAAGGCTCACTCTTCGTGGTCAAGGCAGGCTTTGGAGTGCCAAAGGCTAAAGCCTTGGCCTACCTAGAAGCCAAGCCAAGGCTCATTCTTCGTGGTCAAGGCTGGCTTTGGAGTGCCAAGGCTAAAGCCTTGGCTTACCTAGAGGCTAAAACACGGCAAATCCCGGTGGTCAAGGCAGAGGCAGGCTCTTTGTGGCCACTGATCGATGTGGGGTAGTCGCGAGGCGAGTTTTGGTTTCTAATCGGTGTGCATGACGGACGATAAGGATTTTATCTACGCTTATAGCTGGCTGGAGGATGACGGGGCTGCGTTTGGGGGGCCGGGGCTGCCTCCGCGGTGGACATCGAGCCGCAAAGACGCAGTGGCAACGGCTTACTCGGCCGCGAGCCGGATCTGGTTTACGGTGTCGCACGGGACGCTGAACGAGGTTTACTTCCCGACGATCGACCGGCCACAGATGCGCGACATGGAGCTGCTGTTCACGGATGAGGAGACGTTCTTTCACGAGGAGAAGCGCGACCTTGAGTATGACTTTCACTATGTCGACGCGGATGCGCCGGCGGCGCGGGTGACGGCATCGGCCCTGGGCGGGGGCTATACGGTGACGAAGGAGTTCATCTGCGACCCGCATCACCCGGTGGTGCTGATGAATGTGAAGATCGCGGGGGATGAGGCGGTGCTGTCGCGGTTGAAGTGCTATGCGCTGCTGGCTCCGCATCTGAATGGCGGCGGGGCGGGGAACTCGGCGCGGTCGGTGATGGTGGCTGGGCGGCGGACGGTGCTGGCGTGGAAGAACAACACGTCGCTGGCGATGGGGGCGGACTGCGGGTTTACGCGGAGCTCTTGCGGGTATGTGGGGACGAGCGATGGGTTTAAGGACCTTTCGACGCATATGAAGATGACGTGGCAGTTTGGGCAGGCGTTGGATGGCAACCTGGCGGTGATGGGCGAGATCGACGTGGCGCGGAATCGGGAGTTCACGATTGCGATCTCGCTGGGGGAGGGGCATCACGCGGCGCTGTCGGGGCTGATGCAGACGCTCTCGACGCCGTATGACCTGCATGCGAAGCGATTTATCGAACAGTGGCATCGGGCGTCGTCGCCGAAGGAGCTGGCGGCGGCATCGACGGATAATGGGCGGCTGATGCGGATCAGCCAGAATGTGATTCTGACGCATGAGGACAAGAGCTATTCAGGCGCGTTTATCGCGTCGGCGTCGATTCCCTGGGGGGCGTCGAAGGGCGATGACGACCTGGGCGGGTACCACCTGGTGTGGACGCGGGATATGGTGCAGTCGGCCACGGCATTGTTGGCGTGCGGGCGGACGGAGACGGCGCGGCGGGCGCTGGTGTACCTGGCGTGTACGCAGCGGCCGGATGGCGGGTTTGCGCAGAACTTCTGGATCGACGGAACGGCTTACTGGACAGGGATTCAACTGGATGAGGTGGCTTTTCCGATCATTCTGGCATGGCGGCTGTGGAAGCTGGACGGGCTGGGGATCTTCGATGTGTTTCCGTTTGTGGAGCGGGCGGCGGCGTTTCTGGTGCGGTATGCTCCGGTGACGCAGCAGGAGCGGTGGGAGGAGAATGCGGGGTACTCGCCCTCGACGCTGGCGGCGGTGATCGCGGGGCTGGTGTGCGCGGCGGATATAGCGCGGGCGTACGACGCTTGCGATCTGGCGGGATTTCTGGAGACATACGCGGATTGGATTGAAGAACACCTGGATGAGTGGACGACAACGAACGATGGCGTGCTGCTGCCGGAGGTGAAGCGGCATTATATGCGGGTACGTCCGCCGGGGCCGGGCGATCCGTTCCATAACCCGGCGCTGGCCCCGGGATTTATTCATTTGACGAATCGCGGGCCGGGGGAGCAGACGGACTTCGACGCGCGGGAGGTGATCGACGCGGGGTTTTTAGAGTTGGTGCGGTATGGGATTCGGCGGGCGGACGACCCGCTGATCTGCGACTCGCTGAAGGTGGTGGACCATTGCCTGAAGTACGAGACGCCGTATGGGACGTGCTGGCGGCGGTATAACCACGATGGCTATGGGCAGAAGAAGGACGGCGGCCCGTACCTGGGGTGGGGGCAGGGGCGCGCGTGGCCGCTGCTG
>CAXTPN010000196.1:0-2390 GCA_964246125.1 uncultured Acidobacteriaceae bacterium
TACCGGGACAGGATCGCGACCCCGTGGTAGCCCTTCTGGCCGCTGATCTCGATGTGACGGTATCCGAGGTCGCGCAGGTCCGAGAAGGGGAAGTCCTCGTCCCGCACCTTGGTCTCCTGCAGGCACAGGACGTCGGGGCGGGCGGCCTCGGCGCGGGCGGGGGCTTCGGGGGAGCGCTCCTTGTCGAGCACGACCTGGGTGATGCCGGAGCGGTCGCGGAGGTCGAGGAAGATGAGGTTGCCGTGGTCGCGGCGTCGGTTGACCCAGCCCATGAGGGTGACGGTTTCGCCGGATTGAGCGGTGCGGAGGTCGCCGCACATGTGGGTGCGCTGGAGGGTGCCTAGGAAGTCGAGTGTCACGATGTTTGTATTGTACGAAGTTGTCAGCACGGCGTGTCAGAGGTCGGTGGTTTGAGCCCGGTTTGTTTGGAGATGCGCGCTAACATGCGTGGGTCCGATTTCTTCTCCATCGTGAAATGCCCAGGTAAAACGTGGGTCCCCTTCACGCACCAGCTGCCGTTGCGATCCGCCGGCGAGACGTCCGTCGTCGCGCCAACCGATGCTGATGAGGGCTTTGAGGACCTTTTTGCCTTTTCGAACTGGGCCAGGAGCTCAAGCAGCCGCAAACTGAACGTGATCGGTCGTGGTCTGGTCACGCTCCAGCGCCTCGGCGATGACGCGGAGTGCGGTGGCCTGAACCTTGGACTCGGCTTCCTGCTTAGAAGCGCCGTAGGCCATGACGCCGGGGAGATCGCAAATTTCGGCAATCCAGCGACCGTCGTCTTCTCTCTCGAAGTCGATTCGGTAGTTCATGATGGTTCCTTGGTGAAAGGTACTGAGCGAGTATAGCTGTTGCATCAAAGGGGATATCGCGACGAAGCCCAATGAGAGAGCATCCAACGCCGGATGAGTTCGAAGAAGACGGTACGGGGCAAGGTCGAGGAGCCGGTGGAGAGTGTGGTCGATCCGGTGCAGAGCGCGAAGAGCGCGGGGCTGCGATATGTGACGGATGCTCGGCCGGGGATACAGCGGTTGAAGCGCGGTAAGGCGTTTCGGTACGTGGATGCGGAGGGCAAGCCGGTGCGCGAGGCGGAGACGCTGGGGCGGATCAAGTCGCTGGTGATACCGCCGGCGTGGACGAATGTATGGATATGCCCGCTTGCGAATGGGCACCTGCAGGCGACGGGGCGGGATGCGCGGGGGAGGAAGCAGAGCCGGTATCATCCGCGCTGGCGCGAGGCTCGGGATGAGACGAAGTATCAGCACATGCTGGCGTTTGGGGATGCGTTGCCGGGGATTCGGACGCGGGTAGAGCACGATATGGCGCTGCCGGGGCTGCCGCGGCTGAAGGTGCTGGCGGCTCTGGTGCGGCTGATGGAGACGACGTTTATCCGGGTGGGCAACGTGGAGTATGCGCGGGAGAACAAGAGCTATGGGTTGACGACGATGCGGAACCGGCACGCGACGATTCGCGGGGCGACGGTGACGTTCGACTTTGCGGGCAAGAGCGGGGTGCATCACACGATCGACGTGGAGAACCGGCGGCTGGCGAAGATCGTGAAGCAGTGCCAAGAGCTGCCGGGGCATGAGCTGTTTCAATATCTTGACGAGGAGGGAGAGCGGCACAGCGTGGACTCGGCGGATGTGAACGAGTACCTGCACGAGATCACGGGGCTGCACTTTACGGCGAAGGACTTTCGGACTTGGGCGGGAAGCGTGCTGGCGGCGATGTTGCTGCGGGAGATGGAGCCGTACGAATCGCAGACGCAGGCGAAGAAGAATGTGGTGGAGGCGATCAAGGCGGTGGCGGCGCGGCTGGGGAACACGCCGAGCGTGTGCCGGAAGTGCTATGTGCATCCGGAGGTGCTGGTGAAGTATATGGATGGGGCGATGTTGAAGGAGGTGGAGGCGGCGGTGGAGGAGGAGGTTGACCGTAAGCTGCATGTGCTGCGGGAGGAGGAACATGCGCTGTTGCGGCTGCTGGAGCACAAGGTAGCGGCGCAGGCTGCGTCGTGATGGATTGCACGATGCAAAGTAGGTCAGCGTTCGCGGCGGTAGTGGAAGGCGGCGGGGTGGCGAGGCATGCCGATGCTCTGGTAGAAGCCTAAGGCGGCGGGAGCGGAGAGGAGGATGAGATCGACCTCGGGGCCGATCTCCTGGCGGGTGCGCTCGATGAGGCGTTGGCCAATGTGCCGACGCTGGAGGGATTGGGCTACAGCGAGGTCGGAGAGGTAGCAGCAGTAGGCGCGGTCGGTGAGGGAGCGGGCGATACCGACGAGGGTGCCGCCTGACTCGCTTTGTAGGCGGGCGGTGACGATGAGGTTTGCGCCGCTGAGCATGCGGTCGAGGCGGGCGAGGTCGTCTGTGGGTCGGCGGGGGGCGAGGCCGGAG
>CAXTPN010000196.1:2400-4531 GCA_964246125.1 uncultured Acidobacteriaceae bacterium
GTCTAGGAGGAGCTGCTGGAACTCTGGGGCGGTGAGGTTGGGCTCGACGGCGTAGAGGAAGTCTGCCTGGAACATGATTTCTTTCGCTTACCCTTGCCCGCTTACCGGATGAGGTGGATAGGACAGCCGACCTTGACTCGCGACCACTGGCGATCCGCTGTGTAAACGTCTGCCCTCAATTCGAGCGCCAACGCCAGGCAGGCGCGGTCGCCGAGAGAAAGGCCAGCGGCACTGGTCAGCGGTCTAAGCCCTGCTGCCGACCGAGCCTGATCAACAGTGAACGGTTCAATACGAGACAAGAGGTTGAAGACGCTCGCGACGTGGGGTGCGCGGGTTATCCCCAGGTCCGAGAGCTTGCTACACACTTCAGCGAAGTTGACCGCGCTGATGACCGCACCTTCTACTACATGGAGGATTTCTGTAGCTAATGCTTCATTTTTGAAAATCGCAAGCAGAACAGAGGAGTCAAGAACGGCTTCACTCACTCGCAGCTTCCGCGCGCCGTTCGGCGAGGAACTCTTCGAGGATGTCCCGATTGGCTGGGTTGTGCGCCTGTACCTCTTCGCGGGCAGCGCGGAAGATTGCCATGAGTTCCTCGGGAGTGTGTTTCGGCTTTAGTGGGGTCTGAGACTCGGCTACCTGGAGCGCGGCACGGAGTACAAAGCTGTTGAGGGAGCGCTGCTCGCGTGCCGCAGCTTCAGTTAGGACGCGATGCTGGGCTGGCGTAGCACGGATGCCGAGCGGCTTACGAGCTGTAGCGGAACTGTTCATGCTGTCATTATGTTGACATGATGTATACACCCTGTCAACACCAGAGACTAATGCTCTCTCAAGACCATCACCAGCGCGTCAGATGCGATCTCGACTTGGGCTCCAGTAGCGAAGGTCTTAACCTTGTACCGGCTGGTGGCGATTTCGTCTTCGCCGAGGAGGATGATGTGGCGGGCGAGTTTGTTGGCGGCGTCGAAGGATTTTTTGAGGCGGAAGGAGCCGTCGCCTACTTCGACGGCGAGGCCGGCGCGGCGGAGGTCGCGGGCGAGAGCAAGGGCGGCGGCGTTCGCGGCGGGACCGATGGGGGCGATGTAGGCGTCGAGCTTGGAGACCCAGGTCTCAGAGTCGAGACCTGGGGCACCCGCCTGGAGGGTGAGGATGAGGCGGTCTTCGCCGATGGCGAAGCCGATGCCGGGGGCTTTGGGGCCGCCCAGCATCTCGGAGAGGCCATCGTAGCGGCCGCCGCCGAGGAGGGCGTTCTGGGTGCCGAGGCCACTGCCGGCTTGATCGGAGACGGGCACGGTGAACTCGAAGGTGGTGCGGGTGTAGTAGTCGAGGCCGCGAACCAATCTTGGGTTGACGGTGTAGGGGACAGAGGAGGCGTCGAGGGCGGCGAGGACCTGCTTGAAGTGTTCGGTGGAGTCGGAGTCGAGGTAGTCGGCGATCTTGGGAAGGGTGTCGATGAGGGCCTGGTCGTCAGGGTCCTTGGAGTCGAGGACGCGGAGGGGGTTGGTCTCGGCGCGGCGCTGGTTGTCGGGGCAGAGGAGGTGTTTGATGGGCGCGAGGGCTTCGCGCAGGGCGGCGACGTAGCGGGGGCGGTCCGTGGAGGAGCCTACGGAGTTGAGCTCGAGACGCCAGCCGCGGATGCCGAGCTCGTCGAGGAGGGAGGCGAGCATCTCGAGGATTTCGGCGTCGCGGATGGGGCTTTCGGAGCCGGAGGTGGGGGGGCCGAGGACTTCACAGCCGATCTGCCAGAATTGGCGGTAGCGACCGCGTTGGGGGCGCTCGCGGCGGAACTGGGGGCCGATGTAGAAGAGTTTTTGGAGGTTGCCGGTGTCGCCTAGCTTGTGCTCGATGTAGGCGCGAACGACGCCGGCGGTGTTTTCGGGTCGGAGGGTGAGGGATTGGGCTTTTTCGCTGGCGGCGCGGGCGCGGTCTTCCCAGGTGTACATCTCTTTGGAGACGATGTCGGTTTCTTCGCCTACTCCGCGGGCGAAGAGCTCGGTGGCTTCGAAGATGGGGGTGCGGATTTCACCAAAGCCGTAGCGGCGGAAGAGGGCACGAGCGGTGGCTTCGACGCGATTCCAGAGCTCGGTTTCGGGGGGGAGGAGGTCGCGGGTGCCGCGGACGGCCTTCAGGG
>CAXTPN010000197.1:0-3184 GCA_964246125.1 uncultured Acidobacteriaceae bacterium
AGGTGAGTCTGGGGCGGTGGGAGAGGATGTTTCGGGTGGTGCGGTAGATGTCTGTATAGGGATTAGTGGTATAAAAGGTGTTACCATTCGACATGATCGAGGTGCAGGAATACATTGACAGCCTTGGCCGGAATGGATTTAGGAGATGGTTCGGCGCGTTAGACGGCTTGGTACAGACGAGGATTCTACAATCTGTTGAACGTTTACGGAACGGCAATTTGTCGGCGATCAAAGGTCTTGGAGCTGGCTTGTTCGAGTTGCGATTAAACTTCGGACCTGGGCACCGGGTGTACTGCGGGAGAGACGGCGAAAGGCTGATCATCCTGCTTGGTGGTGGGGCGAAAAGCAGACAACAAGAGGATATCGATTCAGCGAGGATTTTATGGCAAGAGTACAAATCAAGAAAGAAAGCGATCAGTATCCGTTGACCAGGCCGTTTAGCGAGACGGTTCGTGAGTGTCTACAGGAGAGTGCGGATTTCCGCAAATCCATGCTGCGGGGAGCGGTCGGGTGCATGTTGACAGGCGAGATTGATCTGGGAAGATCGATGTTGCGTCAATATGTAAATGGAACCGTTGGATTTATTGTGTTGGGCAAAGCACTGGGGCGTTCGCCTAAGACGCTGATGCAGATGCTGGGGCCGAAGGGCAATCCGCATATCAAGAACTTCTTTGAGATCGTGGCGTATCTGCAGAAGATTGAGGGACCGGTCTTCGATTGGCCGGAGCAGGATGCGGCGTGAGATTTGCTGGTTGGTCAATATGACGGTTGCTTATGGATGGAGACGGTTGCGATGGCGGAGTTGAAGGTGGCGGAGAGCGAAGCGGTGATGGCGAAGAACTCGGACGCCGCGGCGGAGGTGGAGACCCCGTTGGAGTCCGTGGCGTCGATCTGCACGGTGTTGGCGGTGGGACTGTTTTTGATGACGTTCGTGTTTCAGAATTACGTGATTCCTTCGGGGTCGATGGAGAAGACGCTGCTGGTGGGAGACCATGTGTTTGTGGACCGGATGACGCTGGCTCCGCCGACGAAGTGGGCTTTCTTCGAGCATTACCGGGATGTGCGGCGCGGGGACATTATCGTGTTTATGAAGCCGAACGCGGAGACGCCGGACCTGGTGCTGGTGAAGCGGGCGATTGGGCTGCCGGGGGACCGGATTCATCTGCGCAACGGGGTTGTTTACCTGAATGGAGTGGCTCAGGAGGAGCCGTTTGCGGCGAAACCGCACGAGAGCAATGATCCGCAGGATGCGTATGAGTCAGCGCGGGATGATTTCCCGAAGAACGGGGTGCCGGGCGGGTCGACCGAGTTGTGGGCGCAGGACGAGCCGTCGCATGTCGATGGCGAGGATCTGGTCGTGCCGGATGGAAAGGTATTCGCGATGGGGGACAATCGACAGCATAGCCTGGATGGGCGGTTCTGGGGATTTGTGCCGCGAGAGAATATTCTAGGGCGGCCGCTGTTCAATTACTGGTCGTTTGAATCGACTGCGGACCAGATGGACGCGCAGCAGGCTTCGATGGGAGCGCGGATTGGATCGTTCTTTACGACGGCTCTGCACATTTTCGACAAGACGCGATGGAAGCGAACGCTGCATTTGATCAAGTAGAGGTGGGACGAGGGACTTCTCATGCATGATGTGCTGATTGTTGGATTGCCGATGGTGATGATTCTGGCGGGTATCCTGCTGAATCGTTCGGATGCCAAGGATTTGAGGTCGGAGATGAAGGATGTGCGGTCGGAGATGAAGGATGTGAGGTCGGAGATGAAGGATGTGCGGCAAGAGGCCAGCGTCCGCCACTCCGAAGTGCTCGCGCGGTTCAATGTACTGGAGGCGGATATGCGACAGTTCTACCACCTGACCGGCAAACTTGAAGCACGCATGGATGCCATGGAGAAGCGTTGAGCACCCGAGGCTTGTACCTACGCGGCAGAGGATAAACGATGCGGGAGATCGAAGATGGGCGTGGGGTGGAAGGTGGCTTTGAGAACCAGGCCGACTTCGATCCGGCGGACTTCGAGCCGCGTCCGTTTACGCTGCCGGGTCGGAAGCGCTCACTGGTGGTGGTGGGCATATTGGCGGGTGTGGTGTCGATGGCGGTACTGCCGCCGCTGATAAATGTGAACCGGTTTCGGCGCAAGATCGCAGGAAGCATCTCGCAGAGCCTAGGACGGCCGGTGCACATCGATGCGGTGACGCTGAATGTGCTGCCGACGCCGGGATTTACGCTGGAGAACTTCGTGGTGGGGGAGGACCCGGCGTTTGGGTGGGAGCCGGTGATCCGGGCGAACACGGTACGGGCGAGGCTGCGGCTGGGATCGTTGTGGCGGCGGCGGGTGGAGTTTTCGAGGATATCGCTGACGGAGCCGAGTGTGAATCTGGTGCGGCGGGCGGACGGGCGATGGAATATTGAGAGTATTTTGTTGCAAACGTCGCGGATCGCTGCGGCTCCGACGGCGCAGACGGCAGCCGGAGGAGCGCCGCGGTTTCCGTATATCGAGGCGACCGGCGCGCGGGTGAACGTGAAGATGGGTTTGGAAAAGATGCCGCTGGCGCTGACGGAGGCGGAGTTTGCGCTGTGGCTGCCGAAGCCGGAGCAGTGGCGGCTGCGGCTGGAGGGGCATCCGTCGCGCACGGACACGGCACCGACGGATACGGGCACGGTGCTGGTGCAGGGAACGCTGGGCAAGGCCGGCGCGCTGGCGGATGTGCCGTTGGAGTTGGCCGCGGAGTGGAGGGCGGCTCCGGTGGGCGGTGGGAGCAAGGTGCTGCGGGGGCGGGCCGCGGGCCAACCTGGCTACCGGCGGCGACGACTACCAGGACTTCGTCAAGCACACGACTGACCTGTCGGCGGCCTCCTGGATCAGCCAGGAGGCCCCGGCGGGCCAGTTCATCTACGCTGACAACTATGCCCAGCTGACCCTGAACTCGGTGGAGGGCACCCGGGCGGGCGTCTTTGACGCGATTACCCCGCTGACCCTCGACCAGCACGCCTGGGTCTACGCCGCCAGCACCAACCTCGGGGACAACATCGTCCGCTCGTCGTCGGAAAACGTCACGGCGAGTTACCAGTTCCCGTCGCTCTTCCTGAGGTCGAACTACGACCTTGTGTACACGAATGGCAGCTCGGAGGTATTCCACCGGTGATTTCGGTCGTGATCATCAGTAAGGACGAGCCGGAAC
>CAXTPN010000197.1:3194-4526 GCA_964246125.1 uncultured Acidobacteriaceae bacterium
GCGAGCGGGCATCCGAGATCGTCGTGATCGACGCGTCGGAGGGCCGGCTGGAGCACATCCGGCGCCGCTACGAGAACACGCGCCACGAGAACACGCGCTACGAGAACACGCGCTACGAGAACACCGTTCGCTGGCTGGACTTCGAGCGCCCGCCCGGTGTCCGGGTGTCGATCCCGCATCAGCGGAACGTCGGCATCCGGGAGGCGAAGGGCGACATCATCGTCTTCACCGATGCCGGCTGCCGGACGGGCCCGGGCTGGCTGGAGCGCCTGGTGGCCCCGCTGCGGAAGGGCGAGGACGTCACCGCGGGGGCAGCGCAGGGCATGGCGGGCGAGATGCACTACCACCTGTCCGCGGACGAGGTGGGCGAGACGACCTACCTGCGGGAAGCCCCGACCCTCAACTTCGCCTTCCGGCGGGCGGCGTTCGACGCGGTGGGCGACTTCGACGAGGGCTTTGCCTACGGCTCCGATACCGACTTCAGCTGGCGCCTGAACGACGCGGGGTACCGCATCCGGCTGGTGCCGGACGCGGTCGTCCGGCACGACTACGGAACCGCCAGCCGGCAGCGGCGCCGCTCGTTCGTCTACGGCAAGGCCCGCGCCCGGCTGTACCTCAAGCACCGGGCCCGGCGCCGGCGCGTGCTGCGCGACGATCCCATCACGGTTATCTACCCGCTGTTCATCCTGGGCCTGCCGCTGACCCTGGTCTTCCCGCCCTACCCGCTGCTGCTGCTCATCCCGGCCTGGCGCAACCGGTCCGAGGGGATCATCCGGGTGCTCATCGACCACGTGTGGTTTGGCCTCGGCGTGCTGGCTGAGGTGGCCGAGCACGCGGGAAGACGGTGAAGCTGCTCGTGCTCCCCCGGGAGGACACCAACCCGTACCAGGAGCTGCTGTACCAGGAGCTGCGCCGCCGCGGGACGCAGGTCAGCTATCTGAAGGAGCTCACTCCCTCCCATACGCTCAACCTGCTGCTGCTGCCGCTCGAGCTGGCGGCCAGGCGGCTGGCCGGCGCCCGGGTCGTCCACCTGCACTGGGGCTACGCCTTCGGGCTGTACGGCTCGGGCCGTTCCATCCTGACCCGGCGGGCGGCGGAAGCCTGGTTCGCCTGCTGCCGGGTGGGCATGCGGCGGCGGGGCCTGCGGCGGGCCTGGACCGCGCACAACGTGCGGCCCCTGTCTCCGGTGTGCGCCGACGACCTGCGCGCCCGGCGGCGCCTGGTCGCGGCCAGCGACCTGGTCATCGCGCACTCCAAGGCCACGCTGGACGAGCTGGGCCGCCTCGGCCTGGTACCGCGCCGCAGCGCGGTCATCGCGCACGGGCCGTTTGC
>CAXTPN010000198.1:0-2157 GCA_964246125.1 uncultured Acidobacteriaceae bacterium
TGAAGAGCAGGCCCGCCTTTGGATTTCACTCGGTGCAAGCTTTGTTGCGGTAGGTTCCGACACGACGCTGCTTGCGCGGTCCGCGCGTGCGCTGGCGCAACGCTTCAAAACCGGCGAAGCGACACCAACGGCAAAGGTTTCTGATTATTAATCAGCTGAGGATTAGTTCGCGACTGGTTGCGTACGGGTCCTGGTCGCGCGAAGTTGCACGGCACGACCGCGCGGCGGCGATTGGCTGGCGGATGAGATGGAGTTCTGGAAAGTGAGCGGCATCGACACCGTTGTCTCTTTGCTTGAACCGCATAAGGAAAGCGTGCTTGGTTCGCATCGGGGACCGGGCAGGAGCATAGCCTGAAGGCTCGACCTGACGGAACCATGCTGGACGGACATCATCGCGTGCATGTGCTGCGGGGCCGCGGAGAGGACGTCGCCGGTCCCGCACGCGAGGTCATTGCAACGAGCTAAAAGAGGAGGCGGTTAGCTCTGTGACTTGACCAGAGTTTAACAGAAATCAAGGCCCAAGCCTTGCGATACTCATCAGGCCAAGGCAACAGCAGATTCCCTGCGGGAATGACAAACAAAGAATGACAAACAAAGGCAACGCCAATCAGGATTGAGCCATGTAGGCGAAGCGGAGGGCGAAGAGGCCGGCGAGGGTGGAGAGCATCCAGTGGTCGCGGCGGGCGCGGCCGGTGAGGACCTCCAGCGCGGCGTAGGAGGTGAGCCCGAAGGAGAGGCCGGTGGCGATGGAATAAGTGAGCGGGATGGTGATGAGGGTGAGGAAGGCGGGAACAGCGATGAGGGGTTCTTCCCATTCGATTTTGCCGATGCCGCCGAGCATCAATGCGCCTACGAGGACCAAGGCTGGTGAAGTGGCGAAGGTAGGGATGGCTCCGACGAGGGGCGCGACGAAGAGGGCGGCGAGGAAGAGCAGGCCGGTGACGATGGCGGTGATGCCGGTGCGCCCGCCGGCGGCCACTCCGGAGGATGACTCGATGTAGCTGGTGACGGTGCTGGTGCCGGCGAGCGAGCCGAGGACGGTGGCGGTGGCGTCGGCGAAGAAGATGCGGTTGAGGCGCGGGATGGTGTGGTCGGGAGCAATCAGGCCGGCGCGGTCGGTGACGGCGACGAGGGTGCCGATGTTGTCGAAGAGGTCGACGAAGAGGAAGACGAAGATGATCTCGAAGGCGCCGATGTGGAGCGCGGCGGGGATGTCGAGGTGGAAGGCGGTCAGGCGGAGGTCGGATAGGGCGTAGTGGGTGGGGGTCCAATGGACTTGGCGGCAGGCGATGCCGAGGAGCATGGTTCCGAGGACGCCGAGGAGCATGGCTGCGCGGATGCGGAGGGCCTGGAGAACGGCGATGAGCAGGATGCCGAAGAGCGCGAGGGCGGTAGCGGGGGCGCGAAGATTGCCGAGGGTGACGGCGGTGGCGGGCGAGGCGACGATGATGCCGGAGTTCTTCAAACCGATGAAGGCGATGAAGAGGCCGATGCCCCCGGCAACGGCGGCGTGGAGCTGGTGGGGGATGGCGGCGACCAGGCGCTGGCGGAGGCCGGTGAAGGTCAGTAGCAGGAAGAGGATGCCGGAGAGGAAGACGGCTCCCAGGGCGGTCTGCCAGGGAACGTGCATGCCGAGCACGACGGTGTAGGTGAAGTAGGCGTTGAGGCCCATGCCGGGGGCGAGGGCGAGCGGATAGTTGGCGAGGGCTCCCATGAGGATGGAGCCGAAGGCGGCGCAGAGGCAGGTGGCGATGGTGACGGAGGCGAGCGGCATGCCTGTCTCGTGCAGGATGGCGGGGTTGACGAAGATGATATACGCCATGGTGATGAAGGTGGTGAGGCCGGCGAGGATCTCGACGCGCCAGGTGGTGCCGTGCTGGGCGAAGCCGAAGTAGCGTTCGAGACGATGTTGCAGGGAGGGCATGGGGGTGCTCCGCGACGCCGTTGAGATGTGGGGTTGAGGAGAGTGTACGCGAGGGGATGCTATAGGCTGGGGAGATGAGACAGTATCTGGCGTGTTTGCTCTTGGTGTGCGGGCTGGGTATGCAGGCGCAGGGGAAGCCGTGGCCGGTGCGCGCGGTAATTGTGACGACGTTCGAGATTGGCGCGGATACGGGGGATGCGGCGGGGGAGTTTCAGCTATGGGTGGAGCGCGAG